>NZ_JCAKFQ010000039.1:0-29512 GCF_059509875.1 Halomonas sp. LMYGS-3 | reverse complement strand
GATTGCTGAGTTGCGTTAGACTGATTCATGACCTGCCTCCCTCAATAGTGGCTCTGTGTTCTGGTCCCTACCTCAACGTAACCCACGACGTTGAGGCGGGGCAGGTCAATCCATCATGTCTACATTAGCCCGCGGAGGTCACGAGCGAAAGGCGATCCGCGTGCCGTAGGTCAGCCGCTCGTCGGGGGTGATGGCATGGCCCGGCACGCCGATCATCTCGTCACCGCACTGGTCGGCCCAGGTCAGTACGCCATGGGTCAGGCCCAGGTCGCCCAGCAGGTCCTGGATCTCGCCGGTGCCGAGGAAGGTCCAGGTGTTGCCGTCGGCGTCTGCCAGCTCCGAAACCCCGTTGGCATGGTGGAAGCGCACGATGTAGATGCCGTCCTGGGATTCGACCTCGACAATGGGCGAGAGGCCGTGGGACAGCGCGTGGGACAGTTGCTTGAGGGTGATGTGATCACCCAGGCTCATGTCGATGGCAGTCATGGTGAACCCTCGACTCGTTCCATTTTCAGGGGCATACCCTCATCAATGTAGGCGCAGGGGGATGGGCCGGCCAGCCCCTCGGCGATACGGCAGGTTTTGGCCTCGGTCACGCCATTCGATGCCAACGGCATGACCTTATGGGCCGCCAGCTGGCTCGCCAGCCGCGCGGCGAAGCCCTCGCCGGGCACATAGCCGGCGGGGGAGGGCCGCATGCCGATGGTGCCGCCGGTGTAGAGGATCAGCAGGCGCGGCATGGTCAGGACTCCAGGTGCGGGGCCAGCATGGACCGGGGTCTCAGCAGGCGGTCCAGCTGGGCCTCGTCGAGCAGTCCCTCGGCAAGGGCCTGCTCGCGGAGGGTGGTGGCGTTCTGCAGCGCCGCCCTGGCGAGGCGCGAGGCACTGGCGTAGCCGATGTGCGGGACCAGTGCGGTGACGATGCCGATGCTCGTCTCCACGTGCCGGGCGCACTGGTCGCGATTGGCCTGGATGCCCTCGATGCAGCGCGTCTGGAGCATATGGCAGGCTTCGCACAGCATGCGCATGGCGTTGAGCAGGTTGTAGACGATCAGCGGCTCCATGGCATTGAGCTGGAGCTGGCCGGCCTCGGCGGCCAGGGTCACGGCCAGGTCGCCGGCGATCACCTGATAGACCGTCTGGTTCACCGCCTCGGGGATCACCGGGTTGACCTTGCCCGGCATGATCGACGAGCCGGGCTGCACGGCGGGCAGGACGATCTCGCCGAGACCGGTGCGTGGCCCGCTGGAGAGCAGCCGCAGGTCGTTGCAGATCTTGCCCAGCTTGAGGGCGAAGCGCTTGAGGATGCCGGACAGGTAGACGAAGGCCCCCATGTCCGAGCTGGCCTCGACCAGGTGCGAGGCCGGCACCAGGGGCTTGCCGGAGATGACCGCCAGGCGCGCGACTGCCAGGGCCTGGTAGCGGGGGTGGGTGTTGATGCCCGTGCCGATGGCGGTGCCGCCGAGGTTGACTTCGCACAGCAGCCGGCAGGCGTCGTGGAGGCGGGCGATGTCCTCGCCCAGGTTCACCGCGAAGCCCTCGAACTCCTGTCCCAGCGTCATCGGTACCGCGTCCTGCAGTTGGGTGCGGCCCATCTTCACGATATCGGCGAACTCGGCCCCCTTGTCCTGCAGGGCATCGCGCAGCGCGGCGATGGCGTCCCGCAGCGGTTCGGCGGCGAACTGCAGGCTCAGGCAGGCCGCCGTGGGGTAGGCGTCGTTGGTCGACTGGGCGCGATTGACGTCGTCGTTGGGGTGGAGGTGGCGGTACTCCCCCCGGGCGTGCCCCAGCTTGCTCAGCGCCATGTTGGCGATGACCTCGTTGGCGTTCATGTTGGTGGAGGTGCCGGCGCCGCCCTGGATCAGGTCGACCACGAACTGGTCGTGCAGGGCGCCGTCGATGATGTCCTGGCAGGCGGCCTGGATCGCCTCGGCCTTGTGCGGCTCGAGGGCGCCCACCGCCTGGTTGGCATGGGCAGCGGCCGCCTTGACCATGGCCAGGGCCCGCACCAGTTCGGGGAAATGGCTGATGGGGACGCCCGTGATCCTGAAGTTGTCCAGGGCGCGCTGGGTCTGGATGCCGTACCAGATGTCCTGGGGTAGTGTCATCTCGCCGAGCAGGTCATGTTCCAAGCGTGTCGTCATGAAGGTTCCACCGGTAAGGGAGAGAAGCCAGCCCTGTCGGGAGGGCAGGACTGGCAGGCGGTGCGGGGGGATTGCGGTTCAGTCGCCGGCGCCGGCCGGCTGGCCGGTGGGGCGGGCTTGCAGGCGCTCGAGATCCTCGGGCTCCAGCTCCCAGGCTTTCGGATCCAGGTCCAGGTCGGCGTGCTGCCGGACGTCGAAGATCGGCTGCGCGATGCCCAGGCGGATCTGGTCGTCGAAGTCCTTGAGGATGCGCAGGCCGGGCTTGAACAGCATGATCAGGGCGACCAGGTTGGCGACCGCCAGCAGGCCCATGGTGACGTCGGCGAAGCCGAAGACCGTACCCAGGTCGGTGGTGGCACCCCAGCACACCAGCAACACGACAGCCACGCGGAAGCCATTGAACAGCTTGCGGTTGTTGTTGCTGAAGTAGTTGAGGCTGTTCTCGCCGAGGTAGTAGTTGTAGAGGATGGTGCTGAAGGCGAACAGCAGCAGCGCCAGGCTGACGAAGCTCCGCCCCCACTCGCCGACGTGATCGGCCAACGCCGCCTGGGTCAGGGCGATCCCCTCGATGTCGCCGCCCGCGCTTGGATCATAGATGCCGCTGAGCAGGATCAGGAAGGCGGTGCAGGAGCAGAGGATCAGGGTGTCGATGAACACCGAGAAGGCCTGCACGATGCCCTGGTTGGCCGGGTGCGGCACATAGGCCACGGCGGCCACGTTCGGGGCGCTGCCCAGGCCCGCCTCGTTGGAGAACAGGCCGCGCCGGAGGCCCATCATGATGGCCGCGCCGATGCCGCCGCCGACGGCCGGCTCGAGGCCGAAGGCGCTCTTGACGATCAGCGTGATCACCCCGGGCAGCTTGTCGACATTCATGCCCAGGACGAGCAGGGCGATCAGCAGGTAGCCGATCGCCATGACGGGCACCAGTACCTCGGAGATGCGCGCGATGCGCTTGATGCCGCCGAAGACGATCAGGCCGACCATTACCGCCAGGGCGATGCCGGTGAGGAGGACCGGCACCCCGAAGGCGTCATCCAGGGAGGTGGCCACGGCGTAGGATTGCAGGGCGGTGAAGGCGAAGCCGAAGGTGAGCAGCAGCAGCACGGCATAGAAGCCAGCCAGCCAGCCCCAGTGCCGGCCCAGGCCCTTGACGATGTAGTAGGCCGGCCCGCCGCGGTAGGTGCCGTCCGCTTCGGCCTGCTTGTAGGTCTGGGCCAGGGTGCACTCCAGGAAGCTCGTGGCCATGCCCATCAGGCCGACCAGCCACATCCAGAAGATGGCGCCCGGGCCGCCCAGGGTGATGGCCACGGCGACCCCGGCGATGTTGCCGCCGCCGACCCGGCCGGCGACCGAGAGCACCAGCGCCTGGAAGGAGCTGAGGTGGCCGTGCTTGTCGCGTCGGAAGGCCTGGCTCGCCCCGAGGATCCGGAACATGCGGCCGAAGTAGCGAAACTGGACGAAGCGGGAGGCGATGGTGAAGCCGACACCGACGGCCACCAGCAGTACGAGGAGTATCTTGCCCCACAGGAGGTCATTGAGAAGATCAAGCATGGTACGTCTCCGCTGTTGTGTTGTTGAGAGCGTGAGACGATTGAAGCAGCCGCGAGGCGCCGTGGGATTTGGCGCTGCGTTGCACTCCAGTGCACTATCCGCCAAGGTGAGTGCATCAGACTGCACCACCCTGCGTGGCGCACTGGGAGCCCTCCACATGCATGACGATTTCGTCGCCAACCTGCGGCTGCTGTGCAGCTATTACCCTTCCATCGCCGAGGTGTGCCGGCGGCTGGAGATCAATCGAGCCCAGTTCAACCGCTACCTGACGGGTCGCTACCGGCCCAGGCATGCCGCCATGGGACGCCTCTGTGCCTTCTTCGGCGTGGAGGAGCATGAGCTCTATCTGCCCCATGACGACTTCCGCACCCTGGTGCAGGCGGGGCGCGCGTCCCGGGCGTCGCCCCGGGGCGGCGGGGTGGCGTGGCCCGACGAGCTGCTCGAGCGTGGCCGTGAGGGCATGGCGCGCTACCTGGGGTGCTACTTCGAGTACTACCACTCGATGTCACGGCCCGGGCACCTGATCCGCACCCTGGTGTGCCTGGAGGAGCGCGAGAGCGGCATCGTCTACCAGCGCACCGAGCGCATGCAGACCCTGGCCAATAGCCGGCCCTTTCACAACCGCTACCGGGGCGTGGTCGTCAGGCTGGCCGACCGGATCTTCCTGGTGGATCACGAGACCCTCAACGGCCACGAGGTCACCCAGACCATCCTCTTCCCGAGCTTCCGGAGCCAGGTGACCCGGCTCACCGGGCTCAAGCTCGGCGTGGCGGACAACAGCGAGCGCATGCCGTGCTGCGTGCGCGTCCTCTACGAACGCCTCGACGAGCAGGTGGGCCTGCGCCAGGCGCTGGCGCAATGCGGGCTGCTCGCCCTCGACGACCCCGGTCTGGATGCCGAGCTGCTGGCTGCGGTGCGCAACGACGTGGCGCCCGGCGAGCAGCACTTCCGGGCCCGGCATCACGGCACTTGTTGACGCGCCACGGGGGTCAGGCGAAGGCGTAGACGTCCATGGCCAGCACGCCGTGCTCGATGCTGTGGTGCAGGCGCTGCGCCTGGCCGCCGGCGCCCAGCGCCACCAGCAGCGGCTGGAAGTGCTCGGGGGTGGGGTGGTTCTCGCGGGCGAGGGGGGCCTGCTCCCAGGCGAGCAGGGCGTCGCGGTCGGCGGTGGTCAGCCGCTCGTGTACCCAGTCGACGAACTCGCCGACCCAGGGCGGCATCGGCGTGCCCTGCTCCTGCATCTCGCTCAGGTTATGGGTCAGGCTGCCCGAGCCGATGATCAGGATGCCCTCCTCACGCAGTTTCGCCAGCTTCTCACCCAGCTCCACCAGGGCCTGATTCGACCAGGTGATCGGCAGCGACAGCGATACCACCGGGATATCCGCCTCGGGGAACAGCAGCGACAGCGGCACCCAGGCGCCGTGGTCGAGACCGCGCGCCACCGGCACGGCGTTGAGCTCACGGGCCAGGCGCCTGGCCAGCTCCGGCTCGCCGGGGGCGGGGTACTGGCATGCGTAGAGTTCCCGCGGAAAGCCGCCGAAGTCGTGGATGGTCTCGGGGCGCTCACTGGTGCTGACGGCGAGGCCTCGGGTCGCCCAGTGGGCCGAGACCACCACGATGGCCGCGGGGCGGTAGCGCTTGCCCAGCTCGCGCAGGAAGTCGTGGGCCGGCCCCGGCGTCAGGGCCAGCATGGGGGAGCCGTGGGAGATGAAGAGGCTGGGCAGCATGGGGAGACTCCTGTGAACGGGGTACGCCTGCCCCGGGTGGGCAGGCGCAGGGTGACTCGAGTGGCTCAGGCGAAGCGGCGGCTCAGGGTCAGGCTACCGCTGCCGAGGCCGGCCTGCACCAGCAGGGCGATGGCCCAGAACACCGGGAACTCCCAGCCGCCGCCTTCGTTGGAGAAGACCCAGCCGTTACCCAGGTGGACGGCGGCGGCGCCGAGCAGTACCGGCACCAGGGCCAGGCTCACCCAGCGGGTATAGATCCCGAGGAGCAGGGCCAGGCCGCCACCGACCTCGGCCAGGATGGTCAGGTAGGCCAAGAAGCCCGGGAAGCCGATCGATTCGAAGTAGCCGACGGTGCCGGGAATGGTGAAGACGAACACCTTGAGCAGGCCGTGGGCCAGGGTCATGACGCCGAGCGCGATGCGCAACAGGGCGATGGCATGGGGCTGCAGGCTGGTGGCCTGGGGTTGAGAGCGAGCGTCGGTGATGGCTTGGGTGGTCATGGTGATGATCTCCGTCGGGGGTGTTATAGGGGAGAGTTGTGCTTCGATGGGTGCCACTCTACCCGCGGAGAAAGCGGAGATAATCTGCGGGAATCGCAAATGACTGTTGCGATATTCGCGACAATTGACGGCGTCGGCTACAGGTCCAGTTCCCGCTCCCAGCTCGCCGGCTCCCCCCAGGCCTCGGCCAGGAAATCGAGCAGGCGCTCGACCTTGGCCGGCAGGTGGCGCCGCGCGGGGTAGACGCCATGGATGTCCAGAGTCACCGGGGGCTCGTGGCCGAGCAGGGGCACCAGGCGGCCCTCCCGGATGCTCTCGGTGACCAGGAAGCTGGGCTGCTGGGCGATGCCGAGCCCGGCCTCGGCGGCCAGGGTCAGGACGTCGCCATTGTTGCTCTCCAGGGGACCGCGGGTGGCCAGGCGACGGCCGCCGAACTGCCAATCGCCGCCGCTGCCGCCGGTGCGATAGCGCAGGCAGCGGTGGTGGGCCAGTGCCTCCAGCGAACGCGGCTCGCCGTGGCGGGCCAGGTAGTCCGGTGAGGCGCACAGCACCAAGCGGCAGCGGGCCAGGCGACGGGCCACCAGGCTGGAGTCGGGCAGGCTGCCGATGCGGATCGCCAGGTCGTAGCCCTCCTCGAGCAGGTCGACGCGGCGGTCGTTGAGGTCGAGGCGTACCTCCAGGGCCGGGTGCTCGACCATGAAGCGGGTCACCAGCGGGGCCAGGTGGCGGGTGCCGAAACTCATCGGGCCATTGACCCGCAGCCGGCCGCGGATCTCGCCGCTACCGCTGCCCACCTCGTCCGCCGCCTCCTCCAGGCCCTGCAGGATGCCCTGGGCCCGGGCCAGGTAGCGCTCGCCGGCCTCGGTGAGGTGCAGGCGCCGGGTGGTGCGCTGCAGCAGGCGCACCCCCAGGTGCTCCTCCAGCTCCATCACCTGGCGCGAGACGCGGGTGCGCGACAGGTCCAGCGCCTCGGCGGCGCGGGTATAGCTGCCCAGCTCGGCGACGCGAACGAAGGCGGTGATGGCATCCAGCAGGTTCATCGGCGCTCCTCGTGGTGTCAGTACCCCGTCATCTCCAGATAGCCCTCGCCCAGTACCTCGTCGCGGTCATGGTCGCGCACGACCACCTCGCCCTCCCAGTAGGCGACCGAGGTGGTCATCCAGCGTTCGGCATGGGGCGCCGCGACTACCAGGTCGAGGCCCTGTGCCGGCAGCTCGAGCCGCCAGCGGGTCGGCACCTCGCGGCCGGCGACCCGGCTCGTCGCCAGCGGCGTCAGGACCAGCTCGTCCGGGGCCAGGGCGCGGGGCTCGCCGGCTGGGGTGATCCAGGTACCGGAACGGTAGTCGCCGCCATCCTCGCCGCCGCCACGCAGCTGGAAGGCCATCAGCTTGTGGCCGCTGGCCAGGTGCAGCGAGAACCAGTCCCAGCCCGCCTGCTCCGGCCCCAGCAGCTGGCTGCTCCATTCGCGGTCGAGCCAGCCGCGGCCGCTCACCGTGCGCGTCTCACCGTCGAGCGTCACCTCCCCCTCGATGCGCCAGAAGGGCTGGCTGTAGTACATCGAGCCCTGGCCGTCGGCCGCCTTCTGGCTGAAGCCGCCCTCGCCGTGTTGCACCAGCGGCCCCTCGGCGGTGAGCGCGAGCCGGTAGCCGAAGCCACCGTGCTCGTCGTCCTGTCGGGTCGTCAGGGTCAGCCGTTCGAAGGTATCGGCGTGGGGATCCTCGTCCCGACTCTCGAGTCGCCAGTCGTCGAGCCAGGCGGCAAAGGGTGCGGCCCGGACGCCGGCCTGACTCTCCCGATCGTCGAGATCGCCGGCCGAGTGGCTGCGGGCGAAGCGTTCCGCCACCCGGTGGGTCGTGCCCCGGGAGACCGCCATATGCGCCATCCACAGCTGGTCGGCGACCCAGGGGCCGGGGGCCGGCCGCTGGGCGGGGGACGTCAGCGCCTGGCGGAACAGGGTCCACTGCAGGCCCAGCGGCTCGCCGGCCTCGTCCTCCAGGTTGGCGGTGAGGTACCACCACTCGATGCGGGTATCGGGATGGGGGCCGTGATCCTCGGGGAAGCGCAGCGTCGTCCCGGGGCTCGCCTGCACGAAGCCCTCGGTTGTCCCGCCCAGCCCGGCGAAACCGGCCGTCTCGCCGGGCGGCGGCTCGCCCTCGCAGCCGACGAGTACCAGCACGGCCAGCAGGCCCGGCAACATGGCCCTGAGCGTCATGTGGCCTCCTCCTCGGCCAGCAGGGCGCGAGGCGGGATGCGCCACAGCGCCAGGGCCGGCAGCACGGTGGCCAGCAGCGCCACCGCCACGGCGGTGACCAGGGTCAGCAGGATCTCGCCGGGAAACAGCGACAGCGGCAGGCGCCAGCCGAAGGCGGCCACGTTGATCACCTTCACCAGCCCTGCGGCGACGGCGATGCCGAGCGGCACCGCGAGGGCGCCGGTGACCAGTGCCGCACCGACCAACTGGGCGAGCTGGCTGCTCACCAGGCGCCCCCGGGGCACGCCCAACGCCCAGAGCGGCGCCAGTTGGCGCCGGCGCTCCCGGGCCTGGGCCAGCAGGCTGGCGAGCAGGGCGAGCGCCGCCACGCCGAGGGTCAGGGTGCTCAGGGCCCGGGTGATGGTGAAGGTGCGTTCGAAGATATCGGTGGAGAGGCGCTTCACCTCGCGCTGGTCGAGCAGGGTGTCGCTGCCCGCGCCGAAGCGGTCGGTGAGGGCGCGGCGCAGGGCCGCCTCGTCGGCGTCGGGGTGCAGCACGATGCCCACCGAGCCCGGCGGCGCCCGGTAGTGCTCGGCGAGGTGCGGCGTGGCCAGCAGCACCTCGCCGCGGGGATTGCCGTAGTCGGGGTAGAGGGCGGCCACGGTCAGCGTCTCGCGGCGGCCCGGCGTGTCGAGGGTGACCCGGTCGCCCGGCGCCAGGCCGGTGGCGATGGCCAGCTGCTCGTTGATGAAGGCTTCGCCCTCGCGGAAGGCCTGCCAGGCCGCCTCGCGTCCTTCGTGGGTCGCCAGCAGCGGCCAGCTCGGCACGAGCCGCTCGCCCGGGGTGATGCCGTAGAGGCCGACCGGCAGGTTGAGCGGCCCGGAGGCGTCGTTGTCGGCATCGAGCAGGGTGGCCTCGGTGCGCCGGGTGGCCAGCAGCTCGTCGACCTCCGGCCGGTCGGCGAGCCAGGCGTGGATCTCGTCATACCGCTCCGCCGGCGGACGCAGGTAGAGGTCCGCCACCAGGCGCTGGTCCAGCCAGTCGAGGAAGGTCAGGCGGAAGCCGCCCACCATGCTGCTCACCCCCAGGTTGGCGGAGAGCGCGATCAGCAGCGCCATCATCGCCAGCGCCAGGCGCGGCAGCTGCAGCTGCAGGTCGGCCAGGCCCCACTGGAGGAGCGCCCGCCGCCGGGCGAGGCGCGCGAGCCCGGCGAGGCCCAGCGCCAGCAGCGGCGGCAGCCAGAGCGCACTGGCGAGCAGCAGCATGGCCATCAGGCCGAAGCCGGCCAGCAGTCCCTCGCCGGGCGGCTGGCGCACGAGCCAGGCCCACAGCGCCAGCCCGACCAGGGCACAGGCGGCGCCGCTGGCGGCCATCAGGCGCAGCTGACGATGGAAGCCCGTGCGCCAGGCCTGGGCCTGGCCGAGGCCCAGCACGCCGAGCCGGGCGGCCCGCCACAGCACGCCGCTGCCGGCCAACAGCAGGCCGCCGAGGGTCACGGCCAGCCCACCGAGCCAGTAGTGCCAGGGCAACTGCAGCTCGGCCGCCACCCCGGCGCCGTAGAGGCTGTCGAGGGTGGCGGCCACGTCCGGTAGTAGCGCCCGGGCCAGCCAGACGCCGCTGACGATGCCGGCCAGGGCGCCGACGAGCCCCAGCAGCACCAGCTCGAGCAGCAGCAGGCCGACCAGGCGGCGGCCGGGCACGCCCAGCGCCCGCAGGGTGCGCAACATGCCCAGGCGCTGTTCCAGGGCCAGGCCGAGCGCCGCCTGGACAATGAACAGCCCGACCACCAGGGCCAGCAGCGCCATGGCGGTGAGGTTGAGGTGGAAGCTCTCGGTGAGCTGGCCCGGCGAGACCAGGGTGGTCGCCCGGGTCAGCGCCAGGCCGTCCGGCCCCTCGGCCAGGGCGTCGGCGGCGGTGACCAGGCGCGTCAGCGTCTCGCCGGCGTCGAGCAGGGCCGCGGCGGCGGCGATATCCATCACCAGGGTGTCGGGCGGCAGCGCAGGGGCGAGGACCAGGGGCGGCAGCCGCCGGCCGCCGAGGACGGGGGTGGCGCCCTCGGCGTCGCGGGCCGCAATGCCCAGGGCCGGCAGGGTGTCCGGGGCCAGGCGGGTCTGCCACGGCGGGGTGAGAAAATCCGTCAGTTCACCGGTACTGCCCGCCGCGGCGAAGGCGCTGTCGCCGGGCAGGGTCAGCGGGTCGATGCCGATCACCGTCAGCCGGGTGCCGTCGGCGGCCTCCAGCTCGCCCTCCAGCAGGGGTGAGACCGGTAACCCGGCCCGGCGCAGGGCCAGGTAGTCGTCGCGGGTCAGCGGGGTGCCGTCGCGGCGTTCGAGACGGTCCAGTCCGGTGGAGAAGAGCGCCTCGGCGCGGGCGTAGCTGTCGCGGGCCGAGGCGTTGATCGCCTGCACGCTGCTCCACAGGGCGCTGGCCACCCACAGCCCCAGCAGCAGCATGGCCAGCTGGCCGGGGTGGCGGCGGTAGTGCGAGAGCAGGGTGGCGAGGGCGGTGAGCATGGGGGCACAAGGGTGAGGAGCGACCGGGGCCTGGTGGCCCCTTGTGCCGGCATCGTCTCACAGAAGCGGCGAGGCGGGGAGTGGCAGGGCAGCGCGCTCTCGACTCCCCGCTACCTTCCGCTGACCGGTCGAGCCCGGCAGAGGATCAGTCGAGATGCAGCCACCGGGCCAGTCGCGAATGGCGGTGGCGGCTCAAGTACCAGGGCAGCAGGACCATGACGGCGAGGATCGTGATGGCCGCCGTGGTGCTGAGCAGGGGATGCAGCTCGAACGCATGGCCGAGGCTGGCGAACACCACGGTCATCGGCAGCATGCCGATCACCGAGGCCACGGCGAAACGCCATGCCGTGATGGCGGTCACGCCGGCGGCGTAACTGATCAGGGCGAAGGAGAAGATGGGAATCAGGCGGGTGAGCAGCACCGTGACAAAGAGCAGCCGTTGCGAGCCTTGCGCACCGAACAGCGGATTGTTCCGGTACCGTTCGCGCAACAGGTCACGGCCCAGCAACCGGGCGAGGAAGAAGGCGATCAGTGCCCCGCTCAGGGCGCCGGTCACCGAGAGCAGGGCCCCGGGAAGGATACCGAAGGCCAGCCCCGAGGCGGCGGTGACCGGCAGCGTGGGCAGGGGGCCGACCACCACCGTCAGCACCATGAGAGCTACCAGCAGCAGCGGCCCCAGCGCGCCGCGGCCATTCAACCACCGCGACAGGGCATCGGGCGACAGGGAGTCGGGCATGCCCAGCTGCCCCAGCACCAGCCAGACCAGGGTCATGCTCATCGCCGCGGCGATGAGCACGCCAGCACGAAACAGCCAGTCACGCCGGGTCATGTCGCTGGCTCGAGGCGTCATTTACCCGGCCATGGGTCAGCCGCAGGCAGCGGTCGAGCGGTGCCGCCACCCGCGGGCTATGGGTCACCACCAGCAGGGCGCTGCCGGCATCGTGCACCAGCGCCAGCAGCAGTTCGAGCACCTCGTCCGCGGTGGTCTCGTCGAGGTTGCCGGTGGGCTCGTCGGCGAGCAGCAGGGCGGGGCGTGGGGCCAGGGCGCGGCCGATGGCCAGGCGCTGCTGCTGGCCGCCGGATAGCTGCTCCGGATAGCGTTTCTCCAGCCCGGCCAGGCCCAGGCGTTCGAGCAGGTGGGCCGCCCAGGCGGCATCGTCGCGGCCGGCCAGGCGCGCCTGCAGGCGCAGGTTGTCGGCGACGTTCAGGCTCGGCACCAGGTGGAACTGCTGGAACACCAGGCCCAGGGTCTCGCGGCGCAGCCGGGCCCGGGCGGGTTCGGCAAGCGTCGAGAGCGCCCGATCGGCGAGGCGTACCTCACCGGCATCGGGCAGGTCGAGCCCGGCGGCCAGGTGCAGCAGGGTCGACTTGCCGCTGCCCGACTCGCCCATCAGCGCCAGGCTCTCGCCGGCGCTCAGGATCAGGTCGACGCCATCCAGCACCGTCAGCGGCCCCTGGGGCGTGGCGTAGGCCTTGCGGACCTGGTGGAATTCGAGCATGGCGGGGACATCCTTGGCAACCGGAGCCTAGATGGTCCCACAAGGACTCATTCAGGCGAAGATGCGCTGGAACTCGTCGGCAAAATCGTTGGTGGCAGGCTGGATGCCGAGCAGGCTGTCGCACAGTTCGAGAAAGCGGCGTGCGGCGAGATAGAGCATGTCGCTGAGTTGATGCAGAAGATTGAAGTGTTCGGCGATCTCCCCATAGTCCGTGGCGTAGTCGTGGGCCGCCATGTTGCGCACGGCTCCGCAGCGCTGCCAGTCGCCCATGGCGTCGATGACCCCCTGCTTCTCGAAGAAGGCCAGCACCTTGAGGAAGCTGTCGGTGGGTTCGCCCATCAGCAGGGCGCTATGGCGCATGGCGGACGCCAGGGTGTCTTGCAGCTTGGCAAAACGCTCGTTGATGGCGGCCAGGGTCTCGAAGAGCTCCTCGTCTTTCTTGCGCTTGCCCAGCCAATCGGCCTCGATGGGCCAGTCGATCTTGGCCTCGGACTCATGGAGGAACCAGGCACAGCGCTGGATGGCCTCCAGCAGCCTGGCCAGGTGTTGCTGCTGATCATCAAGGACATCGATGGTCATGCGGCATCGTCCAGCGGCTTGGCCTGCGAGAGGGCGATGGCCTGGAACGGGGTCGGGGGCTGGCCCTGTGCATAATTCAGGATATCCACAGGCAGATAGAGCGCCTGCTCCAGCGCGTGCTTGAGCTCGGCCAGCGTCAAGCGCGGGAGCGGGTTCGCCGTGATGATCAGAATGTCGAGGTCTCCCCCGCGGCGACTGTCATCCAGGCGGGAACCGAACACCCGCACGTCGGTGCCCTCTCCCGCGAACTCGCGGACGCAGGATACGATGGTCTCCCGTTGATCGCGGGTGAGTCGCATAGGGTGGGGCTCCTTGTGATGCCGGGTGTCCAACGCCTGTGACAGCCATAGTTTAGCATTCCCCCTGACGCTGGCGGCTGCCACAAGAAAGGGCGCCCGAAGGCGCCCCCCATGGATCATGCAGAGAGCCGCTGGGCTCAGTGGCTATGGCCGTGGTCATGACCGTGATCGTCGTGGTCGTGGCTGTGGCAATGGTCGTCGTCATCGCCATGCTCATCATGGTCGTCGTCGTGGCCCGGCTCGGCCAGGGCGTCATGCAGGGTCTTGGCGTTGTGGCGCATCATGCCCAGATAGGTGCTCGCTTCGCCCTCGGCGGCCAGGGCGTCGGCGTAGAGGGTGCCGGCGACGGGCAGGCCGGTCTCCTCGGCGAGCTGGTTGATGACGGCCGGGCTGGTCATGTTCTCGTGGAACAGCGCCTGGACGTTCTGCTCGCGGATCACGTCGATCAGGCGCGCCATGTCGGCGGCGCTCGGCTCGGCCTCGGAGGAGAGCCCCACCGGCGAGAGGAAGCGCAGGCCATAGGCGTTGGCGAAGTAGCCGAAGGAGTCGTGGCCGGTGATCACGCTGGTGGCGGCGGGGATCTCGGTAAGCAGTTCGCGGATCTCCTCCTCGGTGGCCTCGATCTCGTTGATATAGCGCTCCGCGTTCTCGTTGTAGGTGATCTCGTTGGCCGGGTCGGCCTCGACCAGGCCGTCGCGGATATTGATCACGTAGACCTGGGCCAGGGCCAGGTCCTGCCAGGCGTGGGGGTCCTGGTCGCCATGGGCGTGGCCGTCGTGGTCGTCATCGCCGTGGCCGTGGTCGTCATCATCGTGGCCGTGGTCGTCATCATCGTGGCCGTGGCCATGATCGTCGTCGTGGCCGTGCTCATCGGGAGTGTCGTCGTGCCCGTGGGCGTGCTCAGGGGCATGGCCGTGATAGTCCAGCAGGGCGACGCCCTCGCTGGCGACCACCCGCGGGCCGGCATAGTCGCTGGAGTCGATCAGTCGCTCCATCCAGCCTTCGAACCGCAGGCCGTTGAATACCACCAGGTCGGCATCGGCCAGGGTCCGGGCGTCGCTGGGGCTGGGCGAGAAGACATGGGTGTCGCTGTCGGGGCCCACCAGCGAGGTCACCTCGACGTGCTCGCCGCCGACGTTCTGGACCATGTCGGCGAGGATACTGAAGCTGGCGACCACCTGGACGCGTTCGGCCGCGAAGGCGGCCGGCAGTGCCAGCATGGCGGTGGTGCCTATCACCAGGGCGGAGGGTCTGAGACTGCGCAGCATGCAAGGGCTCCTTGGAATGATGTCAATGGACTTCGGTCACGATGTCAGTGGGGTTCGGGGGCACCCAGCGGGGCGGCTTGCCGTTGCAGACGGGCCCGCAGGCTGTGGTGTCGTCCGAACAGGGCGGAAAGCATGTAGCCGACGCCGGCCAGCAGGATGATCGCCGGGCCGGAAGGAATGCTGAGGTGGTAGGAGAGCAGCAGGCCGCCGCTGCTGGCGACCATGGCGATGCCGATGGCGACACCGATCAGCCCCTCCAGGCGCTTGCTCCAGAACCGCGCGGCGGTGGCCGGCAGCATCATCAGGCCCACGGCCATCAGCGTGCCCAAGGTCTGGAAGCCGGCGGTGAGGTTGAGCACCACCAGGCCGAGGAAGATGCCATGGACCAGGCCGCCGTGGACGCCCTGGCCGCGCAGGAACAGCGGGTCGAGGCACTCCACCACCAGGGCGCGGAAGATGACCGCCAGGGTCACCACGATCAGGCTGCTGATGGCGGCGATCAGGATCAGGGCGGTGCTGTTGACGGCGAGGATCGAGCCGAACAGCACATGGGTGAGGTCGACACTGCTGCCGCCCAGCGAGACCAGCATCACCCCGGCGGCCAGCGAGATCAGGAAGAAGCTGGCCATGGCGGCGTCCTCGCGCTGGCCGGTCATCTGCGACACGCTGCCCGCCAGCACCGCCACCAGCAGCCCCGAGAGCACGCCGCCGAGGCTCATGATCGGCAGCGAGAAGCCGGCGAGCAGGAAGCCCAGCGCGACCCCCGGCAGGATGGCGTGGGCCATGGCATCGCCGATCAGGCTCATGCCGCGCAGCACCAGGAACACGCCCATGGGCGGGGCGGCCAGGGAGAGGGCCAGGCCGGCCACCAGGGCGCGCCGCATGAAGCCGTAGTCGAAGGGGGCGATCAGCCACTCGTGAAGCAGCGCTAGCATGTGCCCACTCCCGGGATGGCGATCGACAGCGAGGCGGCCGCCGCGAACGGCACCTGGGTCTTGAGGATGGCGTCGGGCGAGGACCACTGCACATGGCCGCCGGCCAGCACCACGACCTCATCGGCCAGCCGCGAGAGCTGCTCCATGTCGTGCAGCACCACGATGATGGTGGCACCGGCCTGGGCCATGTCGCGCAGCACGGTCATCAGCACGTCCACGGTTTCGGCATCGACGTTGGCGAAGGGCTCGTCGAGCAGCAGCAGCTCGGCTTCCTGCATCAGGGTACGGCCGATCAGCGCGCGCTGGCGCTGGCCGCCGGAGAGCTCGCCCAGCGGCCGGTGAGCCAGGTGGGAGATGCCCAGCCGCGCCATGATCTCCCGGCCGCGGCGGTAGTGGGCGGCGCAGTAGCCGGTCAGCGCCCCGTGGCTGGGCCAGCTGCCGGTCATCACCAGCTCCTCCACGCTCATCGGGAAGGTGAGGTCCAGGGCCAACTGCTGCGGCAGCCAGGCGCGCCGCTCCTTGGGCACCGAGCACACGACGCGGCCGGTGATCGGCTTGAGGATGCCCATGATGCCCTGGATCAGGGTGCTCTTTCCGGTGCCATTGGCGCCGACCAGCGCGGTGATGGCGCCGTCGCGGAAACTGCCCTCCACGTGCTCGAGCACGGTACGATTGCCCTGGGCCAGCTGCAGGTCGTGCAGCTGCAGGCGGGTCGCGGCGGCCTGCGACATCAGGACCACCAGCCCGCCGCCCAGGACACCGTCAGCCACAGCAGCACGAGCGGTATTGTCACCAGCAGCAGCCGGCGCGTGGCGGACAGCGACATCAACGAGAAGTGGCAGGGCCCCTCGGGGCGGTGCCGATGGGTGTGTGAGCGGTGTGCCATGACACGGCTCCTCCGACGATCGGGAATAAGATATAACATAACAAATGCGCGACGCGAGCACAGCCTCACGGCGATCATTTTCCCGGGCTGATGGCCGCCCGGGACGGCAGTATCCCGCATCTGGCGAGAAATGGCACCGCCTCGCCGGTTCATGCCGCACCCCGGTGTCGTGGTCGGGCAAGCCGTCGTCGCCAACGCCGCCCCAGTACCCCGCGGGGGGCGACCAGCAGCGAGATCAGGTAGCCCGCACCGGCGAGCAGGATGATGCTGGGCCCGCTGGGCAGCTCCAGGTGGTAGGACGCCAGCAGGCCGCCCACGCTGGCCGCCAGCGCACTGCCCACGGCGATGGCGATCATGCCCTCGAGCCGCTGGCTCCAGTAGCGAGCCGCGGCGGCGGGCAGCAGCATCAACCCGGCGGCCATCAGGGTGCCCAGGGCCTGGAAGCCGATCACCAGGCTGGCGACGACCAGCACCATGAACAGGGCGTGAAACCACCCGGCGTGCCGCCCCTGCAGGGTGAGGAAGGTCGGGTCGAGGCACTCCACCACCAGGGCCCGGAAGGCGACCGCCACCGTGGCCAGCACCGCGCTGCTGGCCGCTGCCACCAGCAGCAGGGTGGGCGTGTCGACGGCGAGGACCGAGCCGAACAGCACATGGCCGAGGTCCAGCGGCGACCCCGACAGGGACATCACCATCACCCCGGCCGCCATGGCGACCAGGAACAGGCTGACCATGGCGGCGTCCTCCCGCAGCCCGCTGATGGCGGAGATGCTGCCGGCCACGGTGACCGTGACCAGGCCGGCGGCGAGACCGCCGAGCATCATCAGTGGCAGCGAGAAGCCCGCCAGCAGAAAGCTCACGGCCACGCCGGGCAGGATGGCGTGCGACAGCGCCTCGCCCATCAGGCTCAGGCCGCGCAGGGTCAGCAGCACGCCGATCACGGGAGCGGTCAGCGACAGGGCGATGCAGGCGGCCAGGGCGCGCCGCATGAAGGCGTAGTCCAGCGGCGAGGTGACCCACCACAGCAGGGTATCGAGCATCGGAGGCATCCGGAAGACTGCTTTAGATATGTTATATCATAACATTTATGCGAATGCATCCGGTGCTATGTGACTCGAGCCGCGCCGGCCGGCTCAGTACCGCAGCGCGACGCCCAACTGGTTGGGTCCCACCAGGAAGGCGTATTCGCCCTCGAGGTGGATATCGCCCAGCGATACCCGCGCCGGCTGGAAGCGGTTCACCGCCGCCGTGGCCTGGCGCGGCTGGGTCTGCAGTTGCAGCTCGCTGACCAGCATGCCGGTGGCGAAGTTGATCGCCCCGTCGCGCTCGCGGCCATCGCCCACGGCGATCAGCAGCCCCGCCGCGGCGTTCACCGCCAGCGACCCCAGCCGCGCCTCCAGGCTGCGCCGCTGGCGCTCCTCCTCGGCCACGGCCCGGAGCAGCCGGCGGGCGCTCTCGAGATCGCCCTCGCCGTCACGCAGCTCCCGGTGGGCGCGGGGGTGCGGCTGACGGTCCAGGAACATGCCGCCCAGCGCCAGGGCGGACTTCACCACCCCGACCCGGGCGTCGTAGCGGTCGTCGCGGTCGCTCGCCTCGCTGGCCTGCCAGGCGTTCACCGCCAGGCTGGTGGCGTAGACCCCGGTCCAGCCCGCCTGCCAGAGGTTGGCGTGGCGCTCGCCCCGGGCCAGGGCGTTCTCGTAGGCCTGTCGCTCCTGCTCAGGTGTCTGGGCCAGGGTAGGGGCGGCAAGCCCGGTCAGCAGCAGGGCCAGCAGGCAGACAAGCAGGCGAGTCGAGGGCATGGTGGTCTCCGCAGGGCAGGGGGCTTTCCAAGCGTAGCACCGGCGGGCCATCCGGGCGGAGTGGTCGATCGAGCCGCGAGATGGATAGAGCCCCCAGGCTGTAACCAAATTGTCATGAAGGGACGTTACCGTGCGCGCACAGACATGAATCCGTCATGCAACCGTCACAATGACCGTGCCGCCACCCAGCAGGCTCCTTATGTCGAAAACCGATCTTCCTCTTCCCGCCGCCGACCGGGCGCTCGCCCGGCAGCCAGACCGCGAGACGCCCGCCTGGCTGCGGGGGCTCTATGCCGGGCTCTGCCTGTACCTGTTCCTGGCCGCCCTCAACGTGCTCGGTTCCGGGCTGGGCGGTTTCGGCAGGGCCAGCGACGTCCTGACCCAGCTCTTCGCCTACGGCGCGAACCCCTTCATCGCCCTGCTCGCCGGCGTGCTGGTGACTATGGTGGTGCAGAGTTCGTCGTTCACCTCGGCGCTGATCGTGACCCTGGTGGCCAGCGGCGAGATGACGCTGGGCACCGCGGTGTTCGCCATCATGGGGGCCAACATCGGCACGGCGGTCACCGGGGTGATCGTGGCCCTGGCCAACATGCGCATCCGGCGCAACTTCCGCCGCTCCTTCACCGCGGCGCTGCTGCACGACTTCTTCAATATCCTGACCGTGGCGTTGGTATTCCCGCTGGAGTGGCTCAGCGGCCTGTTTCACGCGAGCGGCCTCGGGATCTTCACTCGCCTTGCCGCCTGGCTGGCCGACCTGATCGGGCTGGAGGAGGTGGCGCGGCCGAACAGTCCGATCAAGGTCATCACCGCCCCGGTGGTCGATGCCGCCAACTGGGTGGGCGGGGCGCTGATGCCGAGCGCCGCCGCCCAGGGGCTGTTCGTGGCCGGGCTCGGCCTGCTGCTGATGTTCGTGGCGCTGGTGTTCATGGTGCAGAACCTGCGCGGCGCGTTGCTGCGCCACATGGACGGCCTGTTCCGGACCTACTTCTTCCGCACCGACCTGCGGGCCTACGGCGTGGGGCTGGTGTCCACCGTGCTGGTGCAGTCGAGCACCATCACCAGCAGCCTGATGGTGCCGCTGGCCGGGGCCGGGGTGGTGCGCATTCGCCGGGTGCTACCCTTCATGATGGGGGCCAACCTGGGCACCACCGTCACCAGCGTGCTGGCCGCCACGGCCAATCCCATGGCGGCGGCGATGACGGTGGCGCTGTTCCACGTCACTTTCAACCTGATCGGCACCGCCATCTGGTACCCGTTGCGGCGCATTCCCCTCAGGGTGGCCACCTGGTATGGCCGCCTGGCCGGCAAGCAGACGCGCTATGCATTCCTCTTCCTGGTCGGCGTCTTCCTGGTGATCCCGCTCGCCGGCATCGCCGCCACCGAACTGTTCATTAGCCTGCGCTGAGCGCGGCCAACCGGGAGGTTCCCCATGTTTCGACAGCTCTACAGCGCCCTGACCGCCGAGAAAACCCTCGACAAGGCGTTCGAGGACCTGACCCTGATGCTGGAGCACGGCGCCTGGATGTTCGCCCGTGCCGACGAGGTGCTCAACGGCAGCGTGCCAGCCGAGGAGGTGCGCCGGCCGCTCTACGACCGCGACCGCGCCATCAACGAGCTCGAGCGCTCGATCCGCCGCAAGGTGCTGCGCCACCTCACCGTCAACCCCGGGCACGATGTCGCCATCTGCCTGGCGCTGATGAGCGTGGGCAAGGACGCCGAGCGCATCGGCGACTACTGCAAGAACGTCTTCGAGGTGGGCGCCTTCTACACCGAGGGCTTCCACGTGGCCGACTACCAGGAGCCGCTGGATCGCATGGCCGAGCGGCTGAGCGGCACGTTCGGCCGGCTGATCGAGGCCACCCGCGACGCCGACGAGGGCCAGGCCCAGCAGGTGCTGGCGGCGACGCGGGAGATCCGCGGCCACTGCGACCGGCTCATCGAGGCGCTGCTGCGCGAGGAGAACCCGATCGAGTTCCACGAGGCCGTGGCCTACTCGCTGCTGGCACGGCACTACAAGCGCGTGGCCTCCCACCTGGCCAATATCGCCACCGCGGTGACGGGGCGCCTGGAGGACCTCGACTTCCCCCTCGAGGGCGGCGACGAGCCGTGAGCCGACACCGCCGGGCGCGGAAGTGACCGCTCACCGGCGGATATCGTAGAGTCGAGGGGCGCAGCCACGAGGAGGACCCCATGCGCCCGTCCCTCGACGACCACGCCCTCGATACCCTCTTTCGAGAGGCGCACACCGCCCACGACTTTCTCGACGAGCCCGTCGACCCGGCCACCTGGCGGCGGCTCTACAACCTGCTGAAGTGGGGCCCCACCTCGATGAACTGCCAGCCGGCGCGCTACGTCTTCGTGACCAGTCTCGAGGCCAAGTCGCGGCTGGTCCCGGCGCTCTCCGAGGGCAACCGCGACAAGAGCGTCCGGGCCCCCGCCACCGTGATCGTGGCCACCGACATCCGCTTCTACGAGCACCTGCCGACCCAGTACCCCCACTCGCCCAATGCCCGCGAGCGCTTCGCCGCCAACCCCGACAAGGCCCGCGACACCGCCTTGCGCAACGCCACCCTGCAGGGCGGCTACCTGATCCTCGCCGCCCGCACCCTGGGCCTGGACGCCGGCCCCATGAGCGGCTTCGACAACGCCATGGTCGACGAGGAGTTCTTCCCCGACGGCCGCTACCGGAGCAATTTCCTGGTCAACCTGGGCGTCGCCGACCCGCAGGCGACCCGCCCCCGGGCGCCGCGGCTGGCGTTCGAGGAGGTGGCGGAGGTGCTGTGAGGGTTTCCGGCGGCCAGGGGGGCCGTTCGTTCCCGTCCGGCATGGTGGCGGTGGTCGTGCCGGCACGCTACGGCAAGCGAGCGGCGAGGGGGATCGCTGCCGCGCCGGGTGTCCACTAGGCTTGAGGGTGAGGCAGGGGAGGCCGCCGCGTGGGAAATCGCGGCGGAAGGCTTTGGTGAAGATTCACTCGCTGAAGACAGGAGGTGCGTAATGGGTACCTGTGCCACTTGCGGTAATCAATACGACAACACTTTCACGGTCAGCAAGGACGGTGAGAGCTTCGATTTCGACTCCTTCGAATGCGCCATCCACAAGCTGGCGCCGACCTGTGTGCAGTGCGGCTGCCGGGTGGTCGGGCACGGTGTCCAGCACGACGACACGATCTACTGCTGCGCCCACTGTGCCGAAAAAGCCGGTGACTCGGGGCTGGTCGACCACAACTGACTCGGGACCACCGACCCGCCCGGCGCGACACCCCCGCCTCTCGGCTCCTCGGGCCCAGGCGGGGGTGCTGGTTTCGGATAGTGTCTAACCAAACTCCTCGGTATCGATTTCTCCCTGCAGGGCCTCGCTGTAGCGCTCGCCCGCCACCTGGTCCGGCGTCAGCATGGCGTTCAAGCGGGTGACGGTCGCGGCCTCCAGGCGGAGCTCCTCGGCGGCGAGGTTCTCGCGCATATGCGCCACGGAGCGCGACCCGGGGATCGGCAGGACGTCCTCCCCCTGCGCCCTGAGCCAGGCCAGCGCCAGCTGCGCGGGCGGCACCTCCAGCTCGGCGGCCACCGCCCGCACCGCTTCCAGCTGGCGCAGGTTATGGGGGAGATTCTCTGCGCTGAAGCGCGGCATGCCTCGGCGAATGTCGTTCGCGTCCAGGCCCTCCACCGCCGTGATGGTGCCCGTCAGGAAGCCCCGCCCCAGGGGGCTGAAGGCCACCAGTGCCGTGTCCGCCTCGCGGCACGCCGCGATCAGCGCGATCTCGGGGTTGCGGGTCCACAGCGAGTATTCGGACTGCACCGCCGCGATGGGGTGCTCGGCCCGGGCGCGACGCAGGGTGACCGCGGAGACCTCGGAGAGCCCGATCGCGCGAATCTTGCCCTCCTCCACCAGGCGCCCCAGCGCCCCGACGCTCTCCTCGATGGGCACGTTCTTGTCCCAGCGGTGCAGGTAGTAGAGGTCCAGGTGGTCGGTGCGCAGCCGCGTGAGGCTCGCCTCGCACTGCCGGCGCAGCGTCGCGGGGCGCCCGTCGATCACCTTCCGGCCGAGCTCGGCATCGAAGGCCATGCCGCCTTTGCTGGCCAGCAGCACCTGATTCCGCTTGCCCGCCAGCGCCTTGCCCACCAGTTGCTCGTTGGCCGTCTTGCCATACAGGGTCGCGGTATCGAAGTGGCGATAGCCCATGTCGAAGGCGGCATCGAGGGCGCGCAGCGCCTCGGGCTCGGACACCGGGCTGCCGTAGGCATGGGAGAGGTTCATGCAGCCCAGGCCGATGCGGGGCGAGGCCACTTCCTTCAGGCGAGCGAAGACGGTCGACATGGAGACTCCTGATCAGGGGCAGGGAAAGGCACGCCGGCGGGGCCGGCGGCGGTAGCGCTTCATCATGCCGAGGCGGGGTAGGGGATCGCAAGGTGGAGACTCCCACCGATCGGGCGATCCGGCCAGCTTGCCGGCGCTGGGAGTCCCTGGGGGGCAGACCCTGGGGAATCCCCAGGAGCCTACTGATAAATCAGTATGTTGGAAGTGTTCTGGCGGTGGACTGCCAGCGCTGGAAGTCCCTGGGGGGCAGACCCTGGGGAATCCCCAGGAGCCTACTGATAAATCAGTATGTTGGAAGTGTTCTGGCGGTGGACTGCCAGCGCTGGAAGGCCCTAGGGGGTCAGACCCCGGCGGCGTCGAATCCGCTCGCCACGTGCACGATGACACGCCTGGCAACTCGGCTGGGGTCTGACCCCATAGGGGCAGGTCTCGGCGCTTTTGTCGGCGAACATGCCGCCATCGTCGAGAATCTCGTGGAGAGGCTCCAGGGTCAATCCCAGCGGATCCAGGTGGCCAGCGCCTCGCGGTTGGCGATCTCGATCTGCTGGGCGCGCGGGTCGGGTTCGCTGTGATGTGGGTTCACACCAAGTTCCCGCAGGGCGTAGAGCACCAGCGGACCTCGGCAATGCAGCAACAGCTCGCCATCCGTCATGCCGTAGTCCATGGCGAGGAGTTCACGCGCGGCATCGGGCAGCCGCCGGTCGGGGATCAGCCTGACCGCCACCTGGGTGTGCCACTGTTCGTCTTGCTGGCCGCCATGAGCCCCCAGCATCGCTCCGCAGGGCTCCGGTACCCCCCGGAAGCGGCTCAACACGAAATCCCGATAGGCAAGGTGCTTTTCACAGAAAGCCCGCACATGCCAGCGCCCGGCGGCGAACACCAGGGTGTGTGGCACGATGATGCGCTCTTCCCCCACCGGGCTGGAAAACGACGCATAGGTCACCTCCAGCCGTAGCCCCTGCCGCGATGCCTTGACCAGTTCGCGTACCACCTCCGGCGACACCTGGCGGCTGGGCAAGGGCAACGACTCGGTGTCCGCCGCCCCCAGCCCGAGACCGGCGAAGGGCGAGTCCAGTCCCTGACCCGACCCCAGCAGATGTAGGTACTCTTCGACCCGGCCGAGGGTGAAGTGTGGCGAAAAGCTCTCGGCGGGCAGGAATCCCTTGCGCGACTCGTCATAGACCAGGTTGTCCGGTGCCAATGCTCGATAGTGGCGCAGGGCCTTCTGCGCCTGCTGGCGCCCGATGCCGAACGCCAGGCCGATATGCGAAGACGCCACCCGCCCCTCCCACAGCGCCAGGATCTCGATCAGCCGGTAGCGGGCCAGGGTGTCCCATGGGAGCGGCTCCATGGCAGTCATATAGCCTCCTTGCAGGTTGCTGTTCCGTGGGCATGACCATGATCAATGTCGGCCTGAAAAATATGCTGGTTTCATGGACAGTGGTGGTGACAGCAGGGATAGGGTGCTTAGATGGGTCAGTAACAATCAATAACAGAATGGAGTTCGGGAGTGAATTACTTCCTTTACTGGGGCAAGGCGAAGCCATCGAGAGAGGGGGAGAGCTGCCACCTGCTGCCCTATCACAGCCTCGATGTCGCCGCGGTTGGCTGGTATCTGCTCGCCCCCGAGCGTCCGCTGACGCAGCTGTTGGCGGCACGGCTCGAGATGTCGCCTGAGGCACTGCGGCGTTTCTTCGTTTTCCTGTTGGGGCTGCACGATCTCGGTAAATTCTCGCGAACGTTTCAAGGGCTGGCTCGGCCCGAGGGTGCCGTGCTGGCCCCGCCGATCGAGCGCTACGAATACACCATACGCCATGATCGTCTGGGGGCACTGTTGTGGCAGGAGTGCTGGTTCACTTGGTTGGAAAAGGGCGTCTTGCGTTGGCCTGATGCTCAGTTGGAACGCTCAGCGCAGCGCCAACGGCGTAAGGCCATGAAGGCTCTGGTTATCCCATTCTTTGGTCACCATGGCCAGCCGGTCGAGGCCGATCAGGAAACAACCGGACGATTCTTCGGGCGGGATGCCCTCAGCGATGATATCGA
The DNA here is from genome assembly GCF_059509875.1 of Halomonas sp. LMYGS-3. Taxonomy (NCBI): domain Bacteria; kingdom Pseudomonadati; phylum Pseudomonadota; class Gammaproteobacteria; order Oceanospirillales; family Halomonadaceae; genus Halomonas; species Halomonas sp. LMYGS-3. The sequence continues at coordinate 5,265 of NZ_JCAKFQ010000039.1, read as the reverse complement.
GGCGGCCCGGCAGTTCGTTGGGGAGTGGGCGGCCCTGATCGATGTCGAGTGGCCCGTTGAGCAACTGGTCTCGGCCGAATGGCTGGAAGTCTTCCTGTCGCTCAGCTGGACCATTGCGGGCTGGGCGACGCTTAGCGACTGGCTGGGCTCCAATCAGGAGCATTTCCGCTACTGCCAAGCGGAAATGTCGCTGACCGAATATTGGGAGCACCATGGATTGCGGCGGGCCAAGGAGGCGTTGAGCGAGACCGGTTTCGCGCGGTTGCCGCAGCCGCTGCCCTATGCCGGGCTTGCGGCATGGTTCGATGGCGAGGCGATCACACCCACACCCTTGCAGCGTGAGGCCGAGACCCTGCCGATCCTCGATGGGCCGCAACTCTTTATCCTCGAGGACATCACCGGTGCCGGCAAGACCGAAGCGGCCTGTATCCTGACCCAGCGACTGCTGGCGGATGGGCATGCCGAGGGCCTCTATTTCGCCTTGCCCACCATGGCGACTTCCAACGCCATGTATGAGCGCCTCGGCAAGCTGCATCGCCGTTTCTTCACAGTCGATTCCAACCCTTCCTGCGTGCTGGCCCATGGAGCCAGCAAGCTGAACGAGTCGTTCTCACTGGCGATCGACAGGCCGCAGCCGGGAGACCGGGACTACGATCCCGGCGAATCCACGGCGACCGCCCAATGCAATCGCTGGCTTGCCGATTCGCGCAAGAAGGCACTGCTGGCCGAGGTGGGGGTAGGCACCATCGATCAGGCACTCATGGGGTTGCTGCCGTTCCGCCACCAGTCGCTGCGCCTCTATGGTTTGGCCCGCAAGGTGTTGATCGTCGACGAGGTGCATGCCTATGACCACTACATGCAGACCCTGCTCAACCAGCTATTGAGCTATCACGCACGCCAGGGCGGCAGTGCCATCCTGCTGACCGCCACTCTGCCGAAAGCGATGCGCGAGTCGCTGGCGGAGGCCTGGCGGGCTGGGCTGGATATACCCACCATGCCCTTGGAGTGCGGTGACTTTCCGTTGTTGACGCAGATCGCCGGTGAGGCGAACCGCGAAGTGCCCCTGGGCTCGCGGTCCGAAGTGTCCCGTGAGGTCGGTGTCGAGTGGTTGATCGAAGAGCAGGAAGCCATCGAGGTCATCGTGGCCGCCATCGAGGCCGGCGAGTGTGTTGCCTGGGTGCGCAATACCGTGGACGACGCCATCCGCGCCTTTGAGGCGGTGCGTGAGCGCCACCATGAGCCGGAGCGTTGCCTGCTTTTCCACAGCCGCTTCGCCATGGTCGATCGTCAGCGTATCGAGTCCGATGTGATCGAGAGACTGGGGAAGGCATCCACCCCGGGGCGTCGGCGTGGTCAGGTACTGATCAGCACCCAGGTCTTCCAGGAGTCCCTGGATTGCGATGTCGACCTGATGATCAGCGACCTCGCTCCCATCGACCTGCTGATACAGCGCGCCGGGCGGCTACAGCGTCATGTGCGTGGCGTACGTCGGCCACCGGTTCTCCATGTGCTGGCACCCGAGTGGTCGGAAGCGCCGGATGAGGGTTGGCTGAAACGCACCCTGCCGGGCACGAATGCCGTGTATCGGGACACCTCTCTCCTGTGGCTGACTCAGCGAATCCTGTGTGAATTGGGGGCGATTCGCATGCCCGAGCAGGCGCGCCTGCTGATCGAGGGCGTCTATGGTTCGGTAATCGACCTGGTGCCGGATGGGCTCCAGGGGGCGCGCTGGGAGCAGCGGGGGTTGCAGGGCGTTGCCGAGTCCATGGCTAACTTCAACGCCCTGAAGTTGGAGGCCGGTTACGTCTGGGATCGCCACAAGTGGCAGGAGGAGCAGGAGATCGGCACGCGTCTGGTCGATGAGCCGACGGTGAATGTGGCCCTGCTCAAGCGTGACGCCGATGGTGGCCTGGGGCTCTGGGCCGAGGGCGAGCGCCATGCCGATATGCTCAGCCAGATCAAGCTGCGCCAGAGCCAGGCCGGCAAGTTGGCCCGGCTGTCGGGCGAGTATCAGGCCCAGTGGGAAACCTTGCAGGAGCGCTACAAGGCGCTGCGCTACGTACAGCCGTGGCTGGCCGAAGAGGACTCAGGCTGGCGCTACAGTGTCGATCAGGGATTGGTCGCCGTTGAAGGAAGCCCGGCGTGAGCCCTTCCTCAATGTTCCTCCGGAACGAAGGCCATGGCCTCGTCGAAATCGTACAGGCACTCCCCGGGAAAGCTGTCTGGCTCAATATCGGTCTCGATGGCGGCTGCCCGGCGAGCATCCTCATAGGCCTTTGCCATCAGCTCGGGCATGGTCGCCTTGAGACTGGGGTTGTCTTCCAGCAGTCGAGCCACCTTGGCCTGGGCATCCTGAATGGACAGGCGCCAACTACGCGAGCGGCGTTCAGGCTGGTGGTTCCATTTCAGCAGGTGCATGAGAAGTCGAGCCAACTGGCTGATCAAGGCGCGGCGCTCGCTCTTGCCCATGCTTTCGATCTCCTCGGCAAGGTGCTCGATATCCAGCTGATCCAGTTTGCCGCTACGCAGAAGGCCAGCCTGCTCAAGCGCCCAAGCATAGGTGTCCTGATCGTAATGTGTCGGCATCTCTTGGCTCCTTGGGTCCCGCCTGCGACGTCTATTGGACATGATAACTGCCGCATCGTCACCGGGTCACGAGGAGAAAGCCCCGCCAGGGCGGGGAACATAGCACTCGTCGAATACATAAACGGTTCAACCCCGAACGGACAGGGAGGGTGCTATTCGGAGATTATGGTCTACAGTGAATCAATAGTCACTGAATAAACAAACTTATTGGAGTCGACATGAACTTGCTTATGCATGCATGGATGCCCCTCCGCGCCAGTGATGGAAGCGTGGCCTACTGCCCACCCTCGGCCATTGCCGACCCCGATATCGTCGATCTGGCGCTGCCCCGCGCCGACTTCCAGGGCGCCGCCTACCAGTGGCTGATCGGCTTGTTGCAGACCGCTTTGCCACCAGAGGATCACGACGACTGGATGGATCGCCTAGCCGAGCCGCCAAGTATCGAGGAACTGGATGCCGCCTTTGCGCCGCTAGCAGCCGCCTTCGAACTGGATGGCGATGGCCCGCGCTTCATGCAAGACCGGGATCCCCTCGAGGATGCCAAGCCCGGTCCCGTTGCTGGCCTGCTGATCGACTCCCCCGGTGCCAACGGTCTCAAGCTAAATACCGACCACTTCGTCAAGCGTAGCCGGGTCGAGGCGATCTGTCCCGACTGTGCGGCACTGGCCCTGTTTACCATGCAGATCAATGCGCCATCCGGAGGCGCAGGCTATCGGGTGGGGCTGCGTGGAGGTGGCCCGCTCACCACTCTGGTGATGCCGGATAACGCCGAGGCCAGCCTGTGGCAACGGTTGTGGCTGAACGTAATGCCGACCAGATCTCTTGCGAGGCAGGGCAAGGTTGAGGTGCCTCGCCCGGACGACGACACCCTCTTTCCCTGGATGGGGCCGACCCGGCTCAGCGACAAGAAGGGGGCCGTCGTGTCGCCGAGTGATATGCATGCCCTGCATGCCTATTGGGCCATGCCGCGTCGTTTCCGCCTGCTCTTCGAGGACCGCCCCTGTCAGTGTGATCTTTGTGGGCGTGAAGCGTCCCGCTCTGTCTCCGAGATCCGCGCCAAGAACTACGGTGCCAACTATGACGGCCCCTGGCAGCATCCATTGACTCCCTATCGGCGTGATCCAAAGAAGCCCAATGAACCACCGCTTTCCACCAAGGGACAGCCGGGCGGGTTGGGCTATCGTCACTGGTCGAACCTGGTACTGGAGGATGCCGAGCGCAGCGGTGCCTTGCCGGCGGCCGTGGTGCATGACTACGTCCATGGCAAGGCACCTGCCAACCGCAGTGCGCGACGCGAAGGGGAGGCGTTCGAGGCGCTGCTGAGTCATGCCCGGCTCTGGGCCTTCGGTTATGACATGGACAATATGAAGCCGCGAGGCTGGTATGGCGTAGAGATGCCGCTGGTGGCGGTGCCGCCGGCGAAACAGGAGGTACTGAGATCCTGGGTGCAGGAATTCACCGAGTTGGCCCACCAAGTGGCCTGGATGGTGCGTAATCAGATCAAGACCGCCTGGTTCTCGCGTCCCGCCGATGCCAAGGGCGATATGAGCCCCATCGATACCCAGTTCTATGAGGCGACCCAGGCCGAGTTCTTCCGTGCCCTGTTTGGCATGCAGCAGGCTCTGGTCGATGGCGAGAACACTCATATGCCAACAGATATCGCCGAGGACTGGTATCGCAGGCTCCAACGAGAAGCCCTGCAGCTTTTCGATGCGCAGGCCCTGAGCGGGCCCGTGGCCGAGCTGGACATGAAGCGCATCACCGGGGCCCGTCGCAACCTGCAGGCCTGGCTCTCCGGGCGCAGCAAGGGAAGCAAGGTCATCACCCAATTCGCCAAGAAGGGAGGGTTTGCGATAGCGGGCACCAAGGAAGCCATATCAACTCAGGAGGTCGCGCGATGAGTGAAACAGCAGAACCACAGGCGGCGAAAGAAACGACAGGAATACCCGAGCACCGGAGGGCCATCTCATTTGATGAAGCCATTTCCATACGCCGCTGGTGGCAGCGGCTGACATTGCCCGCCGAGGAGCTGAAAGCCTTTACCTCAGCACCACCCTGGCCAAAGGGAGTGAGAGCCATGCTGCGGCGCTGTGAATCGCCGGAAGCCGCCCTGCTGACCGAGGCATTTCGGCATCTCTGGCATCGGTTGCCAGCGTCCGAAGGGGAAGGTGAGAAGCGACGCAATCATCGGCTGCAGCTCTGGGCGTGCATCGCGCTAGTGCTGGCTGAGGTAAGGGCCGAAAGTCCCAATGCCACCCTGGGTAGTCAGCTAGGCAAACAGAAGAAGGAAACCGGCAAGCCTCACATGAGCGAGTTGCGCTTCCAGCAGCTGTTGACTTGCCAAACACCGGAAGAGCTGGTGCAGCGACTACGGCGCGCCTTGGCGCTGATCGACAAGCGGGACGTCAGCGTTGTCCACCTGGCCGACAATATCGCGCTCTGGTGGCGCGAATCTCAGGGAATATTGGCACCCCAGCCATCCAGCCGGCTCGGCTTCCTATGGGCCAATGGCTACTTCGAGGCGCTGTCCCGCTATCAGCGCGGCAGTGACTGATTGAAGTGGTCCAATTGGAGCGGACACCCCGATAAGCCTCATAATGGAGGCAATGGAGGTGTTCATGACCAAGAAGACTCGACGTCGATTTTCCGATGAATTCAAGGCGGATGCGGTGAGCCTGG
>NZ_JCAKFQ010000038.1:0-29618 GCF_059509875.1 Halomonas sp. LMYGS-3 | reverse complement strand
GTGCTTGAGGTGATCATTCCACAGCACCTCGGCGATATCGGCCATGCCCATGGGCGCACCGGGATGGCCGGAGTTGGCCTTCTGGACGGCGTCCATGGAGAGGGCGCGGATGGCATTGGCCAGTTCGAAACGGGACGGCATGGGGTAGCTCCTCGCCTGCGGCAGAATAAGCAATGGCACCGCCGGGCCAAGGGGGCTGGCCGGGTAGGCGCGCTGGCTGGGTGACGCCGCGGGACGGGGCGGCGCGATCGAAATCGGGCACCTATTGTCGCCGACTTGGCGTTCGGCATCAAATGGCGGGTGTCGGCAGAGAACGGTAGAGTGTAGACTTCGCGACTGCCTATTGCCGTTACAAGAAGGGTCGAGGACGCCATGAGCGAGTACTCCCTGTTCACTTCCGAGTCCGTTTCCGAGGGCCATCCGGACAAGATCGCCGACCAGATCTCCGATGCCGTCCTCGATGCCATCATCGCCCGCGACAAGCACGCCCGGGTGGCCTGCGAGACCCTCGTGAAGACCGGCGTGGCCATCGTCGCCGGCGAGATCAGCACGTCGGCCTGGGTCGATCTCGAGGAGCTGGTGCGGCGGGTGATCACCGACATCGGCTATACCTCGTCGGATGTCGGGTTCGACGGCGAGACCTGTGGTGTGCTCAACCTGATTGGCAAGCAGAGCATGGACATCGCCCAGGGCGTCGACCGGGCCAAGCCCGAGGACCAGGGCGCCGGCGACCAGGGCCTGATGTTCGGCTATGCCACCAACGAGACCGACTCCTACATGCCGGCGCCGATCCACTATGCCCATCGCCTGGTGGAGCGTCAGGCCGAGCTGCGCAAGCACGGCCTGCTGCCGTGGCTGCGCCCGGACGCCAAGAGCCAGGTGACCTTCCGCTACGACGAGAACGGCAAGCCCTGCGCGGTGGACGCCGTGGTGCTCTCGACCCAGCACGACCCGGGCATCGACCAGGAGGAACTGCGGTTGATGGTCAAGCGCGAGATCATCGAGCAGGTGATCCCCGAGGCGTGGCTCTCCGAGTCGACCCGCTTTCACATCAACCCTACCGGCAAGTTCGTCATCGGCGGCCCGGTGGGCGACTGCGGGCTGACCGGTCGCAAGATCATCGTCGACACCTACGGCGGCATGGCGCGCCACGGCGGCGGGGCCTTCTCCGGCAAGGACCCGTCCAAGGTCGACCGCAGCGCGGCCTATGCCGGCCGCTACGTGGCCAAGAACCTGGTCGCCGCGGGGCTCGCCGACAAGTGCGAGATCCAGGTCTCCTACGCCATCGGCGTGGCCGAGCCCACCTCAGTCTCGATCAACACCTTCGGCACCGGCCGGATCGACGACCAGCGCATCGTCGCGCTGGTGCGCGACCACTTCGACCTGCGGCCCAACGCCATCACCCGCATGCTCGACCTGCTGCATCCGATGTATCGCCTGACCGCGGCCTACGGCCACTTCGGCCGCGAGCCCTTCGAGACCTCCTATACCTGGATCGATAATGGGGGCCAGGAGCAGACCGAGGCCTTCACCGCCTTCCCCTGGGAGAAGCTCGACCGCGCCCAGGCCCTGCGCCAGGCCGCGGGTCTGTAGGCGATCGCCTACAGCAGATGACAGGCCCCGCCGGCTTCGCCGCGCGGGGCCTGTTGCTATGGTCAGGGCATCGCCTCGTCGAGGATGCCCGCCATGCCTGTCCTGCTGAGTCTTGTCATCTGGTTGCTGGCCACGCCGGCACCGGCCGCATCGGGCCCGGCCGATGCCTGCCCCGCCTGGTCAGCGGCTCGCGCCGATCGCGAGCTGACCGCCCTGGCCCGCCGCCTGGCCGACTGGGACGACGCCTATTACCGCCATGGCGCGTCGCCGGTCAGCGATGACCTCTACGATCAGGCGCGGGGCCGTTTCGAGCTCTGGCGTCGCTGCTTTCCCGAGGTGTCGCCGGCCACCACGGCCGAGCCGCCCCGGGAGGGCGGCGAGCTCGCTCACCCGGTGCCCCAGACGGGCTTGGCCAAGCTGACGGACGAGAACGCGGTGCGGGCCTGGCTGGGGCGCCGCACCGACGCCTGGATCCAGCCCAAGGTGGACGGGGTGGCGGTGACCCTGGTCTACGAGCAGGGCCGGCTGGTCAGGGCGCTCAGTCGCGGCGATGGCCATCATGGCCAGGATTGGACCCCGGCTGCCAGGCGCCTCCCCGCCGTGCCCGAGCGGCTGGCGATAAGCGGGCCGCTCGTGCTCCAGGGCGAACTCTACCTCCGGCTGGAGGACCATGTGCAGGCCGAGCGAGGCAGTGCCGGGGCGCGCAGCGCGGTGGCCGGCCTGATGGCCCGGGAGGTGCTCGATGGGGAAGCCGCCGCGCGGATCGGACTCTTCGTCTGGGATTGGCCGACCGGCCCGGCGACCATGGGCGAGCGTCTCGAGGGCCTCGCCGCCATGGGGTTCGCCGACAGCGTGGCGCTGACCCATCCGGTTGGCGCCCTCGACGAGGTCCGGCGCTGGCGGGAGGCCTGGTATCGGGGCCCGCTCCCCTTCGCCACCGATGGCGTGGTGCTGCGTCAGGGCGGTCGTCCAGCCGGCGGGCAGTGGCGGGCCGAGCCGCCGGACTGGGCCGTGGCCTGGAAGCATCCGCTCCGGGAGGCGCTGGCCGAGGTGCGCGGCGTCGAGTTTCGGGTCGGCCGCACCGGGCGCATCACGCCACTGCTGCACCTGGTCCCCGTCCGGCTCGATGACCGCGTCATCCGCCGGGTCAGCGTCGGTTCACTCTCGCGCTGGCACGAACTGGACATTCGCCCCGGCGACCAGGTCGCCTTTGCCCTGGCGGGGCTGACCATCCCGCGTCTCGAGGGCGTGGTGTGGCGGGGGAGTGAGCGGTTGGCGGTGACGCCGCCCGACGACGCGGCGTTCCATGCGCTGAGTTGCTGGCGGCCGACCCCGGGGTGCGAGGGGCAGTTCCTCGAGCGGCTGGCCTGGCTCGGCGGCCGGCAAGGGCTCGACCTGCCCGGCGTGGGGCCGGGGACCTGGCAGGCGCTGCTCGACGCCGGCCTGCTCGATGACCTGCTGGCCTGGATGGCACTCGACCCCGCGGCGCTGGTCGAGGTGCCGGGCTTCGGCGAGGCCCGCGCCGAGCGACTAGTGGCGGCCTTCCACGAAGCCCAGCAGCGCCCCTTCGCCGCCTGGCTGTCGGCCCTGGGGCCGCCGGCGGGGCTCGACGCGGGGGCGGAGACGCACTGGGACGGGCTGGCCGCGCGCGACGAGTCACGCTGGCAGACCCGCCCGGGGGTGGGGCCGGAGCGGGCCGGAGACCTGGTGGCCTTCTTCGCCCATCCCGAGGTGCAGGCCCTGGCCCGACGGCTGGCCCGGGCCGGCGTCGCGGGGTTCTGATTCACGCCGCCTTCCGTGACCGCGAGGCCATGACATTGGAGGGCGTACCGTCTCTCTTCCGTCGGTGTGTGGGAATCCGCATACCCGACCCGCCGAATTGTGCAAGTCTCCAGCCAGTCCCGGTCGCCACCCTTGCGACTAAAGTCGCATGAATCGCACATAAATCATTGAAAATAAATTATGTTTTTTCATTTTGGCGCAGTGATTGCTGAATGCTGAGGGCTGATGCGTCCCACGAGGCGCCCGACTCCCACCATCACAACCGCATTCAGGAAAACCACCATGCGAAACGCCACCTCACGGCCCATCGGATGATATCGAGCCCCAGCCGATCAATGCCGTGGGCGTCGGCGACGAGGCCGTGGCATCCCATCGCCGCTGACCGTCCGTTTATCGTTAATGTCTTCTACATTGCCTATAGGCTTATCGAGCCAAGTGCGGTGGACAGGGAGTTGTAGCTCGGCCAGTGGAAGCTGGTCTGGCAGCAGTTCGAGAAGGCGATCGGCAGCGGTCATCGACGCCGCTGTCGCCGCGAGTGAAAGCGAGCGAGGAAAAGCACATGGCAGACGATTTGCGCGACAGCGCCTTGCAGTACCATCGATTCCCCCGCCCCGGCAAGCTGGCGATCCAGGCGACCAAGCCCATGGCCAGCCAGCGGGACCTGTCTCTGGCCTATTCGCCCGGTGTGGCCGCGGCCTGCGAAGAGATCGAACGCGACCCCCTGATGGCGGCCGAGTACACCGCCCGCGCCAATCTGGTGGCTGTGGTCAGCAACGGCACGGCGGTGCTGGGGCTGGGTGCCATCGGCGCCCTGGCCTCCAAGCCGGTGATGGAAGGCAAGGCCGTGCTGTTCAAGAAGTTCGCCGACGTGGATGTGTTCGACATCGAGATCGAGGAGCGCGACCCGGACAAGCTGATCGAGATCGTCGCCGGCCTGGAGGCCACCTTCGGCGGCATCAACCTGGAAGACATCAAGGCACCGGAATGCTTCGAGATCGAGCGGCGCCTGCGCGAGCGGATGCAGATCCCGGTGTTCCACGACGACCAGCACGGTACCGCCATCGTCTCGGGGGCCGCCCTGCTCAACGGCCTGCGGGTGGTGGGCAAGGAGCTCGGCGACATCCGCCTGGTCTGCAACGGCGCGGGCGCGGCGGCCCTGGCCTGCCTGGACCTGGCGGTGTCCCTGGGGGTACGCAAGGAGAACATCCTGGTCTGCGACCGCACAGGCGTGGTCCACACCGACCGTACCGAGGACATGGATCCCTACAAGGCGCGTTACGCGGCCCGGACCGCGGCCCGCACCCTGGCCGATGCCGTCAACGGAGCCGATGTCTTCTTGGGTCTCTCGGCCGGGGGCGCCCTCAAACCGGAGATGGTGGCGACCATGGCCGATCGCCCCCTGATCCTGGCCATGGCCAACCCCACCCCGGAAATCATGCCGGAGGACGCCAAGGCGGTACGCCCGGATGCGGTGATCGCCACCGGCCGCTCGGATTACCCCAACCAGGTCAACAACGTCCTGTGCTTTCCGTTCATCTTCCGGGGCGCCCTGGACTGCGGCGCCACCACCATCAACGAGGAGATGAAACTGGCCACCGTCAAGGCCATCGCCGACATGGCGACCACCACGGTGCCGGAGACGGTGGCGGTGGCCTATGGCGGACAGGCGCTGACCTTCGGCCCGGACTACATCCTCCCCAAACCCTTCGACCCGCGCCTGATCGACACCATCCCGCCGGCGGTGGCCAAGGCCGCCATGGAGAGTGGCGTGGCCGCTCGCCCCATCGCGGACCTGGACGCCTATGCCCGCTCGCTGTCCCGCCTGGTCTACCGCTCCGGCAACGTGATGGAGCCGGTGTTCGAGCGGGCGCGACAGAATCCCCTCCGCCTGCTGTACGCCGAAGGCGAGGACGAGCGCGTCCTGCGCGCCATGGAGGTGTGTGTCAGTCAGGGCTATGCCAGACCCCTGCTGATCGGCCGCCGTGGGGTCATCGAGGCCCGCATCGAGGAATTGGGCCTGCCGGTGGCGCCCGGCGTCGATTTCGAGCTGATCGACGCCCAGGACTATCCCGACTACGCCGAACTGGCCGGCGAGTACCACCAGCTGATGGGGCGGCGTGGCGTCCATCCGGAGGCCGCCGAGAAGCGCGTCCGCAGCCGGTCCACCATCCTGGCCTCGCTGCTGCTGCGCCGGGGCGAGGTGGATGCCATGATCGCCGGCCCGGTGGGCACCTACCACGAGCACCTGGACCTGGTGCTGGACGTCATTGGCCTGCGCGAGGGCGTCAGCACGCCTGCCGCCCTGCAGCTGCTGATCCTCGAGCGGACCACGCTGTTCATTGCCGATCCCTTCGTCAACTACGATCCCGATGCCAGCCAGATCGCCGAGATCACCCTGCTGGCCGCGGAACAGATTCGCCGTTTCGGGATCACGCCCCGGGCCGCCCTGGTCTCCCACTCCAATTTCGGCAGCTCCGACTTCGCTAGTGCCGGCAAGATGCGCGAGGCACTGGCGCTGATCCGGGAGCGCGCTCCGGATCTGGTGGTGGACGGCGAGATGCAGGCCGACTCGGCGCTCTCCATGGGTGTACGCGGACGCATCCTGCCCGGTTCGCTGCTCGAGGGCGAGGCCAATCTGTTGATCATGCCCAACCTGGACGCGGCCAACATCGCCTTTTCCGCCCTGAAGGTACTGGGCAACGGCGTCTCGGTGGGCCCCATCCTGCTGGGGGCCGCCAAGCCGGTGCATGTGCTCAACCGCACGGTCACCGCACGGGGCATCGCCAACATGAGCGCCTTCGCCGTGGTCGAGGCACAGACCGATCAATAACTCGAACAATTCCGACCCAACCAAGGGAGACGCCCCATGGCCTTCGAGAACTACAACGACTTCGATCCCCAGGAAACCCGGGAGTGGCAGGAAGCCGTCGACGTGGTGGTGGAACGGGTGGGCCCCGAGCGCGCCACCTACCTGCTGCACAAGGCGGTGGAAGAAGCCTACCGGACCGGGGCCGAGGCGCCGGACACCACCCGCACGCCCTATGTGAACACCATCCCGCCTCACAAGGAGGCCAAGCTGCCCGGCGACGAAGCCTTGCTGCAGCGGCTGATCGCCTACCTGCGCTGGAACGCCATGGCCATGGTGGTGCGCGCCAACAAGAAACCCGCCGAACCCGGCGGGCATATCGCCAGCTACCAGTCCTCGGCGGTGATGTACGAGGTGGGCTTCAACCATTTCTGGCAGGCCCCCAGCGACGGCCACGGGGGCGACATCATCTACTTTCAGGGGCACTGCGCTCCGGGTATCTACGCCCGGGCGTTTCTGGAGGGTCGGCTCTCCGAGGAGCAGTTGGAGAACTTCCGCCTGGAGGTGGATGGCAAGGGGATCTCCTCGTACCCCCACCCCTATCTGATGCCGGACTTCTGGCAGGTCTCCACCGTCTCCATGGGCCTGGGCCCGATCATGGCCATCTATCAGGCCCGGTTCATGAAGTACCTCCAGCACCGCGGGCTGGCCGACACCGAGGGGCGCAAGGTCTGGGCGTTCCTCGGCGACGGCGAGATGGACGAACCCCAGTCCCAGGGGGCCATCGCCCTGGCCAGCCGCGAGAAGCTGGACAACCTGATCTTCGTGATCAACTGCAATCTGCAGCGCCTGGACGGCCCGGTGCGGGGCAACAGCAAGATCGTCCAGGAACTGGAGGGCAATTTCCGGGGCGCGGGGTGGAACGTCATCAAGTGCCTGTGGGGGTCGGGCTGGGACGAGCTGCTGGCCAAGGACACCCAGGGGCTGTTGCGCCAGCGTATGGAGGAGTGCGTCGACGGCGAGTACCAGAACTTCAAGGTCAAGGGTGGCGGCTACATCCGCGAGCACTTCTTCGGCAAGTACCCGGAACTCAAGGAGATGGTCGCCCATCTGTCGGACGACGACATCTACTACAAGCTGATCCGCGGTGGCCACGACCCGCAGAAGGTCTACGCGGCCTATCACGCGGCGGTCAACACCACGGACAAGCCCTCGGTGCTGCTGATGAAGACCGTCAAGGGCTACGGCATGGGCGAGGGCGGCGAAGGCCAGAACATCACCCACCAGAAGAAGAAGCTGGGTGAGGACAACCTCCGCCACTTCCAGAAACGCTTCGATCTGCCCCTCAGTGACGAGCAGGTCACCCAGGCGGCCTTCTTCAAGCCCCCCGAGGAGAGCGACGAGATGCAGCTCCTGCATGGGCAGCGCAAGGCGCTGGGGGGCTACCTGCCCCAGCGCCAGCGCAACGGCGATCGGCTCGAGGCGCCGCCCCTGGAGATGTTCAAGCAGGTGCTGGCCGACACCGGGGAGCGCACCCTGTCCACCACCATGGCCGTGGTGCGCATCATGGTCGCCCTGGCCCGGGACAAGACCCTGGGGCCACGGCTGACCCCGATCGTCGCCGACGAGTCGCGCACCTTCGGCATGGAGGGCATGTTCCGGCAGATCGGGATCTACGCCCCCGAAGGGCAGAAGTACGTGCCCATGGACGCCGAGGAGATCATGCCCTATCGGGAGGACCAGAAGGGCCAGATCCTGCAGGAGGGCATCAACGAGGACGGCGCCATGTCGTCGTGGATCGCCGCCTCCACCTCGTACAGCAACCACGGGGTCACCATGATCCCGTTCTACGTCTACTACTCCATGTTCGGCTTCCAACGCGTCGGCGACCTGGCCTGGGCCGCCGGCGACATGCTGGCACGGGGGTTTTTGATCGGCGGCACCTCGGGGCGCACCACCCTGAACGGCGAGGGTTTGCAGCACCAGGACGGGCACAGCCAGCTGTTCGCCCAGTTCATTCCCAACTGCATCGCCTATGACCCCACCTTCCACTACGAGGTGGCGGTGATCGTGCGCGACGGCCTCAAGCGCATGTACCAGGATCAGGAGAACGTCTTCTACTACATCACCACGCTGAACGAGAACTACCGCCATCCGGCGCTTCCCGAGGGCGCCGAAGCGGGCATCATCAAGGGCATGTACGCGTTCAGCCAGGCCGAGGCCAAGGCCAAGAGCCCGCGGGTACAGCTGCTGGGCTGCGGCAGCATCCTCAACGAGGTGATTGCCGCGGTGGACCTGCTGCGCGACGACTGGGGCGTGGCGGCCGACGTCTGGAGCTGCCCGAGCTTCAACGAACTGGCCCGCGACGGCCACGCGGTCAAGCGCTGGAACCGGCTGCATCCCGGCAAGAAACCCCGCAAGAGCCATGTCGAGACGTGCCTGGAGGGCAGCGAAGGACCGGTGATCGCCGCCACCGACTATATCCGGCTGTTCGCCGAACAGATCCGGCCCTTCGTGCCGCGGCGTTACGAGGTACTGGGTACCGACGGCTTCGGCCGCTCCGACAGCCGCGAGGCCCTGCGCCGCCATTTCGAGGTGGATCGTCACTACGTCACCCTGGCCGCGCTGCAGGCCCTGGTCGACGAGGGCCAGCTCAAGAGCGGCAAGGTGCGGGACGCCATCGCCAAATACGGCATCGACCCCGAAAAGCCCAACCCCCTGTACGCCTGAGCCGGAGGAGAAGAAAAGTGGCTATCCAAGACATCAAGGTACCCGACATCGGCGACTTCACCGATGTGCCGATCATCGAAATCCACGTCCAGCCCGGCGACCAGATCCAGGTCGAGGATCCGCTGATCACCGTGGAGTCCGACAAGGCCTCGATGGACGTGCCCGCCCCCCAGGCCGGCACCGTCAAGGAGGTCAAGGTCAATCTCGGCGACTCGGTCTCCGAGGGGTCGACGATCCTGACGCTGGAGACGGAAGGCGAAGCGGCGTCCCCTGCCGCTCCCGCCGAGGAAGCGGCGAAGACACCGCCCGCGGCGCCAGCCCCCTCGGCCGCATCCGCTGCCGCACCTTCCGCCACAGCGTCCGCCGCCCCCGCCGGCGGGCCGATCGTCGATTTCAGCCGGGTGCACGCCAGCCCCTCGGCCCGCCGCCTGGCCCGCGAGCTGGAGGTGGACCTGACCCGGGTACCGCCGACCGGCCTCAAGGGCCGGGTCACCCAGGAGGACATCCACGCCTTCGCCAAGGGCGGCGCCTCGGCGGCGGCTAGCGCTTCAACTGGCGCTCCAACCGCTGGCGGGGGCCTGGATCTGCTGCCCTGGCCCAAGGTCGACTTCAGCAAGTTCGGCCCGGTGGAGACCCAGCCGCTGTCGCGCATCAAGAAGATCTCCGGCGCCAACCTGCATCGCAACTGGGTACAGATTCCCCACGTCACCAACCACGACGAGGCCGATATCACCGATCTGGAGGCCTTCCGGGTGCAGTTCAACAAGGCCAACGAGAAGGCCGGTATCAAGGTCAGCATGCTGGCGTTCATGATCAAGGCCGCGGTCGCCTCCCTGAAGCAGTTCCCCGAGTTCAACGCCTCGCTGGACGGCGACCAGCTGATTCTCAAGCGGTACTACCACATCGGCTTCGCCGCCGACACGCCCAACGGCCTGGTGGTGCCGGTGATCCGCGATGCGGACCAGAAAGGCGTGGCCGAGATCGCCCAGGAAATGGGAGCGCTGGCCAAGCTGGCCCGCGACGGCAAGCTCAAGCCCGATCAGATGCAGGGCGGCTGTTTCACTATCTCCTCGCTGGGCGGGATCGGCGGGCTCTATTTCACGCCCATCATCAATGCCCCCGAAGTGGCCATCATGGGCGTGTGTCGCTCCTTCTGGAAGCAGGTCTCGCCGGACGGCAAGCAGTCAGACTGGCGCTTCATGCTGCCGCTGTCGCTTTCCTGGGATCACCGGGTGATCGACGGCGCCGCCGCGGCCCGTTTCAACGTCCACTTCGCCAACCTGCTCGCCGACATGCGGCGCATCATCATGTAAGGAAGCCACGACATGGCCAATGCAATCGAAGTCAAGGTGCCCGACATCGGCGATTTCAAGGACGTCGAGATCATCGAGGTGCTGGTCAAGCCGGGCGAGGCGATCGACATCGACACCCCGCTGATCATCCTGGAGACCGACAAGGCCTCCATGGACGTGCCGTCCCCGGCTTCGGGCACGGTCGGAGAGCTCAAGGTCAAGGAGGGGGACAAGGTCTCCGAAGGTTCGACCATTCTGCTGCTGGAACCGGCCGAGACCGGATCGCGGGTGGCGGACCACGAACCGCATCCGGCGGTCCATGAGAAGGGGGTTGGCTCACCGGCGCCCGGCGATGCCGGCGGGGGTTATGGCGGTGGCAGCCTGGAAGAGGTTCGGGTACCGGACATCGGCGACTTCAAGGACGTCCCGGTGATCGAGGTGCTGGTGCGGCCCGGCGATTCGATCCGTGCCGAGGACCCGCTGATCACCGTGGAGTCCGACAAGGCCTCCATGGATGTGCCTGCACCCAAGGCGGGCAAGGTCACCGACGTGCTGCTTTCGGTCGGCGACACGGTCTCGCAGGGCTCGCCGATCTTGATGCTGGAAGCGCAAGGAGCGGCCCATACCGCCCCGCCCGCTGCCGCCGGGGGAGCCGGCGAACAGAGAGCGGCGGCGCCCGCCCCGACGGCGGCGACCTATCCCGGCGGCGCCGACCTCGAGTGCGAGATGCTGGTGCTCGGCGCCGGCCCGGGCGGCTACTCGGCCGCCTTCCGGGCCGCCGACCTGGGCATGAAGACCGTGCTGGTGGAGCGCTATGCCAGCCTCGGCGGGGTGTGCCTGAACGTCGGCTGCATTCCCTCCAAGGCGCTGCTGCATGTGGCGGCGGTCGCCGACGCGGCCAATGGCCTGGCCGATCACGGCATCGCCTTCGGCAAGCCGAAGATCGATCTCGACAAACTGCGCGGCTGGAAGGAACAGGTCGTCGGCAAGCTCACCGGGGGGCTGGCCGGCATGGCCAAGGCACGCAAGGTCGACGTTGTCCGCGGGGTCGGCAAATTCCTCGACCCGCATCACCTGGAAGTGGCCCTGACCCGCGGCGATGGCCAGCAGCCGACCGGCGACAAGCAGGTGGTGAAGTTCGACAAGTGCATCATCGCCGCCGGTTCGCAGTCGGTGAAACTGCCCTTCATTCCCGACGACCCGCGGGTGGTCGATTCCACCGGCGCCCTGGAACTGACCGCCATCCCGAAGCGCATGCTGGTCATCGGCGGCGGCATCATCGGCCTGGAGATGGCCACGGTCTACTCCAGCCTGGGCACGCGCATCGACGTGGTCGAGATGCTCGACGGGCTGATGACCGGCGCCGACCGCGACCTGGTCAAGGTCTGGGAGAAGGTCAACACGCCGCGCTTCGACAAGGTGATGCTCAAGACCCGGACCACCGCCGTGAAGGCCCAGAAGAACGGCCTCAAGGTCAGCTTCGAGGGCGACAACGCCCCCGCCGAGCCACAGCTGTACGACGTGATCCTGCAAGCGGTCGGGCGCAGTCCCAACGGCCACAAGATCGGTGCCGAAAACGCCGGCGTGGCGGTCGACGAACGCGGCTTCATCACCACCGACAAGCAGATGCGCACCAACGTCGGGCATATCTTCGCCATCGGCGACATCATCGGCCAGCCGATGCTGGCCCACAAGGCGGTCCACGAGGCGCATGTCGCCGCGGAAGCCGCCGCCGGTCACAAGAGCGTCTTCGATGCCCGCCAGATTCCCTCGGTGGCCTACACCGACCCGGAAGTCGCCTGGGCCGGCAAGACCGAGACCGAATGCAAGGCCGAGGGCATCAAGTACGGCAAGGCGGTTTTCCCCTGGGCGGCCTCCGGGCGGGCCATCGCCAACGGCCGCGACGAAGGGTTCACCAAGGTGATCTTCGACGAGGAGACTCATCGCATCATCGGCGGGGCCATCGTCGGCACCCAGGCGGGGGATTTGATCAGCGAACTGTGCCTGGCCATCGAGATGGGCTGCGACCCGGTCGACATCGGCAAGACCATCCACCCCCACCCGACCCTGGGCGAATCGGTGGGCATGGCCGCCGAACTGTTCGAAGGCGTGTGTACCGATCTGCCGCCGCAGAAGAAGCGCTAGGCGAATGCCAGCGGACGGCTGTTGTCGGAAGCCCGGCAGCAGTCGTCAAGCTTGTCACGCCGGAACATGTCTGAATCCAGGAGGAGATAACCATGGCCGAGCAACCTCGCCAGCAAGGGGAGTACGAAGACTTTTCCGGTGAGCAAGGGTCCGGTGGGCGATCCGCGAAAATGACATGGGGCCTGCGCGCCTTCGGGTTGATCATGGCGCTGCTGGTGTGGCTCGCCATGGGCCAGGCCGAAGGACTGTCGTCGGACGCGCGCTGGGTCGCGACGATCGCCACCCTGATGGCGGTGTGGTGGATGACCGAGGCGATCCCGCTCTCGGCCACGTCCCTGTTGCCGATCGTGCTGATCCCGATGCTGACGGAGCGGACCGTGGGCCAGGCCACGGCGCCCTACGCCAGTCCCATCGTGTTCCTGTTCCTCGGCGGCTTTCTGATCGCCATCGCCATGGAGAAGTGGAACCTGCACCGCCGCATTGCGCTGCTGACGCTGGCCCGGGTGGGTGTCGAGCCGAAGCGCATCGTGCTCGGCATGATGCTCGCCACGGGCTTTCTGTCGATGTGGGTCTCGAACACCGCGACGACACTGATGATGCTGCCGATCGGGCTATCCGTGCTGGCCCTGGTCGCGGAGCGTAGCGGCGAGACGCAGAAGACGGCCACGCCCGGGCATGACCCCGCCGGCCACGAACACGACCATCACCGGGCTGGTCATGTGGACTTCATCTTCGACGACAATATCAAGCGGTTCGGCCTCTGCCTGCTCCTGGCGATCGCCTGGTCGGCCAGCATGGGCGGCCTCGGCACCCTGCTCGGCAGCCCGCCGAATGCTATCGTCGCCGGCTATGCCGCCGACGAACTGGGGCGCACCATCGGCTTTCTCGAGTGGATGCTACTCGGCGTGCCCCTGGCCTTCACCTTCATCCTGGTAGGCTGGGTGTTGATGACCCGGGTGCTCTACCCGTTCAAGGTCGAGGAGATTCCCGGCGGCAAGGAGATGATCGCCGGCGAGATCCACAAGCTCGGCCGGTTCAGCCAGGGCGAGAAGATGGTGCTGCTGGTGTTCCTCTCGGCGGCGTTCCTGTGGGTCGTGCCCGGGCTGCTCACCAATCTTCCGTGGGTGGGTGAGCGGCTGGGGCCGCTGGGCGAACTCAACGACACCGCCATCGCCGTCGCCGCCGGCATCGCGATGTTCATCCTGCCCGGGAGAGGCCGGAGCGAGATGGTGCTGACCTGGCAGGATGCCGAGGACGGGCTGCCCTGGGGCGTACTGCTGCTGTTCGGTGGCGGCCTGAGCCTCGCCGGCGCCGTCGCCGCGTCCGGCCTCGACAACTGGTTCGGCCAGCAGGTCACAGGCCTCGGCATGCTGCCGATCATCCTGTTGGTCGCCGCTGTCGCCACGATCATCCTGTTCCTGACCGAGGTGACCAGCAACACCGCGACCGCCGCGACCTTCATCCCCGTGCTCGGGGGCGTGGCGCTCGGCATCGGCGCCGACGCGATGACGCTGCTCATCCCGGCGGCCTTCGCCGCGACCTGCGCCTTCATGCTGCCGGTCGGCACGCCGCCGAATGCCATCGTCTTCGGCACCGGCGCGGTCACCATCGGCCAGATGGCACGCGGTGGGGTCGTACTCAACGTCATCGGGATCGTCTTGATCACCGCCTTCTGCTACCTGATCGGCGGCTTCGCGCTCGGGCTGCAGTTCTGATCCCCCCGGTGGTGGGTAGTGCCGCGACGGGCTCTTGCGTTCCTCACCGTTCAGTTCAACCCAGGCCGTCGTGTTGGCTACCGTGGGGTCAGGAAATCTTCCATAAAGGTAGCGGCATCAGGCGCGGCGTGAATGAGAAGGTAACTGAGAGGGCTGGCGGGCGTTGATTGTCGGTGCCCGCGTTCCCCGCCTATAGTGAAAACCACGCTTTTCCCACGAGAAGAGGTGACGCATGAACCAGCCCGCCGTGTCTGCCTTGGAGGCCCGAGACTTCAAGGTGGCCGATATCGCCCTGGCCGATTGGGGCCGACGCGAGATCCGCATCGCCGAGACCGAGATGCCGGCGTTGATGACGATCCGCGAGAAGTACCGCGAGCAGCAGCCGCTGGCCGGCGCGCGCATCGCCGGCTGCATCCACATGACCATCCAGACCGCGGTGCTGATCGAGACCCTGGTCGACCTGGGTGCGACGGTGCGCTGGTCATCGTGCAACATCTTTTCGACCCAGGATCACGCCGCGGCCGCTATCGCCTCCGCCGGCATCCCGGTGTTCGCCTGGAAGGGCGAGACCGAGGAGGAGTTCTGGTGGTGCATCGAGCAGACCGTGGAGGGGCCCGATGACTGGACGCCCAACCTGGTGCTCGACGACGGCGGTGACCTGACGGCGCTGCTGCATGACAAACGCCCCGAGCTACTCGACGCCATCCACGGCATCTCCGAAGAGACCACCACCGGGGTGCATCGCCTGCAGGAGATGCTGCGCGACGGCACCCTCAGGGTGCCGGCGATCAACGTCAACGACGCCGTGACCAAGTCGAAGAACGACAACAAGTACGGCTGCCGCCACTCGCTCAACGACGCCATCAAACGCGGCCTCGACCACCTGCTGGCCGGCAAGCAGGCGCTGGTGGTGGGCTACGGCGACGTGGGCAAGGGCTCGGCGGCCTCGCTGCGCCAGGAGGGCATGATCGTCAAGGTTGCCGAGATCGACCCGATCTGTGCCATGCAGGCGTGCATGGACGGCTTCGAGGTGGTCTCGCCCTACCGCGACGGCATCAACCAGGGGGCGCAGAGCGTCGACCGGGCCCTGCTCGCCAGGATCGATCTGGTGGTGACCGCCACCGGCAACATCGACGCCTGCGACGCCGCCATGCTCGAGGCGCTGAAGCCGGGCGCGGTGGTGTGCAACATCGGCCACTTCGACAGCGAGATCGACACCGCCCACATGCGCCGCCACTGGCACTGGGAGGAGGTCAAGCCCCAGGTGCACAAGATCTACCGCGACAGCACCCCGGGCGACTTCGACCCCGAGAGCGACGACTACCTGATCCTGCTCTCCGAGGGCCGCCTGGTGAACCTCGGCAACGCCACCGGCCACCCGTCGCGGGTCATGGACGGCTCCTTCGCCAACCAGGTGCTGGCCCAGCTCCACCTCTTCGAGCGACGCTTCGCCGACCTGCCCGCGGGCGAGAAGCGCGAGGCGCTGGCGGTCACCGTACTGCCGCGGCACCTCGACGAGGAGGTCGCCCGCTACATGGTCGAGGGCTTCGGCGGGGTGATCACCCGCATGACCGAGGCCCAGGAGCGCTACACCGGGGTGCCCGCCGCGGGGCCCTTCAAGCCCGACAGCTACCGTTACTAGGGACTATCTCGTGATTAGACGAAGGCGAGGAAACGGCCGCTCATCAGGGCGGCGAGCCACAGCCCCAGCGACAGCGCCCCGGCGAGACGCAGCCGCCGGGGCGCGGCGCCGGCCAGCCCCGGGCCCAGGTTGAGGGCGAGCGCATTGGCGATGGCCAGGCCGATCAGTGTCAGCTTGAGAAGGAACAGCGGCGTGGCGGCATAGCCGGTGGGATCGGCGAGGAACAGCAGCGCGCCGGTGGTCAGCGCCAGCAGCAGTCCGGCGATGGCCACCGGCTGCAGCGCTTGTCCCAGCGCCGTCAGTGGCAGCCGGCGCCGCCACCCCAGCAGGCGCAGGTCGAGTGGCACGATGGCGCCCACCAGCAGGGCGATGCCCAGCACGTGCAGCGCGTTGACGCCGGCATAGCCCCAGCGCGACAGCCGCATCCACTCGGCCGGCGAGGTGTCGGCCAGCCGGGCCAGCAGCTCTTCCACCGGGGACTCAGATGCGCCCGGGGTAGAGCACGTAGTGGGCGTCACCGATCCACAGCTGCTCGGCCTTCATCAGCCGTTCGCCGGCGTGCTCGCCCGAGACGCGCAGTTCGACGCCTTCGACGAGGTCGCCGTCCTCCAGGCCGGCCCGGGCGTTACGCCAGGGCTGGCCCACTTCCACCGTCCACTGCTCGCCCTCCACGTCGAGGGTCAGCTCGCCGTGGGGGTTGCCCAGGCGCACCGCGGTGATGGTGCCGGTCAGTTCGATGGTCTCGCCGCCGGTCCAGCCATGATGGGCCTGAGCCGGGGCGATGGCCAGCAGCAGGGCGCCCAGGGCCGCCAGCAACAAGGATCGCCGTCGCATGCTCGACTCTCCGCTTGTGGGTGTCCCTTCAGGCTAGCCGCACCAACGTGAGCTGCAAGGTGGGCCCGGCCCTGGACTATCGCTGTTAGTTTGCACTCGAGGCTGATCCGTCGACAGGTGCCTCTCGTCACGATGCCTGGATGCCTCCATGGGGCACCTCCGTCGGTGAGCTGTGCCAGAATAAGGTGGTGGGTGCCACATGGTGCCCGTGGTTCTCTCGTTCGACCGATCACCAGAGGTTTCCCCATGAGCGTGGCCCGCCCCGTCATCGAGACGCGCGCCTACCCCGACCGCGTGCTGACCGACCGCCATGCCTTCCACCAGTTGCTGCTGGGGCTCTCGGGGGGCGTGGAGCTCGAGGTTGGCGGCCGAGGCGTGCGGGTCGAACCGGGGGTGCTGGCGCCCGTCGGCGCGGGCGACGAGCACCACTACCTGGCGCCACGCGACAACGCCACCCTGGTGCTGGACCTGCCGGTGGCCTGGTGCGAGGCGCTGCGGCTGGAGGCGCTGTTCGAGGGTCGGCCACGGCGGTTGCCGGCGGCGCTGGCGGCCCGGGGGCGGCGCCTCGGGGCCCACGACGCCCCGGCGCTGGTGGGTTGGCTGAGCGAGGTGCTGGGGGAGGCGGCGGCGCCCGCACGGGAGCCGCGACTGCGGCTGGTGCGGTTGCTGCCCGAGATCGAGGCCGACCTGGCCAGGCCCTGGCGGGTTCGCGACTGGGCGGCTCGCTGCCACCTGGCCGAGGCCGCCTTCGCTCGCCAGTTCCGGGCGCTCACCGGCCAGGCACCGCATGCCTGGCTGGTGGCGCGGCGACTGGCCAGGGCGCGGGCCCTGATGGGCGAGTCGTCCGCCAGCCTCACCGAGATCGCTCTGGCCTGCGGCTTCGCCGATGCGGCGCACTTCTCGCGGGTGTTCCGCACGCGACACGACCTCTCCCCCCGCCAGTGGCGACGCCTTCACTGCAGCCCGGTGAGCCGCAGCAGTCCTGCCAGGTAGAGGGGAATCAGCAGCGGTGAGGCCAGCGTGGTCAGGAGCACGGCGATGGCGCCCTTCTCCGGGCGGATCGCGAGCTCCATCGCCACCACCACCACATTGGCGGCCATCGGTACCACGCCGACCAGCAGCAGCGCCAGGGCCAGCTCTGCGGAGATGCCCAGGGTGGCCTGCAGGGCGAGTACCGCGACGCCGGCGAGCAGCGGCCACAGGCCATAGCGCACGACCACACAGGCACCGATGAAGCGCATGTCGAACTCCCGGATGGAGACCCGACCCAGCGTCATGCCGATGATCATCATGCCGAGCAGGGTGTAGGTCGACGGGAAGACGTCGAGACCGGCCATCACTGCGGCCGGCACCGTCAGCCCGAGGCCACTGACCAGCAGGGCGGCGAAGAAGGCATAGACCAGCGGCAGGCGGACGATCTTGGCCAGGCTCTGGCGGACCGAGAACTGTCCCCGGGCACTGAGGAAGTAGCCCACCGTGAACTCGTAGAGGGTGATGCCCAGCAGGCAGAACAGGTACTGGGTCACGCCCTCGGGGGGCAACAGCACCATGGCGATGGGCAGCCCGAAGTAGCCCGTGTTGCCGGTGCCGGCGGAAAACGCCAGCACGGCGGCCTCCTGGGCCGGGAAGAAGGGCCGCGCCAGGCGGCCGACCGCGATGGCAAGCAGGCTGGCCGTCACGAACAGCCCCAGGGTCAGCAGCAGGTATTCCGGCGTGGGCCCGCCCAGGGTCAGGCCGCGAAAGAAGGTCAGCGGGGCGATGATGTAGATCAGCAGGGTGGCGATGGGGCGCGGATCGATGGACAGCCGTCGTGCGCACAGCCAGCCCAGGCCGACGAAGGCCAGCAACATCCACAAAGGGCCCAACAGGGTGGCGCCGAGGTCGAGTTCCACTATCGCAATTCTCGCATGTAAAGAGGCCCATCATGCCTGCTGGCGGCCACGCTGTCAGGGGGCAGGCAACGGGTCAGGATTCGACAAGTCCCGGTTGCGCCCGGTCTGGCAGGCTGTGCCCACCACCACCTGACGCACGATGCCCCCATGACCACGACCTGCGTGCCCGCTCCCGACTCCCGTGCCACCGCCATCGGCGCTACCACCGTGCTCAACTGGGCCCTGCTGGCGACGTTGACCCAGCTCGCCGGTCCGGTGCCTCCCTTCCTGCTCACCGCCCTGGCCTTCGCCATCGCCTTCGTCTGCTTCGCGCTGTGGCTCGGGGTGCGCGGCGAGTCGCTGACGGCACCGCTGCGGCAACCACCGGCGGTCTGGGCGCTGGGCGTGGGCGGGCTCTTCGGCTATCACGCGCTCTATTTCGTCGCCCAGCAGAACGCACCGCCGGCCAACGCCGGGCTGATCAGCTACCTGTGGCCGCTGCTGATCGTGATCTTCGTGGCGCTCCTGCCCGGTGAACGCTTGAAGGCGATTCATCTGGTCGGCGCGCTGCTGGGCTTCTCCGGCGCGGCGCTACTGGTCGGTGGCGACGTGGATGTCGGCGGCAGTGTGCTGGGCTACGCCGCGGCCTTCGCCTGCGCCTTCGTGTGGAGCGGCTATTCGGTGCTGTCGCGGGCCACGCGCGGCGTGCCGACCGCGGCGGTGGGCGGCTTCTGCCTGGCCACGGCGCTGCTGGCGGGGCTGTGCCATCTGCTTTTCGAGCCGAGCCGCTGGCCGCAGGGCATCGGTTGGCTGGGGGTGATCGGCCTCGGGCTGGGGCCGGTGGGCAGTGCCTTCTTCACCTGGGACCTGGGCGTGAAACATGGCGATCTGCGCCTGCTGGGGCTGCTGGCCTATTTCACGCCGCTGCTCTCGACCCTGGTGCTGATCGCGGCGGGCTATGCCTCCGCCTCGCCGCTGCTGGCGGTGGCCGCGGCGCTGATCACTCTGGGAATGCTGGTCGGCAGCGGTCGCCTGCGCTGGCCGCGGAGAGCATGATCGTCGGCAGTATGAATGAAATCGATACAGCCGCCCGGAAACTTTCATTGGCCGGGGGGCCGCCCGGTCGGCACAATGCGATCCTATCACCGACACGATCACGTCCATGACAGAGCAGCGTCGCCCGGCGATGGCGACCGATGAGGGTTGAATCGATGAGTGCACAAGAGCATCCGCTGGGTATCAGCTTCGAGTTCTTTCCGCCCAACACCGAGGCGGGGCGCGACAAGCTGATGGGGGTGCGGGATGCCCTGGCCGAGCGGCGGCCTCGATTCTTCTCGGTCACCTATGGGGCCGGCGGCTCCACCCAGGAGCGCACCCTGCATACCGTGCAGGCCGTTCGCCAGTCGGGCATCACCACCGCGCCGCACCTGTCGTGCATCGGCAGCGAGAAGGCGCGGCTGCGCGAGCTGCTCGTCCGCTACCGGGAAGCGGGCATCGACAGCCTGGTGGCGCTGCGCGGGGACCTGCCCTCGGGCATGGGCGGGATCGGCGAGCTGCGCTACGCCAACGAGCTGGTCGAATTCATCCGCGAGGAGACCGGCGACCACTTCGAGATTGCCGTGGCCGCCTATCCGGAGTCGCACCCCCAGGCGCCGAGTTTCGAGCACGACCTCACGAACTTCGCGCGCAAGATGAAGGCCGGAGCCGATCTCGCCATCACCCAGTACTTCTTCAGTGCCGACGCCTATTTCCACTTCGTGGAGCGTGCCCGTGCCCTGGGGGTGGAGGCGCCGATCGTGCCCGGCATCATGCCGATCACCAACTACACCAAGCTGGCGCGCTTCTCCGACGCCTGCGGTGCCGAGATCCCGCGCTGGATCCGCAAGCAGCTCGAGGCCTATGGCGACGACAGCGAGGCCATCGCCGACTTCGGCGAGGAGGTCGTATCGCGGCTGTGCCAGCGGCTGCTCGATGGCGGCGCCCCGGGGCTGCATTTCTATACCCTCAACCAGTCCGCGCCGACCCTGAAAGTCCTCGACAACCTGACCTGATCCTCCCCTGGCGGCTTCCCGCGCCAGTGTCTAGCCTTGTCCCTGCCTATCCATGGAATCAGGAACAGGAGACGCGAGATGCGCCATGCCATGCTTCCGGGAGTCGCCGCCGCCTCCCTTCTGCTCGCCACCTTCAGCGGCCACGCCGAAGAGCGCCACGAGGTCGAGATGCACCGGGTCAGTCCCGATGGTATCGAGGAGCCCCTCGGCACCATTACCCTGGAGGAGAGCGACCACGGGCTGTTGCTGACCCCCGACCTGCGCGATATCCCGCCCGGCGTCTATGGCTTCCACGTCCACGAGTACGCCAGCTGTGAGCCGGGCGAGGACGATGCGGGAAACATGGGGGCCGCCCGGCAGGCCGGTGGCCACTACGATCCTGACGGCACCGGCCGCCACGAAGGTCCCTATGGCGCCGGTCATCGCGGCGATCTGCCGGTGCTGACCGTCGATCGGGACGGTGCGGCGACGCTGCCGGTGCTGGCTCCTCGGCTCAGCCTCGATGACATGAGCGGGCGCAGCCTGATGATTCATGAAGGAGGCGACACTTACGCCGACGACCCCGAGCCGCTGGGCGGCGGCGGTGGGCGCATGGCCTGCGGCGTGGTCGAGTTCTGAGACGAGGGCGCGGTTGCCGGCACTCGCCTCGACCGCAGTGCCCGAGGGAACAGTGGCCAAGGGCGCGAAGTGAAAGGGCCCCGCCGATGGCGGGGCCCTTCTTGCTGTGCGGGAGGTTGTGTGGGAAGCCGCCCCGGGGTCAGCCGGAGGTGACTGGCTTGGCGCCGCCGCCGTGGGAGCCGCGCTGCAGCATGAACAGCCCGCCGCCGATGGCCAGCCCCGCAATATCGGTGTAGATGCCGCCATAGATCATGAACATGGCGCCGGTGAGCATCACCAGGCGCATCCATGCCTTGACCGGCCCGAAGAACCAGGCCTGGACCGTGGCGGCCAGCAGCACGATGCCGAGGGTGGCGGTCACGCCGACGCGCAGGATCTGCAGCCAGCTGCCTTCCATCAGCATCGCCGGGCTGTAGTAGAACATGAAGGGCACGATGAACGCCGCCAGACCGACCTTGAAAGAGGTGGTCGAGGTCTGCATGGCGTTGGCGCCGGAGATGCCGGCGGCAGCGTAGGAGGCCAGTGCCACCGGTGGCGTGATCGCCGACACGACCGCGAAGTAGAACACGAAGAAGTGTGCCACCAGCGGCTGGATGCCGATATTGATCAGACCCGGCGCTACCACCGAAGCGGCCACCGCGTAGGCGGCGGTGGTGGGCATGCCCATGCCGAGCAGGATCGAGATGCACATGGCGAAGAACAGCGCCAGCAGCTGACTCACGCCGGCCAGGCCCAGCAGCAGCGACGAGAAGCGTGCGCCGACGCCGGTCAGCGAGATGACGCCGACGATCAGGCCGGCGCAGGCACACACCGCGATGATCTGGATCGACATGGTGCCGGCCAGCTGCAGCGCCCGAAGGATGGCGCGGATACCCATCTTGTGCGGCGAGATCCAGCTCACCACGGCGGCCGAGGCGGTGGCCAGGGTGCCGGCGCGGATCACCGAATAGCCCATGAACAGGGCCGCGATCAGGATGATGATCGGCGCGAACAGGTAGACCTGCTTGACCAGCTTCGAGAACAGCGGGATCTCGTCCTTGCGCATGCCGCGCATGCCCTTGCGGGCCGCCTCGAAGTCGACCATGAAGTACACCGAGGCGAAGTAGAGAATGGCGGGGATCAACGCCGCCACGGCGATCTCGGTGTAGGGAATGCCGGTGATCTCGGCCATGATGAAGGCGCCGGCGCCCATGATCGGCGGCATGATCTGGCCGCCGGTGGAGGCGGCAGCCTCGATGGCGCCGGCGCTTCTGGCCGGATAGCCCACCTTCTTCATCAGCGGGATGGTCAGCGAGCCGGTGGAGACCACGTTACCGGCACTGGTGCCGTTGATCATGCCCATCAGGCCCGAGGCGAAGATCGACACCTTGGCGGGGCCGCCCCGGGCGCGACCAGCCGCGGCAAAGGCGAAGTTGACGAAGTAGTCACCCACCTTGGAGGCCTGCAGGAAGGCGGCGAAGATGATGAACAGGATGATGTAGGTCGACGACACCGCGGTGGTCGGCCCGAGGATGCCGGCGTCGGTATAGACCTGGCTGAAGAAGCGATTCATCGACAGGCCGGGGTAGCCGAGGAAGCCCGGGAGCAGGGGGCCGGCGAAGACGTAGATCAGGAAGAGGACGGAGATCACCACCAGGGCGAGTCCCGCGACCCGGCGTGTCAGTTCGAGGATCAACAGCGAGCCGGCGATGGCGGCCCAGGAGATGCCGATGGGGGCGAAGGCGGTGCCGGTGGCGGCGCGCAGTGGGCTGTTGTACATCACCAGCAGGTAACCGGCGCTGGCCAGGGCGGCGACCATCAACACCAGGTCGGCCGGGCAGAGCCGCTCACGGGCCTGACGATGGAACCAGGAAATGACGATGGCCGCGGCGGTAGCGAAAATCAGCGGATAGCCGAAGTGCCAGGTCTCCACGGCGGCGTCGATGCGCATGGCGCCTCCGCTCATCTCGCGCTGCATCAGGAAGACCTGCAGCAGGGCGTAGAGGGCCGGCAGCATCAGGGCATAGCTCGCCATCGAGAGCCAGCGGCCAGCCGGGCCGACCTCGTGCTGCTCGGCGAAGCGGGCACCGGTATAGAGGCTGTAGCCGAGGATCAGGGCGCCGGCGATGTGCACGATGCGAAACGACCAGGTCTCCATCGGGTAGACGTTGAGCGACACCAGGTGAAACGTCGAATAGCCAATGGCGAGAACGGCGAACAGCAGCCACCGCCAGTGGGTGAACATGCGTCGGTTGGACTCGACGACTTCCTCGTCGACGCCCTCGGCGATGGTTTCCGGCGCCTTGTCGATGGGGGCATCCTCGCCATCGGGGCGAGTGTCGGGTGTATGGCTCATGGGGAATCACCCTTGAGTGTGAAGCGGAGGGGAGGCTGACCCTGCCCCGTATCGCCGGGGGCGGTGCGGGGCAGGGTGGCAAGAGGAGTAGTGGTACGACTTACTTGATCAGGGACGGATCGATCTCGTAGCCGTTCTCCTCGTACCAGCGTGCGGCGCCCGGATGGAAGGGCAGCACTTTGTTGTGCACGATGTTCTCCGGGATGGTGGTCTCGGCACTGCGGTGCACGTTACGCATCTTGTCGTTGTTCTCCATGGTGACCTTGGTCACTTCGTAGACGAAGTCTTCCGGCAGGTCGCAGCGGGCGATGGCGAAGTTCCACATGGAGACGGCGCGGGCGTCCTCTTCCAGGGTGGTGTAGGTGCTGGCCGGGATCTGGAAGGGCGCCACCGGGAACTTCTCGAGCACCTGGGCCTGTTCCTCCTCGGTGAACTCGATGATGTTCACGTCGGTCTGGACCTCGAGCTGGCTGACGGCCGGGATCGGGATGCCGGCGGCGAAGGCGATGACGTCGAGCAGGCCATCCTGCAGCTGGCCGCCGAGGTCGGTCCAGCCGCCATTGCGGCGCTCGAAGTTCACGCCCAGCTCCTCGAGGATCGCCGGGAAGTAGGTGTCGGAGGTGGAGGCCGCCGGGCCGAAGCCGATGCGGGCACCGTCCGGGATCTCGGAGATGGAGGTGATACCGCTGCTGGACAGGGCGGAGATCGAGAACGGGGTCTCGTACATCGGGAACAGCGCGCAGACGTTGTCCATGGCCACACCCGGTGCCAGCGGGCTTTGCCCGGCCACGGCATCGGCGGCCGGCCCCATGGTGGTGAGGCCGAAGGCCAGGTCGCCGGTATGGACCAGCGCCAGGTTCTGGGTCGGGCCGCCGGTTACCTCGCCACCACCGGAAAGTCCCAGCTCGTCGGCGACCAGGTTGGCCCAGCCGGAACCATAGACGAAGTAGGTGCCGCCCTGGCTGGCGGTGCCCACGGTGAAGTTCTCCGGCCATTCGGAGCGGTCGGCGTGGACCGAGGTCGCGGCGACCAGCAGGGCGCCGGCCAGGGTGCCGGCGAGTGCGGTGGTGGTGACATTACGCATGGCGTATCTCCTGTTGCGGTTGTGGTTATTCGTCCGATCGACAGGCGATGGGGTAGGGTCAGTGTGGCAGGTGTCTCCCCCGGCTGCCTCGATCCAGACAAGGTGCTGCATTCAACGCCTTTCACTATAGCAAGAGGCGGGCCGGCCGCTAGGTAATCTCTTTTGTGTCAGCATGTTGGTGACGTGACGTGCGACTAAGGTCGAAAGGCTGGAATGGCGTGATGGCTGGAACTCCGCACGCAGGCGGTGAAGAGGTGTGCGGAAACCCGCACAGGAGATCAATCTGCCATGGAAGGGCCTGACAAGGCAGCCATCATCCGGCTCGCCTGGTGCAGGTCGTTCATCAACGAGGAGCCCAGCCAGGGGGCGAGGCGGGCCAGCAGCAGCGCCACCGCGGCCGTCAGGCCCAGCCCCTCGCGCAGGCGGCGAGGCTGCCGGATGAGTGCCATTCCCTGGCCGGGCACCTCAGCGGCCCTTGGGGTCGAGAATCTTCACCGGCTGGAAGTCCTGTTGGGCCTGCTCTTCACGCGGGCGGCTGACCCGGGTCTCGAGTTCGGGCGGTGCCTCGTCCTCGATCGGCAGCTGTTCGAAGAAGTCGCAGCTGACGCACTCCCGGTAGCGGATGCCGTGCTGCTCCCAGGCGCGGATGCGGTCCATTTCGGCGCAGCGCGGGCAGATGGCGCCGGCGATGAAGCGTTTCTGAACGGCCATGAGGCCTCCTGATGACGCGCCGCCGGGAGACGCCCCCGCGGCGCAGTGGTGGTGGTGCGGGAGATCAGGCGGCACGAATACCGCTGTGGCGCAGCAGCGGCTCGACGCTGGGGTCGCGGCCACGGAAGGCGCGGAACAGCTCGGCGGCATCGCGGGAGCCGCCCCGCTCGAGGATCTCGGTGCGGAAGCGCCGCCCGGTCTCGGGGTCGAAGATCCCGGCCTCCTCGAAGGCGCTCCAGGCATCGGCGGAGAGCACTTCGGCCCACTTGTAACTGTAGTAGCCCGCAGCATAGCCCCCGGCGAAGATGTGGCTGAAGCCGTTCTGGAAGCGATTGAAGTCGGAGCGGGGCACCACGGCGACGGCATCGCGCACCGCGTCGAGCAGCGCCTGGATCTCGACGGCGGATGGGGCCGCGAGCTCGTGGTGCAGGCGGAAGTCGAACAGCGAGAATTCCAGCTGGCGCACCAGGCCCATGGCCGACTGGAAGTTCTTGGCCGCCTGCAGCTTCTCGAGCAGCTCGGCGGGAAGCCCCTCGCCGCTCTCCACGTGGCCGGTGATCAGGTCGAGCCCCTCGCGCTCCCAGCAGTAGTTCTCCATGAACTGGCTGGGCAGCTCCACGGCGTCCCAGGCCACGCCGTTGATGCCGGAGATATCGGCGACGGTCTGCCGGGTCAGCATGTGATGCAGGCCGTGGCCGAACTCGTGGAACAGGGTGGTGACCTCGTCATGGGTCAGCAGCGCCGGCTGGTTGCCCACTGGGCGAGTGAAGTTGCAGGTCAGGTAGGCCACCGGCAGCTGCAGTTCGCCCTGTTCGAGGCGGCGCACCCGGCACTCGTCCATCCAGGCGCCGCCGCGCTTGCCCTCGCGGGCATAGAGGTCGAGGTAGAAGCCGGCGATGGGGTCGCTCCCTTCGACAATGCGGAAGTAGCGGACGTCGGGGTGATAGCGCGGCGCATCGGTGTCCTCCTCGAAGGTCACTCCGTAGAGTCGCCCGACCACCCGGAACAGGCCGTCGACCACCCGGGGGGCCGGGAAATAGGGACGTAACTGCTCCTGGGAGATGGCATGCCGCGCCTCGCGCAGCTTCTCGCTGGCATAGCCCACGTCCCAGGGGGCGAGCTCGCTCATGCCCAGCTCGTCACGGGCATAGGCCTCGAGGTCGTCGTACTCCTCGCGGGCCTGGGGCACGGCGCGTCGGGCCAGGTCCTCGAGGAAGTCGAGCACCTCGCGGGGCGTCTCGGCCATCTTGGTGGCCAGCGAGTAGTCCGCGTAGGTGGCGAAGCCCAGCAGGCCGGCGAGTTCATGGCGCAGCACCAGGGTCTCCTCCATGATCGGCGCGTTGTCGAACTGCCCGGCATGAGGCCCCTGGTCGGAGGCGCGGGTGACGAAGGCGGTGTAGACCTCGCGACGCAGCTCGCGGTCCTCGGCATAGGTCATCACCGGGAAGAAGCTGGGGAAGTCCAGGGTGATGCGGTAACCCGTGAGGCCCTTGGCCTCGGCGTTGGCCTTGAGCATGGCCAGGGCGCTCTCGGGCAGGCCGGCCAGGCGGCCGTCGTCGGCGAGATCGAGGTGCCAGGCCTGGGTGGCGTCGAGTAGCTGGTTGGAGAAGGCGTTGCCGAGCTCCGAGAGGCGGGCGCGGATCTCGCCGTAACGCTGCTTCTGTTCTGCCGGCAGGTCGACCCCGGCCAGGCGGAAGTCGCGCAGGGTGTTGTCCACCGCCTGACGCTGACCCTCTTCGAGATCGGCCCAGGCGGGGCCGTCCTTCAACGCCTGCCAGGCACGGAACAGCCCCTCGTGCTGGCCGAGCCAGGTGCTGTAGTCGGAGAGCTTGGCGAGACAGGCCTGGTAGGCCTGGCGCAGGGCCTCGTTGTTCATGGTGCCATTGAGGTGCGAGACCGGCGACCAGGCCCGGGACAGGCGGTCGTTGAGCGCCTCCAGCGGGGCGGCCAGGCTCTCCCAGGTGGGCGGTCGCTCGCCCTGCTCGGCCTCGGCGACGAGTCGCTCGACGGCGGTGCGGTTCTCCGCCAGGAGCTCGTCGATGGCGGGCACCACGTGCTCGGGCCGGATGTCGGCGAAGGGGGGCAGGACGTGGGGTTCGAGCAGCGGGTTGCGGGACATGCGCACCTCGGGGTCAGGAGAGTGATCGTGACCTTAGATGCGGGCGCCGGGCCAGGGTTTCAATGTCGCCCCGGGGGCGGGAAGCGTTTGGCCCTTCTCGAGTGGCCTGCTAGTCTTGCTGCCTTTGCCGGGCCCGCGGAGCGGGAGAGGACACCATGAACGAGACGCTGGAGCGCTGGACGACCCGGCGCGCCTTCATTCTGGCCGTGACCGGAGCCGCCGTGGGGCTGGGCAACATCTGGCGCTTCCCCTACATCGCCGGTGAGAACGGCGGAGCCGCCTTCCTGCTGCTCTACGTGATTTTCGTGCTGCTGCTGGGGCTGCCGGTGATGATGGCCGAGATCATGATCGGCCGGGCCGGGCGCAGAAGCCCGATGCAGTCGCTCGGCCATCTGGCGGCCCAGGCCGGACGCAGCGGCCACTGGCGCTGGCTGGGACTGTTCGGCGCCTTCACGGTGTTCTGCATCCTGTCGTTCTACTCGGTGGTCTCGGGCTGGTCCATCGAGTTCCTGGTCGCGTCGGTCAACGGCAATTTCGTCGGTGCCAGCCCGGCCGAGATCGGTGCCGGTTTCGAGGCCTTCCTTGCCGACCCCGGGCGGATGACCCTCAACCATACCTTCTTCCTGTTCATGACCATGTCGGTGGTCGCCGCCGGCGTCGCCAAGGGGTTGGAGAAACTCAACAATCTGCTGATGCCGCTGCTTTACCTGCTGCTGCTGCTGCTGGCCGGCTATGCCGCCACCACCGACGGCTTCGGCCAGGCGCTGGCCTGGCTGTTCATGCCGGACGTCTCGGCGGTGACGCCGCTGGTGGTGCTGCACGCCATGGGCCACGCCTTCTTCACCCTGGCGGTGGGGGCCTGTGCACTGATGGCCTACGGCGCCTACATGCCGGACCACCAGAGCCTGCCCCGGGCCGCCGGGGCGGTCGCCCTGCTGGACATTGGCGTGGCGCTGCTGGCCGGCATCGCGATCTTCTCGGTGGTCTTCGCCCAGGGCATGGATCCCGGCGAGGGCCCCGGACTGATGTTCGTGACCCTGCCGATCGCCTTCGCCGAGCTGCCCTGGGGGGCGCTGTGGCTCAGCGTCTTCTTCCTGCTGCTGCTGCTCGCCACCTGGACCTCGTCGATCAACCTGGCCGAGCCCATGGTCGCCACCCTGCAGGGCATCGGCCTCAGGCGTGGCCATGCCACGGCGATCATCGGCATGGCGGTGTGGCTGGTGGGGCTGCTCTCGGTGTTCTCCTTCTCGCTCCTGGCCGAGTGGCGTCCGCTGGCCGGCATGAACTTCTTCGATCTGGTGACCACGGTGCCCACCGAGATCTTCCTGCCCGTCGGCGGGCTCGCGATCGCCGTCTTCGCCGCCTGGGTGATGCCCGAGCAGAGCGCGTTGCGGGCGCTCGATGCCGGTCCGGCGGGGTTCCGCACCTGGCGCACCCTGGTGCGCTGGGTGTCGATTCCCCTCACGCTGGTAGTATTGGTGGCGGGACTACTGTGAAACGCTGACGGCGGGAGATGAGGATGAGCGAGGCGATGGCGAGTCGAACCGGAACGATCCGGCCCTGGAAGGGGGTGACCCCGCAACTGGGGGAGCGGGTCTACATCGACCCGGCCTGCATGGTGCTGGGCGACGTGGTGCTGGGCGATGACTGCTCGGTATGGCCCATGGCGGTGATCCGCGGCGACATGCACCGGATCCGCATCGGCGCACGCACCAGCGTGCAGGACGGCAGCGTGCTGCATATCACCCATGCCAGCGACTTCAACCCCAAGGGCTTCCCGTTGACCATCGGCGAGGAAGTGACGATCGGTCACAAGGCGATCCTGCATGGCTGTACGCTGGGCAACCGTATCCTGGTGGGCATGGGTGCCATCGTCATGGATGGCGCGGTGGTCGAGGACGAGGTGATCATCGCCGCCGGTGCCGTGGTGACGCCGGGCAAGCGCCTGGCCAGCGGCCATGTCTATGCCGGCAACCCGGCCAAGGCGCTGCGCCCGCTCAAGGAGCAGGAGCGTGCCTTCTTCCCCTATACCGCCGGCAACTACGTCAGGCTCAAGGACGAGTACCTGGCTGCCAGCGAGATGGGGCAGGCCTCTGTCTGAGACCTGTCGCCAATTGGCAACTGTTTGTTTTTTCAGGCCATGTTGCGCATAATCTGGATTTCTATCGCTATGTTGGTATCTGCTGTTGGCGTGCTTCAAAAATACTGTATAAACTACTGTATATCCAGTTTCCCCTGGAGTACACCATGAAGCGCGCAGACCTCAAAACTCTCGAGCAGACCCTGGCTC
>NZ_JCAKFQ010000037.1:0-29740 GCF_059509875.1 Halomonas sp. LMYGS-3 | reverse complement strand
CGGACGGGGACGGACCTCCAAAAAGACGACGGCTGCGCCTCTGGCACCAGCGCTGAGTATAGGCGGCCGCCGAGTTTCTGTGCCGACAAGAGGGTGCAACCCTAAACAGTTTTCGGCGAACAAGCCATCAACGTCGAGAAAAACCAGGGGATTCCCCAAGGGCTGACCCCACAGATGCGGTCACGATGTCGGTGGCTCAGGAGAGATCATGAGAGAGCGGTTCTGGGAACGCTATCCCCTCGAGGAACTGACGACGGAAGAGTGGGAGGCGCTGTGCGATGGCTGCGGCCAGTGCTGCCTGCTCAAGTTCCAGGACGAGGAGAGCGGCGACCTCGCGGTGCTCAATGTCGCCTGCCGGCTTCTCGATATCCATGGCTGCCGCTGCAGCGACTACGAGAACCGCTTCGCCCGGGTGCCGGATTGCGTCAAGCTCACTCCCGAGCGCATCGACGAGTTCCGCTGGTTACCGAAGTCGTGTGCCTACCGTCGCATCGCCGAGGGGCGCAAGCTCGCCGGCTGGCACCCGCTGATCTCGGGTGACCCCGAGCGGGTGCACCGCAAGGGCATCAGCGTGCGCAGCTTCGCCGTTTCCCAGGGTGAGGTCCCCGAAGAGGAGTGGGAGGACCACATCATCGCCATCCTGCCCATCGACGGGTGAGGCGACGGCGCTCAGGGCTTCAGGCCCTTGTCGGCCAGCCACTCGGCGTTGAACAGCCGCGAGTAATAGCGACCTCCGCCATCGCACAGCACCGTGACGATGGTGTGCCCTGGCCCTAGCTGCCTGGCGACGTGCAGCGCGGCGGCCACGTTGATCCCCGAGGAACTGCCGAGGAAGAGCCCCTCCTCGTCGAGCAGGCGATAGACCGTGGTGACGGCTTCCTGGTCATCGATCATCAAGGCATCGTCGAGCGGTGAGCCTTCCAGGTTGGCAGTCACCCGCGTGCTGCCGATGCCCTCGGTGATGGAGGCGCCGCCCACCACCTCCGGTGTGCCGGTGGTGACGTAGCGGTAGAGGCCGCTGCCGCTGGGATCGGCGAGAATGCAGCGGATATCGCCACGCCGTTCCTTGAGGTAGCGGCTGACCCCGGCGAGGGTGCCGCCGGTGCCGGTGGCCGCGACGAAGGCGTCGAGGCGTCCCTCGGTCTGCGTCCAGATCTCCGGGCCGGTGGTCTCGTAGTGGGCCTGGCGGTTGGCGAGGTTGTCGAACTGGTTGGCCCAGATGGCGTTGTCCATGTCCGCCGCCATGCGCCCGGCGATCTTCTGGTAGTTGTCGGGGTCGCGGTAGGGCTTGGCCGGGACGGTATGGACTTCGGCCCCGAGCGTGCGCAGCAGGTCGATCTTTTCCCGGGTCTGGGTCTCGGGTATCACGATCACGCAGCGGTAGCCGCGGGCATTGCAGATATGCACCAGGCCGATGCCGGTGTTGCCGGCGGTCCCCTCCACCACGGTGCCTCCCGGGCCGAGCAGCCCACGCCGCTCGGCATCCAGAACCATGTAGAGGGCGGCGCGATCCTTGACCGAACCGCCGGGATTCAGGAACTCGGCCTTGCCGAGGATGTCGCAACCACTCTGCTCGGAGAAGCGAGCCAGGCGGATCAGTGGCGTGCCGCCAACCGCTCCGGCGAAGCCGTCACAGATTCGGGTGTTCATTGCCGACCTCCCGCGCCTGAGGGTGTTCCTGCACCCAGTATGGACCCTTGGCCTGGCATCAGGGCGTCCGGCAGTCGTTGGGGCACGTCGTCTCACGGGAGTCCCGTCACTCCCGGGACATGACATATCCCACCTGGCCCGAGGCGTTCTCGCAGCACTTTTCTACCCCCACATTTTCAGTCTCATTTCCGATGGTGCTGGCCCTCAGTCGTTGCGATTCTTTGCAAGACTGTAACTGTTTGTTGGCTTGAACGGGGCTGTCAGGATGACAGGCACACAAGGGGCGGTGAAAGGGGACGGAACATGAAACATTACAAGGCGATAACGTTGGCACTGTCCCTGGGGGCAGTGGCGTCGACGGGGGCCTGGGCGCAGGCGTCGGAATGGAACGATACGCTCAGCGATGAAGAGCTGGCCGAGCTGTTCAACCAGGTCATCCACGAGGGGGCTGTTCTCAGTGATGAACAGTTGGCCGAGCTGCTCAGAAGGTTGCCGCCGACCGGGTCTGGCGGCGACCTTTCCGCGCTTGGTGGCTTCGGCGGGAGCGGTGGCTCCGGCGGTGGCGGTGGTTCCGACGGTGGCGGCGGTTCCGACGGCGGCGGTGGTTCCGACGGCGGCGGCGGTTCCGACGGCGGCGGCGGTTCCGACGGCGGCGGTGGTTCCGACGGCGGCGGCGGCTCCGACGGCGGCGGTGGTTCCGACGGCGGCGGTTCCGACGGTGGCGGTGGTTCCGACGGCGGCGGTGGTTCCGACGGCGGCGGTGGTTCCGACGGCGGCGGTGGTTCCGACGGCGGCGGTGGTTCCGACGGCGGCGGTGGTGGCGATAGCGGCGGCTCCGGTGGGGGCGACAGCGGCGGCTCCGGTGGGGGCGACAGCGGCGGTTCCGGTGGGGGCGACAGCGGCGGCTCCGGTGGGGGCGATAGCGGCGGCTCCGGTGGGGGCGACAGCGGCGGCTCCGGTGGGGGCGATAGCGGCGGCTCCGGTGGGGGCGATAGCGGCGGCTCCGGTGGGGGCGATAGCGGCGGTTCGGGCGGCGGTGCCGCTGGTGGCGCCGGCGGTGGTAGCTAGGCGATAGCTAGGCGATAGCCCGGCGGCAGCATGCCGCCAGCGACTAGCCCGGGCTTCGAGCCCGGGCTAGTCGTTGACATGGCTGGAGGCCTATCCCGGTGCGTTGTCCGGCTAGCTCTCTCGCTCCTCCAGTCCCAGCGCCCAGAGGATGAAGGCATCCTGACGGGCGTTGTCGTGCCAGGCCTTGAAGCGGCCGGAGGCCCCGCCATGGCCGGCGCCCATGTCGGTGCGCATCAGCACGGGGCCGCGGGCGGTGCCGAGCTCGTTCAGCCGGGCGTAGAGCTTGGCAGGTTCCCAGTAGGGAACCCGGGTATCGTGCCAGCTGCCCTGCAGGAACACGGGAGGCCAGGGCTGAGCCGACAGGTTGTCCAGCGGCGAGTAGGCGCGAATGCGCTTGCGGGCATCGGGCTCGTCGGGGTTGCCCCACTCGGTATACTCGGCGGTGGTCAGTGGCAGGTCGGGGTTCTCCATGGTGCGCAGTACGTCGACGAAGGGCACGTCGAGTACCGCGGCACAGAAAGCCGCGGGCGCCAGGTTGAGGCTGGCGCCGACCAGTAGCCCGCCGGCGCTGGCGCCATAGGCGGCGATGCGCTCGCCATCGCTGATGCCTTTTTCGACGAGGGCGTCGCGGGCGGCGAGGAAGTCGCGGAAGCTGTTCTCCTTGTGTTCCAGCTTGCCGGCCAGGTACCAGGGCTCCCCGCGATCGCCACCGCCACGCACATGGGCGACGGCGAAGGCCATGCCCCGGGCGAGCAGTTCGAGCCGGGCCACCGAAAACCAGGGGTCGAGCACCTCGCCGTAAGCGCCGTAGCCGTAGAGCAGGGTGGGCAGGGGATGGCCGGTGAGATCGGCGCGCATCACCACCGAGACGGGGATTCGTTCGCCGTCGTGGGACGTCGCCCAGAGTCGCTCGCAGGCCAGCTGCTCCGGTGCCAGGTCCCCGTGGATGGGCTGCCGCTTGAGCAGGCGGCGTTCCCCGCTGTCGAGATCGTGCTCCAACCAGGACACCGGTAGGGTGAAGGACTCCTCGCGTAGCCGCAGACGACGCGCATCGAAGTGGGGCGAATCCCCGAGGGCCAGGCTGCAGGGCGTCTCCGGCAGCGGTAGCCGCTCATCCCGAGTGATGGCCAGCGTCTCGTCGAGCTCGAGGATGCGCAGGTACACCTGGGCCTCGTGATGGTCACGGGCCGTGATCACCAGCCCCCAGTCGAAGGCGTCGACCCCCTCCAGGGTCTCGTCCGGGCGATGGGCGATCAGCGGTTGCCAGGGAGGCGCCGCGATGCTGCCGGTGACGCTGCCCTCGTCCACCAGGTCGAGGCGAAAGTGAGGGGCCTCTCGGTTGTGCAGCACATAGAAGTGGTCGGGACGATGGTCGAGGGAATACTCGACGCCACTCTCGCGGGCGCGGAAACAGTACGGCGCCGTCGCCGGTTGCCGGGCAGGAACCAGGTGACACTCGCTGGTGTCCTTGGAGGCACTCTCCAGTACCAGCCACTCCCGGGAGCGGGTCTTGCCCAGCCCGAGCCAGAACTCGGGATCCGCCTCGCGCAGGACCAGGGCGGGCTCGCCGGCCTGGGGGGCGCCGGTCGCCGGTGCCGTCAGCGGCAGCCGCCAGATGCTGTCCGGGCGCTGGGTGGCGTCGTAGCGGGTGAACAGCAGGGTCGCGTTGTCCTCGGCCCAGGTGAGCTCGGGGCCGATCTCCTCGAGCAGTTTCTCCGGCTCGCCATCCGGCAAGCGCTTGAGGTAGAGCTCGAAGGTCTCGTCCCCGTTGCAGTCCTCGGTCCAGGCCAGCCAGGCTTCGTCCGGCGACAGCGCCATGTCGCCCAGCTCCAGGTAGGGGTGGGGCTCGGCACGGGCCTGCAGGTCGAGGAAGACCTCCGCCGCATCGTCACGCCCGTTGGGATGGCGCCACCACACCGGGTAGTCGGCATCCACTGCCGTTTCGCTCCAGTAGGTGTAGCGGTCCAGGGGTGTGCGCAGGCCATGGACGGCGAGCTCCCGGCGTGCCAGGTGGCCGTGATACAGTCGCTCCACCAGCCCGTCCAGCGGGGCGAACCAGCTCGCGGATTCGCGATTGGCCGCCTCGAGGAAGGCGACCACCTCCGGGTCGTCCCGATTCTCCAGCCAATGCCACTCGGGATCGTCGGGGCGGCGAAAGCGGGTCACGGGCGTGGCGTCGGGACGCGGGGGATTGTCACGGGGCGGCTGTGCTTTCATTGCGCGGGATGTACCATACTTAGAATATTTTCAAGACAGTGCGTCGCGGGACGCACGGGCTGCGAGGTATCGATGCCGATTACAGATTCAATGTCCCTACTATGGCTGAGCTACGGGTTTTTGTCGCTGGTGGTGGTGTTGACCGGCTACCTGGGGCTGGGCTTCCTGCCGCGGTTGCCGCGGCTGGTGATCACCTGGCTGGTGGCCGGGTTGATCTGGGTGCCGGCGCGCTTCCGCTTGCCGTTGATCGAGGAGGGCGAGGTCTATACCGGTTTCGCGCCGGCGGTGATGGTCGCCACTGTCGCCTTTCTGGAGCGCAATGCCGCGGTGCTGATACCGGCGGTGCTGCTGCTGGCTGCGGGGGGGCTGGCCGGCGCAGGCGTCGGACTGCTGCTCTGGTGGCGGGGGCGTCATCGCCACGAGTACGTCGACATGGACGAAGATGACGAGCCCATGCCTCCCCGTCGCGGCGGCGGGGAGCGGCGGGAGCCGATGATCGGCTAAGGAGCCACGATGGCTTGGTGGATGGTGGGCAGGCGCGGGCGGCGAGTCCGCGGGCTGTTGATGGCGGCCAGCCTGCTGTGGCTGGTGGCAGGGCCAAGCCTGGCTCAGGAGGTCGATGACCACCCGGACGTGCGGGTGATCATCGATGTCTCGGGCAGCATGAAGGAGAACGATCCCGACCAGCTCGGCGCCAGCGCCCTGGAACTGCTGGTGTCGTTGTTGCCGGGGGGCATCAGTGCCGGGGTCTGGACCTTCGGTGAGCGGGTCGACAACCCCTTGCCGCTGGGCCGCGTGGATGCCGAATGGCGTCGCCAGGCCCTTGCCCTGTCGCCGGCGCTGGTGGAGTACCAGCAGTTCACCGACATCGAGGCCGCCGTACGCGAGGCGGCCTCTCCCGCCCCCAACGGCGGGCGTCATCTGATCCTGCTTACCGATGGCATGATCGACTTGCCACCGACTCGCGGGGCCAAGCCCGGCGTGGATCGTGCCTCGCGGCAGACGCTGCTCGACGAACTGGCGCCCCGGCTGGCCGCCGAGGGGGCGGCGGTACACGGCATCGCCTTTTCCGAGGAGGCCGACCTGGCGCTGGTGGAGCGGCTCTCCCAGGTCACCGGTGGCCTGCCGGCGATGGTCGAGTCACCCGAGAGCCTGCTCGGGGCCTTCCTCGATATCTTCGAGCGCATCTTTCCCACCGATCAGGTCCCCATGGAGCAGGGCCGTTTCGTCATCGATCCCGGGGTCGAGTCCTTCTCGGCGCTGTTGTTTCATGACCCCGATGGCGAGCCCCTGAGCCTGGTCGCTCCCGACGGCACCGTCTATCGTGCCGATGACCGCCCGGAGGGAGCCCACTGGCAGGTGGAGCCGCGCTTCGACCTGATTCGCATCCCCGACCCCCAGCCCGGCGAATGGCGCCTGGAGGGCGAGGTCGGCGACGACAGCCGCATCAGCGTGGTGGCGTCGCTGACCCTCAATACCGGCAACCTGCCGGCGACCCTCTACCTCGGTTTCCCGCTGCCGCTGGAAGTCTGGCTCGAGCGCGACGGTGAGCCACTGGTCGAAGGCGCCGGCGAGGTCGCCATGAGCGTGCAGTTGTTCGACCCGGAGGGCGGCGTTCAGGCCGCCGTGCGCCTGGAGGAGCAGGAGGGGCGCTTCGTCGGAGTGCTGCCGGCCCCCGCCCTGACCGGTGGCGCACGGCTGGTGCTTCACGCCGAGGGGCCGGACTTCCACCGCCAGCGCGTCCAGGCGGTGAATGTGCTGCCCGCCATTGGCGCGGTGCACCAGCCCCGGGCCGGCCGCGTGGTACTGGCCGCCGAGCATCCGCGTCTCGATCGTGACAATACCGAGATCCAGGGCGAACTCGCGGGCGAGACGCTGGCGGCCGAGGCCGTGGAGGCCCGGCGCTGGCACATGCCGCTCCCCGAGCTGGAGGGCTCCATCAGCCGGCCGCTGCTGCTGACGGCCCGGGTCACCCTGGACGGCGAGACCCGGGAGATTCGCCTGCCGCGGCTGCTGCTCAATCCCGACGCCAGCACCGGTCTCGACCTGGCGGACGTGGCCGGGCCGACGCTGGCCGCCGAGCGCTTCGACGAAAACCTCGACCCGAACCGGGAGGCGGGGCCCGGGAAGGAGTCCCTCGACGTTGCCGATCGCTTCGTGGCGCTGGTCAATGCCCTGCCGCGCCTTGCCATGGAGCTGTGGCAGGAGGGGCGCCCCGCGCTGGAGCGGCTGGCCGAGGCCCGCGGGCGTGATCCGCGACTCTGGGCGGGAGTGGCATTGGCCGCGGTGCTGTTGCTGGGGCTGCTGGTGGCCCGGCGTCGCCGGCGCCGGCGGTGGCGGCGGGTTGTCCACCGGGAGGAACCGCATGTGTGAGCTGTTGGGAATGAGCGCCAATGTGCCCACCGACATCTGCTTCAGCTTCACCGGCTTTCTGCATCGTGGTGGGGGCACGGGCCCTCACCGCGATGGCTGGGGCATCGCCTTCTACGAGGAGGGCGGATATCGCGATTTCCGCGACCCTCACCCGTCGATTCGTTCTCCCATTGCGCGGTTGATCTGCGACTATCCGATCAAGTCGACCATCGTCATCAGCCATATCCGCCAGGCCAACGTGGGCCAGGTGCGCCTGGCCAACACCCACCCCTTCGTGCGCGAGATGTGGGGCCAGCCCTGGTGTTATGCCCACAACGGCCAGCTCACCGGCTGGCAGACGCTGTCGCTGGGCTTCTACCACCCGGTTGGCGACACCGACAGCGAGCACGCCTTCTGCTGG
The DNA here is from genome assembly GCF_059509875.1 of Halomonas sp. LMYGS-3. Lineage (NCBI taxonomy): Bacteria > Pseudomonadati > Pseudomonadota > Gammaproteobacteria > Oceanospirillales > Halomonadaceae > Halomonas > Halomonas sp. LMYGS-3. Next base: position 22,032 of record NZ_JCAKFQ010000037.1, on the reverse strand, counting down.
TTGCTGGGCGAACTGCGCCGGCACTTCCCCGAGCGGCCGGCCGATGACGAGCAGCGCTGCGGGTTGTGGCGCCTGCTGCACCAGCTCTGCGAGCGCCTGCGTGGGCTCGGCGTCTTCAACCTGCTGCTGGCCGATGGCGACTATCTCTATACCTTCTGCTCGACCAAGCTGGCCCATATCACCCGGCGCGCGCCCTTCGGCCGGGCGAATCTTTCGGATGCCGAACTGACGGTGAACTTCGCCGAACACACCACCCCCGACGATGTCGTCTCGGTGCTCGCTACCGAGCCGCTGACCGACAACGAGGACTGGGTGCGCATGGTGCCCGGCGAGCTCCTGGTCTGGAAGGCCGGCGAGATCGTGGCTCGCCATGGCCGGGTGCCAGCGTGACGAGTCGCGACTTGTCAGGCGCGTGGGCATGAGCCAGCTTGAAGCCTGCAAGAGGGAGTCGTGCAGGATGGTGTGTCGCGAGTAAACGATCGTTTCAATCGTTCGTTTTACAGCGCTGCCATGGCGGTATATCGTATGGCACCGGGAAAACAATAACCGTCGCACGCCGTCGACGATACGAGGAGATCGCATCCATGAACGAGCAGGCCAACGCCCCGATCCTGATCGGCCCCGAGCTGGAAGGGCTCGACCACTACGATTCGGTGATGGATGTCTTCCACGCCTCGGTCAAGCGTTTCGCCGACAAGCCGGCTTTCAGCTGCATGGGACAGACCATCACCTATGCCGAACTCGATCGTCTCTCCGGCGACTTCGCCGCCTGGCTGCAGCACGAGACCGGCTTGCAGCCGGGCGATCGCATCGCCATCCAGTTGCCCAACGTGCTCCAGTTCCCGGTGGCGGTGTTCGGTGCCCTGCGTGCCGGCCTGGTGGTGGTCAACACCAATCCGCTCTACACCGAACGCGAGATGGTGCACCAGTTCAAGGATTCCGGCACCAAGGCCATCCTGATCCTGGCCAACATGGCCGACAAGCTCGAAAGGATCCTCGACCGTACCGACATCCAGCATGTGCTGGTCACCGAGCTCGGCGACCTGCATCGCTTCCCCAAGCGGCAGTTGATCAATGCCGTGGTCAAGTATGTCAAGAAGATGGTCCCCAGTTTCTCGCTGCCCGATGCCACGCCCTTCCGGCAGGCGCTCAAGAGGGGGGGCGGGCGTCGCCACAAGGAGGTCGCTCGCCAGGCCGACGATATCGCCGCGCTGCAGTACACCGGCGGTACCACGGGGCTGGCCAAGGGCACCATGCTCACCCACCGCAACCTGATCGCCAACATGCTCCAGGCGCGTCAGGCCATCGGGCCCGCCCTGAGTGACGGCGCCGAGACCATCATTGCGCCGCTGCCGGTCTATCACATCTACACCTTCACGGTGAACTGCCTGTTCATGGTGGAGACCGGTAACCACTCCATTCTCATTACCAATCCGCGTGACCTGGACAACTTCGTCAAGGAGCTCAAGGGCCTCCCGTTCACCGGGTTCATCGGCCTGAATACCCTGTTCAATGCCCTGTGCAACCGCGAGGATTTCCGCAGCCTCGACTTCTCGAAGCTGCACCTGACCATCTCCGGGGGCATGGCGTTGACCAAGGCGGTGGCGCAACGCTGGGAGGAGATCACCGGCTGTGCCATCGCCGAGGGCTACGGACTCACCGAGACCTCGCCGATCGTCAGCTTCAATCCCGTCGACGCCATCCAGCTCGGCACCATCGGCAAGCCCGTGGCCGGCACCTCGGTGAAGGTGACCGATGCCGACGGCCACGACCTGCCGCTGGGCGAGCCCGGAGAGCTCTGTGTCAAGGGCCCCCAGGTGATGAAGGGCTACTGGAATCGCGACGACGACACCGCCAAGGCGATCGACGCCGATGGCTGGTTCCATACCGGCGACATCGCTGTGCTCCAGGAAGACGGTTATATCCGTATCGTCGATCGCAAGAAGGACATGATTCTGGTGTCCGGCTTCAACGTCTATCCCAACGAGATCGAGGATGTCGTGGCCGCCCACCCGGGCGTGGTGGAATCCGCCGCCGTGGGGGTTCCCGACGAGGCCAGCGGTGAGGCGATCAAGCTGTTCGTGGTGGCGAAGGACGACACACTGGACGCCGAGTCGCTGCGTGCCTGGTGCAAGAAGGAGCTCGCCGGCTACAAGGTGCCGAAGTTCGTCGAGTTCCGCGACGAGCTACCGAAGACCAATGTGGGGAAGGTGCTGCGCCGCCAGCTGCGCGACGAGGGGCAAGAGAAGAACCAAGCGTGAGGTTCGACAGCTCCCGCTGCCCAAGACGCTCATGTGTTCAGGAAGGTGCTGCGCCGCCAGCTGCGCGACGAGGGGCAAGAGAAGAACCAGGCGTGAGGTTCGACAGCTCCCGCTGCCCAAGACGCTCATGTGTTCAGAAAGGTGCTGCGCCGCCAGCTGCGCGACGAGGATCAGGGCAAGGCGCCGGCCTGAGCCGTCGGCCGCTCGATAGACTGACTATGGCGATCCCATAGTCAACGCCAATGACCCGGATTAGGCGCGGCCGTCACCGTGGCGTTACAATGAGCTGCCCGTTCCGGCTTCCGGAGCGGGCAGTGTCTTTGCTCTCAATTCACCGGAGTCGATCGAGCCCAACGTGACCACCGCCACCCGTTCGCAAGCCCCCACCAACCTCGCCGCCCCCGACGAACTCCAGGCCCTGCGCCGGGGGCTCGATGGCGCCATGCTGCGCGATGTCCCGGCCCTGGACAAGCGCCTGCGCGGCCTGGCCCGGCGGCTGAAGGAGGGCAAGCCGGTGGATCGCGGGCTCGCCCAGGTGCGCGAGGCGGTGGAGCGTTCGCGGCGGATGACCGCCCGCCGCCGCGATATTCCGGTGACCCTGAACTACCCGCCCGAGTTGCCGGTGGCCGAGCGTCGCGACGAGATCCTCGCGGCGCTGCGGGACCACCAGGTGGTGGTGGTCGCCGGCGAGACCGGCTCCGGCAAGACCACCCAGTTGCCCAAGCTCTGTCTGGAGCTGGGGCTGGGGCGCCGCGGCCTGATCGGCCACACCCAGCCGCGCCGCCTGGCGGCCCGCTCGGTGGCGGCGCGCCTGGCCGAAGAGATGCAGGTGCCGCTGGGGGAGCAGGTGGGCTATCAGGTGCGTTTCACCGACCAGACCGGCGACGACACCCTGGTCAAGCTGATGACCGACGGCATCCTGCTGGCCGAGACCCGCCACGATCCGGACCTGCGCCGCTACGATACGATCATCATCGACGAGGCCCACGAGCGCAGCCTCAACATCGATTTCCTGCTCGGCTACCTCAAGCGGTTGCTGGCGCGCCGTCCCGACCTCAAGGTGATCATCACCTCGGCGACCATCGACGTGGAACGTTTCTCTGCACACTTCGCCCTGCCGGGGCCCGACGGCACGCCGCGACCGGCACCGGTGGTGGAGGTCTCCGGTCGCACCTACCCGGTGGAGGTGCGCTATCGCCCGCTGGTCCGCGAGGCCGATGACGAGGCCGACCGCACCCTGCAGGAGGGCATCCTCCACGCGGTGGAGGAGATCGAGTCCATCGAGCGCGACCGGCGCTGGTTCCACGGCCCGCGCGACATCCTGGTATTCCTGCCCGGTGAGCGCGAGATCCGCGAGACCGCCGACACCCTGCGCCGCGCCGACCTGAAGGCCACCGAGATCCTGCCGCTCTATGCCAGGCTCTCCAATGCCGAGCAGAATCGCGTCTTCGCCTCCCACGCCGGGCGGCGCATCGTGCTGGCCACCAACGTGGCCGAGACCTCGCTCACCGTGCCCGGCATCCGCTACGTCATCGACCCGGGCCTGGTGCGCATCAGCCGCTACAGCTACAAGGCGAAGATCCAGCGCTTGCCGGTCGAGCCGGTCAGCCAGGCCAGCGCCGACCAGCGCAAGGGGCGCTGTGGCCGCATCGCCGAGGGGGTGTGCATACGCCTCTATGATGAGGAGGACTTCCTCGCCCGGCCCGACTTCACCGATCCCGAGATCCGCCGTACCAACCTGGCCTCGGTGATCCTCTCGATGCTGTCGCTGCTGTCGTTGAAACCCGATGACATCTCGGACTTTCCCTTCGTCGACCCGCCCGATTCGCGTTTCGTCACCGATGGCTTCCGGCTACTGTTCGAGCTCGGCGCGGTGGACGCCGGCAACCGCCTGACGCCGATCGGTCGCCGTCTGGCCCGGCTGCCCATCGACCCGCGTCTGGCGCGCATGGTGCTGGCCGGCGCGGAGCAGGGTGGCCTGCGCGAGGTATTGATCGTGGTCTCGGCGCTGGCGGTGCAGGACCCCCGCGACCGCCCGGCCGACAAGCGCGAGGCCGCCGACCAGGCGCATCGCCGCTGGCACGACCCGGACTCCGACTTCATGGCCCTGCTCAACCTGTGGCACGGTTTCGAGGCCGCCCGCGAGGAACTCTCCGGCAACCGCCTGCGCCGCTGGTGTCGCGACCACTACCTGAACTACCTGCGCCTGCGTGAGTGGCACGACACCTTCCGCCAGCTGCGCCAGCTGCTGCGCGACATGGAGATCGAGGTGCCGCCGCCGGCGCCACGACCCGCGGCCCGGTCAGGTGGAGAGGCGGACGGTGAGGCGGCTGCCCGGGCTCGCCGCGAGAACGCCGTGCGCCTCCACCAGGCGCTGCTGACCGGCTTGCTCTCGCACCTGGGGCTGCTCACCGAGAACCGCGAGTACCTGGGGGCGCGCAACCGCAAGTTCTTCATTCACCCCGGCTCGGGCCTGGCGAAGAAGTCGCCCAAGTGGCTGATGGCCTTCGAACTGGTCGAGACCTCGAAGCTCTTCGCCCGCACCGTGGCGAAGATCGACCCCCAGTGGATCGAGCCGCTGGCCGGCCACCTGGTCAAGCGCTCCTACAGCGAGCCCCACTGGGAGAGGAAACGGGCCCAGGTGGTGGCCAGCGAGCAGGTGACCCTGTTCGGCCTGCCCATCGTCTCCGGACGCAAGGTGCACTACGGGCCCATTGCGCCGCAGGAATCGCGGGAGCTCTTCATCCGTCGGGCCCTGGTCGAGGGGGAGTTTCACACCCGGGGCGAATTCTTCGCCCACAACCGGGCCCTGGTCGAGGAGGTCGAGGACCTCGAGGACCGTGCCCGACGTCGCGACATCCTGGTCGACGAGGAGACCCTCTTCGCCTTCTACGACGAGCGCATCCCGGACGATATCCATAACGGCAAGGGCTTCGAGGCCTGGCGCACGCGTGCCGAGCGCGATGATCCCGACCTCCTCAAGTTCGACCGTGCCGCCCTGCTGGCCCGGGAGGCCGAGGAGGTCACCGCGGCCCAGTATCCCGACGAGCTGGTACTGAATGGGGTGCGCTACCCGCTCGGCTATCACTTCGAGCCCGGCGCGCCGGACGACGGCGTTACCCTGACCGTGCCGGCGGCGATGCTGCCCCAGCTGCCGCTGGCCCGTCTCGAGTGGCTGGTGCCGGGGCTGCTGCGCGAAAAGTGCATCGCGCTGATGAAGTCGCTGCCCAAGGCGGTTCGTCGCCAGGTGGTGCCGATTCCCGACTGGGTCGATGCGGCGCTGGCGACCCTCGTCCCCGACGATGTGCCGCTCACCGAGGCACTGGGCGAGTTCCTGCGCCGCCGCACCGGGGTACGCCTCCATCCCGACGACTGGCAGCCGGACCAGCTCGAGCCGCATCTGGTGATGAACCTTCGGGTGGTCGATCATGCCGGCAAGACGCTCGGCCAGGGGCGCGATGCACGCCAGCTCGAGCGCCGCTTCGAGGCGGCGGCGGGGCAGGGCGCCCGGGCGCTGGCCGAGGAGGCCAGGCTCGAGGCACCGGTCGATGGGTTACCCGAGGCGGCACTGCCGGAGTCCCGGGTCACCACCCAGGCCGGGATCCGCGTCGAGGCCTACCCCGCCCTGGTGCCGGATGGCGAGCGCTTCCGGGTCGAGCTCTTCGACCACCCCGACAAGGCCCATGAGGCCCACCGCGATGGCGTGGTGCGCCTGGCGATGCAGCGCCTGCCCGACGCAGTGAGGGCCATCGAGCGCCTCAAGGGGCTCGAGACCTGTGCGCTGCTGTTCGCCAAGGTGGGCAGCAAGCGTCAGCTCCGCGAGGACCTGGTCACGACGGTGTTCCGCCAGGTGGTGGCGATGACACCGTTGCCGCGTTCGGCCGCCGAGCTCGAGGCGCGCCTCGACGAGACCCGGGCCGCACTGATACCCCGGGCCGAGGCGCGACTGGTGACCCTGGAGGCGGCCCTGAAGGGGCACCTGGTGGTGACCAAGGCGTTGAAGGGCAACCTGAATCTGGCGCTGGCACTGGTATACAGTGACCTCAAGGCACAGATGCAGCGGCTGGTGCACCCCGGTTTCGTCGGCGAAGCGGGAGAGTGGCTCGAGGAGTATCCTCGCTACATGGAGGCGGCGCTGATCCGCCTGGAGAAGGCCCCACGGGAGCGCATGCGCGACCAGATGCACATGCAGGAGGTCCAGGGCTTTGAGCAGCGCCTGGCCGCTCGCCGCGAGAGCGAGCGCCGCGGCGGAGTCGAGAACCCGGCGCTGGTGGAGTTCGGCTGGTGGATCGAGGAACTGCGGGTCTCGCTCTTCGCCCAGCAACTGGGCACGAAGTTTCCGGTCTCGGTCAAGCGTCTCGAGAGGCGCTGGGCAGAACTCACAGGGAGAACAGCATGACCAAGGTGGTGATCACCGGCACCGGACTCTTCACGCCGGAGCACGCCGTCGACAACGATGCCCTGGTGGCAGCGTTCAATGCCTGGGTGGATGCCGACAACGCCCGCCACGCCGAGGCCATCGCCGCCAGCGAGCACGAGCCGCTGGCGCACTCCAGCACCGATTTCATCGTCAAGGCCTCTGGCATCCACAGCCGCTACGTGCTCGATGCCGAGGGCATCCTCGACCCCGAGCGGATGCGCCCGAAGCTGCCCGAGCGCAGCAACGACGAGCCCTCCATCCAGTGCGAGATGGGCATGAAGGCCGCCGCCCCGGCGCTGGCATCGGCAGGGGTGGCTGCCGCCGACATCGACCTGGTGATCGTGGCCTGCTCGAACCTCGAGCGCCCCTATCCGGCCCTCGCGGTGGAGCTGCAGAGTGCCCTCGGCGCGGGGGGCTACGCCTTCGACATGAACGTGGCCTGCAGCTCGGCCACCTTCGCCATGGAGACCGCGGCCAATGCTATCCGGGCCGGCAGCGCGCGGCGGGCCCTGGTGGTCAGCCCGGAAATCTGCTCGGCACACCTCAACTTCCGCGACCGCGACAGCCATTTCATCTTCGGTGATGCCTGCACCGCCATCGTGCTGGAGAGTGATGAAGTGGCCACCGCCGACGGCGGCTTCGAGATTCTCGGCACCCGCCTGGTGACGCGCTTCTCCAATGCCATCCGCAACAACGCCGGCTTCCTCAACCGGGTCACCGACAGCGATCCGCAGGCGCTGGACAAGCTGTTCGTCCAGGAGGGGCGCCGGGTGTTCAAGGAGGTCTGCCCGCTGGTGGCGGCACTGATCACCGACCACCTCGCGAGCCTCGAGCTCGCGGGCGGTGATCTCTCGCGGCTGTGGCTGCATCAGGCCAACCGCCACATGAACGATATGATCGCCCGCCGCGTACTCGGCCACGACCCGAGTCCCGAGCAGGCACCGATCATCCTCGATCGCTACGCCAACACCAGTTCGGCGGGCTCGATCATCGCCTTTCACCTGCACCGCGAGGATCTTGTCTCCGGGACACTCGGCGTGGTCTGCTCCTTCGGTGCCGGCTACAGTGCCGGCAGCGTCGTGGTACGCCGCCGGTGAGGGGATGTAGTGATCGAGATGGGGAAATACGAACTGCTGCCAGGGAAGGGACCTGTGATCGAGATGAGGCGCGAGGAGCGACAAGATGGAAGGAGCGTGGCCGGCCGCGGCCCGGTGGCGCTGCTGGCGGTGGCACTGCTGGCCGGTTGTGCCAGCACCGGTGCGGTGGAGGAGCGCCATCCCGACGACCCCTGGGAAGGGTTCAATCGGCGGGTGTTCGCCTTCAACGATGCCCTGGACCGGGCGGTGCTACGGCCGGTGGCGCGGGGCTACCGCAAGGTGACGCCGCAGCCGGTGCAGACGGGGGTGGGCAACTTCTTCTCCAACCTCGGCGAGATCCGCACCGCACTCAACAGTGCGCTGCAGGGCAAGCCGGGCAACGCCGGCATTGCCACGTCACGGTTCCTGATCAACACCACGGTGGGCATCGGCGGCCTGTGGGACTTCGCCACCCACATGGAGATCACCGGCCGCGAGGAGGACTTCGGCCAGACCCTCGGGACCTGGGGGGTGGGCGAGGGGCCCTATCTGGTGTTGCCCTTCCTCGGCCCGAGCACCGTGCGGGATACTGCTGGCCTGCCGCTGGACATGTACACTTATCCCGTCACCTACGTGGAGGATGACAAGGTGCGCTACGGGCTGACCGGATTGAGGGTAGTGGATGCACGAGCCGGCCTGCTCGATCAGGAGGAACTGATCCGTGGCGATCGCTATAGTTTCATCCGCGATGCCTGGCTGCAGCGGCGGCGTTTCGAGGTCAGCGATGGCGAGCTGGGTGACGATCCCTTCGCCAGCGATGAGTACGACTTCGATTTCGACGATTCGGATTTCGACGACGACGCGTTCGTCGATTGAGGCTCCCTGGCATGGAACGTCCCAAGCAGCTGATTGGAGTGATCGACGTCCCGGGCGAGGCCAGGGATGCCCTGGCCGAAACCATCGCCCGGGATGGGTTGGTGGTGTTCGCCGCGGACCGCATGGACGACCTGCCACCGGAGACGGCACTGGTGGTAGCCCATGCCCGCGCGGTGCCCAGTAATGACTGGGCACGCCTCAGCGCCCACCTGCCAACCCTGGTGGTCAGTGACAAGCGCCTGGATGCGGACCTGCTCAAGGCGGTGGATGCGGGGCTGATCGACTATATCGTCGACCCGCTGCGTCATGGACAGCTGCTGCGCCGCATGATCCGCAAGGCGATCGAGCTGCACCGGCTCGCCGAGGAGCGGGCCCAGGATCGCGAGCGGCTCGCCGATCTCAACGAGAGCCTCGAGACCCACCTGGCGATGCTGCGCATGGACCAGCAGGCCGGTGGCCAGATCCAGCGCAAGCTCCTTCCGGCGCGGCCGCAGACGGTCGGCGGGGTGACCTGCGACTACTGGCTGGCGCCGTCGCTCTATCTGTCGGGCGACTTTCTCGACTTCCAGCGCTTCGATGACCGTTTCGTCCTCTTCTACTTCGCCGATGTGTCGGGCCACGGCGCCTCTTCGGCCTTCGTCACGGTGCTGTTGAAGTACCTCTCCAATCGCTGGCAGGGTGAGTGGGACGGCACCCGGCCGGAAGCGCTGGCACCGCGCTGGCTGGCGGAGCTCAACCGCGAGCTGCTGGACACCGGCATCGGCAAGCACGCCACCCTGTTCGTCGGGGTGATTGACCTGGAGCGTCGCTATCTGCACTATTCGCTGGGCGCACAGCTACCCATGCCGCTGCTGGTGGCGAATGGCGAGGTCCAATCCCTGGTCGGAGAGGGCATGCCCGTGGGGTTGTTCCCGGGCGTCGAATACCCCCCCCTGGGGTGTCCGCTGCCGGCGAACTTCCGACTGTGGCTGTGTTCCGATGGGATACTGGAGTGCCTGCCGGGCGAAACGCTCGACATGCGGCTCAGGGAACTCGAGCAGCGGGTACGTACCAGCGAGACGCTGGAGGACCTGCGGGACAGTCTGGCCCTGGGAGACGTTTCCACCGACGACGAGACCGTTGTCGAGGATGGCCCGGGGCTGGATAAATTGCCTGATGACCTGACGATCATGATGTTGAGCGGATTTGGCGATGATGATTCATGAAGGCCGCATCAAGGCGGCGTTCGACTCCGGGGTCTTCGTACTCAAGCTGTGCGGTGACGTGCGCCTGACCCTCTGCGCCACCCTGGACAGCCAGGCGCAGCGGCTCTCCGAGACCCCTGGGCTCCGGGCGGTGATGATCGACCTGCGGGAAGCCACCAACGTGGATTCCACGGCCCTGGGCTTCCTGGCCAAGGTGGCCATGGCGGTGCAGGGCAAGCTCGAGCAGCCGCCCACTATCGTCGCCGACCATCCCGATGTTCAGCGCATGCTCGACGTCATGGGATTCGAGCGCTACTTCACCCTGGTGGAGGCGCCGATCACCGAGCCCTGCGAGCTCAGCGACCTGCCCGAGGTACCTGCCGACGAGGAGGCGCTGCGCCGGCGCATCCTCGAGGCGCACCGCATCCTGATGCACATGAATGAGCACAATCGCGAGGAGTTCCAGCCCCTCGTGGAGATGCTGGAGGCCCAGGAGGCCGCGTCGCACCACCATTGAGCCGCGAACATCTCGATGATGCCCGCAGGCTCGCGGCAGATGGCGCCGAGGCCGCCCCGCAGCTACCGGCGCGTCTCCGACTCGCGGGTTCCTTTTCTCAGTTCCCCCAGCAGGGCTTCGAGCTTGCGCTGATCGTCCATGAACTTGCGGATCCCCTCGGCCAGTTTCTCGGTGGCCATGGCATCCTCGTTCATCGCCCAGCGGAACTCGGACTCGTCCAGCGGTTCCGGCGTGCGGGTCTCGGCATCCAGCGGCGCGAGGCGACGCTCCAGGGTGCCCGGGCTCTCGGCGAGTTCGCCGAGCAGGGCAGGGGAGATGGTCAGGCGGTCACAACCGGCCAGCGCCAGGATCTCACCGGTGTTGCGAAAGCTCGCACCCATCACCACGGTATCGTAGCCGTGGCCCTTGTAGTGTTCGTAGATGCTCCTGACCGACTGCACGCCCGGGTCGCGCTCGCCGGTGAAATCGGCGTCGGGTTCGCGCGCCTTGTGCCAGTCGAGGATGCGTCCGACGAAAGGCGAAACCAGGGTCACCCCGGCATCGGCGCAGACCCGGGCCTGGGTGAAGCCGAACAGCAGGGTGAGGTTGGTGTGGATGCCCTCACGCTCGAGCTGGCGAGCGGCGCGGATGCCCTCCCAGGTGGAGGCTATCTTGATCAGGATGCGCTCGGGGCCGATGCCGTGGCGGTCGTAGCGCTCGATCAGTGAGCGCGCCCGATTGAGGGTGGCTTCGGTGTCGAAGGAGAGCCTGGCGCTGACTTCGGTGGAGACATAGCCTGGTACCAGCTCGCTGATTTCGCTGCCGATCTCGACGGCTACCGCGTCGAGGGCGTCGTCGATGTCGATGGCCCGGCGGGCGATCTCCTGCAGCCGTGCGCGGCGCGCCTCCTGCTGGGCGGCCTGGAGGATCAGTGAGGGGTTGGTCGTCGCATCGGTGGGTTGGAAGCGCCGAATGGCCTCGATATCGCCGGTGTCTGCGACTACCGTGGTCATGCGCTTGAGTTGCGTTAGCAGATCGTCTGCCATTGGGCCTGGCTCCTGATTGAAGATGATTCCACTGTAACAAGGCTGTGCGAGCGGGAACAGATACCGGCAGGCGTCACCTCGATGGGTTATCATTAGCTGCCTATCAAAGACTCGCTGACTTGCGGAAAGGAGATCCCTTGACCCTCAACGCGCGACGCGTGGCACTGCTGGTGGCGGCCAATACGGCGCTGGCTCCCTTCGCCATCGATGCCTACCTGCCCGCCATGTCGGCACTGGCCGCCAGTGTGGGGGCCAGTATCCATCACACCGAGCTGTCGATCAGCGTCTTCCTGGCCGGGTTCGCCATCGGCCAGCTGCTCTTCGGCCCGCTCTCCGACCGGCTGGGGCGCAAGCCGGTACTGCTCGGCGGGCTGGTCGCCTTCCTGCTGGCCAGCCTGGCGATCACCACCATCGGCTCGCTCTCCGAGCTGCTCGTCTGGCGCTTCGTCCAGGCACTGGGCGGCGGCGCCTGCGTGGTCAACTCGGCGGCCATCGTGCGCGACCGTTTCAGTGGCCGCGAAGCGGCAAGCGTGATGTCGACCATGGTCATGATCATGATGCTGGCCCCCCTGGTGGCACCGATGGTGGGCAGCGGGCTCCTCTACCTGGCGGACTGGTGGCTGATCTTCGTCTTTCTGGCCGTCTATGCCGCCTTCCTGCTGTGGCTGATGGGTACCCGCTTGCCGGAGACGCGCGATCCCGACTCACCGGTGGCCTCGCCGCGTCAGGTGCTGCTCAACTACGCCAGCGTGCTCCGCCACCGCGAAGGCATGGGCTACATCTGCGCGGTGGCCGCCTCCTTCGGGGGACTGTTCGCCTTCGTCACCGCCTCGCCCTACCTCTATCTGGAACATTTCGGCCTCTCGCCGGCCATGTACCCGCTGGTCTTCGGCGCCAATGTGGTGGTGATCGCGCTCTCCAACCGGGTCAACATCCACTTGCTCAAGACCCGCACCCCGCAGCAGAACCTGCACCTGGGGCTCAGCGTGCAACTGGCGGCGGCCGCGGCGCTGGTGCTGGCGGCGGCGATGGGGCTCGCCTCGCTGCCCGTGGTGGTGGGGCTGGTCATGGTCTATGCCGGGATGATCGGCTTGATCACCCCCAACGCCATGTCATCCCTGCTCGACCACTTCGGGCACATGAGTGCCACGGCCACGGCGCTGATGGGGGGCATCAAGTTCGGTGCCGCCGCCTTGGCGGGGGTGATGGTGGGGGCCTTCGAGATCGAGAGCCTCTGGCCGATGGTGCTTACCATGCTGGCGGCGTCGCTGGTCGGCAACTGGGGGCTGAGAACCCTGGGAGGGAGGCCGGTCCATGCCTGAGGCGCTGGCCTGGCTCGACATGAGCCCCGGGACATGGGTTGCCTGTGCCCTGGTGCTGGCACTCGGCGCCTTCGTTCAACGCGCCACCGGTTTCGGCCTGGCAGTGGTGGGGGCGCCACTGCTGCTGATGCTGGAGCCGCGCCTGGTGCCGGTGATCCTGGTGCTGTTCGGTCTCATGGTGTCGCTGATGATGATGCGCCGCTACCGCCGCGAGGTGCGGCTGGGTGAGATCGGTATGGCGCTGCTGGGGCGCTTGCCCGGCAACGGGCTGGGGCTGTGGCTGCTGCTGGCCGCCCCGATGGCGGTGCTGGAGAAATTCATCGCCGCCAGCGTGCTGTTTGCCGTGGCGGTGACCCTGTTCCGCTTCCGTCTGCCGGTCAACGGCGTGAGTCTGTTCGGCGCCGGGGTGTTGTCGGGGGTCTTCGGTACCGTGGCGGCGATTGGCGGGCCGCCCATTGTATTGCTGCTGCACGGCCTGTCGCCGGATCGGCTGCGCGGTAATCTGGCCGCCTTCTTCATCATCACTTCGCTGCTGACGCTGGCCACCCTGGCGCTAGCCGGTCAGGTGCGCCTCTGGCACCTGGGCCTGGCGGCGACCTTCCTGCCGGTCGTGCTCGTCGGCAATGCGCTGGCCGACCGCATCGCCCCTCGCCTCGATCGTCGCCTGTTGCAGGGCGCGTCGCTGGCACTCTGCACCCTGGCCGCACTGGGGCTGCTGATCTGATTCGGCGCTCGCCACGAGATCCATTCGTCCTGTCATGAAGCTGTCATGCGGCTCCGGCAATCTGTGCCGTGAAAAGGCCAGACACCTTTCCAGAGACAGGAGTGACTCGCATGAACCGCATCCTCAAGAGCCGTGCTTTCAAGACCACGGTCATCGCTGCCACCGTCATGGGCGTGGTCGGTGTTGCCCAGGCCCGCGACCAGATCCGTATCGTCGGCTCCAGCACCGTCTATCCCTTCTCCAGCTACGTGGCCGAGGAGTTCGGTGCCACCACCGACTACCCGACCCCGGTCATCGAGTCCACCGGCTCCGGTGGCGGGGCTCGCCTGTTCTGCAACGGTGTGGGGGAGGGCACGCCGGACATCACCAACTCCTCGCGTCGCATGAAGGCCTCCGAGTTCGAGCGCTGCGCCGAGAACGGCGTGACCGACATCACCGAGGCGTTCATTGGCTACGACGGCATCTCCTTCGCCCAGTCCAGTGCCAACAACCCGATGCCGGTGACCCGCGAGCAGATCTTCCTGGCCGTGGCCGCCATGGTGCCGGTGGATGGCGAACTGGTGGAGAACCCCTACACCAACTGGAACCAGATCGACGACAGCCTGCCGGATCGCGAGATCGTCATCGTCGGCCCGCCCACCACCTCCGGCACCCGTGACGCCTTCGAGGAGCTGGTCCTCGAAGCCGCCTCCGAGAACTTCGAGGAGTACGACGGCGAGCACTACTCCGACGTCCGCACCGACGGTGCCTGGGTCGACGGCGGCGAGAACGACAACCTGATCGTGCAGCGCCTCACCCAGGACACCACCGCCTTCGGTATCTTCGGCTACTCCTTCCTGGAAGAGAACAGCAACGTGCTGATCGGCTCCACCATCGACGGCGTCGAGGCCGACCCCGAGACCATCGCCAGCGGCGACTACCCGGTGGCCCGCTCGATGTTCTTCTACATCAAGAACCAGCATGGCGACGACGTTCCCGCCATGTACGAGTACGCCGAGATGTTCATGAGCGAGCAGATGATCGGCGATCTGGGCTACCTGAAGGGCATCGGCCTGATCCCGGCCGCCGAGAAGGCCCGTGCCGAAGCGCGCGAGAAGGTGGCCAACCGCGTTACGCTCGAGCTGTCCGATCTGCAGTGATCGCCAGCCGGTACCGGTGAAGAGGCCGGCAGCCTGAGCTGCCGGCCCTCGTCGTATCCGGCACCCGACAACGGAACCGCATCCTCGAGAGTCTTCCGATGCAGACCAACCAACTCCTGCTGCTCTTCTGCGCCGCCCTGCTGGCGATGGGAGGGCTCGCCTTCCTGGTGGGGCGCGCCAAGGCGACCCGCACGCGGTCGGCAGGTACCGCCATGTACGCCCAGCCCGACCAGTATGCCTGGTTCGCCGCGCTTTCCACGGCCGGCCCCGCCCTGCTGGTCAGCGCCGTGGGCGGCTTCCTGCTGCTGTTGCTGGGGGCCGAGATCCCCACCCCCTACCTGCTGGCCGGCAGCCTGCTGGTGGCCGCTGCCGGGGGCATCGTGGGCATCGCCTGCGTCAGGCCGGACTTCCACGCCCGGCAGGCCATCGAGCGGGTCATCCGCTGGATATTGGCCGGTGCGGCGCTGATCTCGATCTTCACCACCTTCGGGATCCTGCTGTCGATCGTCTCCGAGGCCCTGCGCTTCTTCCGCCTGCACGGCTTCTGGGAGTTCGTCACCGGCACCGTCTGGGCGCCGGGCAACAGCTTCCTGGCCGCCGCCGGGCGTGCCGACGACGCGGCCAGTGCCGCCAGTTTCGGTTCGGTGCCGCTGTTCGCCGGCACCTTCATGATCACCGCCATCGCCATGCTGGTGGCCATTCCCGTCGGCCTGCTGGCGGCGATCTACATGTCGGAGTTCGCGCCGGCTCGCGTGCGTACCCTGGCCAAGCCCACCCTGGAGGTGCTCGCCGGCATCCCCACCGTGGTCTACGGCTTCTTCGCCGCCATCACCGTGGCCCCGCTGGTCGTCTCCCTGGCCGGCAGCCTGGGGCTGAACGCCTCCTTCAACAACGCCCTGGCGCCCGGGATCGTGATGGGCATCATGATCATTCCCTTCATCTCCTCGCTCTCCGACGACGTGATCAATGCCGTACCCGACAGCATGCGCCAGGGCTCCCTGGCGCTGGGCATGACCAAGGGTGAGACGATCCGCGACGTGGTCATACCGGCGGCCCTGCCGGGCATCATCTCCGCCTCGCTGCTGGCGGTCTCCCGGGCACTGGGCGAGACCATGATCGTGGTGATGGCCGCCGGCATGCGCCCCAACCTCACCATCAATCCACTGGAAGAGATGACCACGGTGACGGTACGCATCGTCGCGGCCCTGACCGGCGACCTGGAGTTCGAGAGCGCCGAGACGCTCTCCGCCTTCGCCCTGGGCCTGGTGCTCTTCGCGGTGACCCTGACCCTGAACCTGGTTTCGGTGATCATGATCCGCCGCTTCCGCGAGAAGTATCGCGTCAATAACCTCTAACGCCGAGGAATCTGTCCGATGAGCCAATCCTTCGACGAGATCAGCGCCCAGCTCAAGAGGCGCCACCGCAAGTCGGCGCGACTGAAGTGGATCTCCATGGGGGCACTGGGGCTGGCCGGCCTGTTCCTGGTGGTCTTCTTTGCGGACATGCTGCACAAGGGCCTGCCGGCCTTCCAGCAGGCCCAGATCCGGGTCGAGGTCGACTACAGCGAGCAGGCCAGCCAGCTGCCGCTGGCGGCCGTGGACGAGGAGGTGCGCGACCTGGTCAGCCGCGGCTGGCTGCGCACCCTGCCGCTCATGATGCGTGACGACCCCGCCCTGCTCGGCACCTCCCGCAGCGAGTGGGTGCTGGCCGACGGCCAGGTCGACCAGTACCTCAAGGGGCACGCCAACCGCCTGCGCGACGACGCCAAGGCCCGTGTCGACCGGCTGGTCGAGGAGGGGCGCGCGGAGCTGAAGTTCAACACCACCTTCTTCACCCGCGGCGACTCCAAGATGCCGGAACTCGCGGGCATCATGTCCGCGGCGATCGGCACCGTGATGACCATGCTGGTGACCCTGGTGGTGGCCTTCCCGATCGGCGTGATGACGGCGGTGTATCTCGAGGAGTTCGCCCCGGACAACCGCCTGACCCAGATCATCGAGATCAACATCAACAACCTGGCGGCGATTCCCTCGATCCTGTTCGGCCTGCTGGGCCTGGCGATCTTCATCCAGTTCTTCGGCATGCCGCGCTCCTCGCCCCTGGTGGGTGGCATGACCCTGGCGCTGATGACCCTGCCGATCATCATCATCGCCACGCGCACGGCGCTGCGCAGCGTGCCGGACTCGATCCGCCATGCCGCCTTCGGAGTGGGCTGCTCGCGCTGGCAGGTGGTGCGTGACCATGTGTTGCCGCTGGCGATGCCGGGCATCATGACCGGCTCGATCATCGGTCTGGCCCAGGCCATGGGCGAGACCGCGCCGTTGATCATCGTCGGCATGGTGGCCTTCATCCCCGACGTCGGCGCCACCCTCACCAAAGCCGCCACGGTGCTGCCGGCCCAGATCTTCACCTGGTCGGGCGAACCCGATCGCGCCTTCGTCGAGAAGACCGCCGGCGGCATCCTGGTACTGCTCTCGGTGCTGATCTTCCTCAATGCCACCGCCGTGGTACTGCGCAAGAAATTCGAGCGTCGCTGGTGAGCCAGCGCGTCACAGAGGACATCGACATGAACATGCAAGCCGCTCCCCGCCATGGCCAGGCCCCCGAGGTCGGGCAGCCCCACACGCGCAACGACGAGGCGTGCCATGACCTGAGCATCCGCGTGCGCGACCTCAGCCTCTGGTACGGCCAGAGCCAGGCCCTCAAGGGCCTCGACATCGATATCTTCGAGAAGAACGTTACGGCGTTGATCGGCCCCTCCGGCTGCGGCAAGTCGACCTTCCTGCGTTGCCTCAACCGCATGAACGACCTGATCCCGGGGGTACGCATCGAGGGCCTGGTGGAGATGGACGGCCGCGACGTCAATGCGGCGAAGATGGACGAGGTGGCACTGCGTCGCCGGGTGGGCATGGTGTTCCAGAAGCCCAACCCCTTCCCCAAGTCGATCTACGAGAACATCGCCTATGCGCCGCGCATGCACGACCTGGTCGGTCGCAAGGCGGAGCAGGACGAGCTGGTGGAGAAGGCCCTGCGCGACGCCGGCCTGTGGGAGGAGGTGAAGGACAAGCTGCACCAGCCGGGCACCTCGCTCTCGGGGGGGCAGCAGCAGCGCCTGTGCATCGCCCGGGCCATCGCCGTGCAGCCCGACGTGATCCTGATGGACGAGCCCACCTCGGCACTCGACCCGATCTCGACGGCGACCATCGAGGACCTGATGGACAAGCTCAAGCAGCAGTTCACCATCGTCACCGTGACCCACAACATGCAGCAGGCCGCACGGGTGGCGGACTACACCGCCTTCTTCCACCTCGGCGAGATCATCGAGTACAACGACACCAAGACGATGTTCTCCAACCCGGCCACCAAGAAGGCCGAGGACTACATCACCGGGCGTTACGGATAAACGCCTGGCCGAAATGGGCGTCGCTGCATGGGTCCGGCTGTCACACGATGGACACAGACTGATAGTATATATGAAACTTCATATATGACCTTGGAGAGGATCCATGCCTCAACCACTGCTTATCGGTATCAACGGCTTCGGACGCATCGGGCGGCTGACCCTGCGCAGCCTCTGGCCCCGCGTCGAATCCGGCGAGGTCGAGATCGGCCGCATCAATGACCCGGGCGGCGACGTTGCCACCTTCGCTCACCTGCTGGAGTTCGACTCGGTGCATGGACACTGGTCGCCGGGGCAGGGGATCGCCGCCGAGGATGACGCCCTGGTGATCGACGGCAAGTCCATCCCCTTCAGCACCAACCGCGAGTTGGCCGACAACGACTGGTCGGCCTGCCGGGTGGCCATCGAGTGCTCCGGCAAGATGAAGACCCGCGACAAGCTCCAGGCCTACCTGGATCAGGGCGTGGATCGTGTGGTGGTCAGTGCGCCGGTCAAGGAAGAGGGCGTGCTCAACGTGGTGATGGGGGTCAATGACGACAAGTACGACCCCGAGACGCACCGCATCGTCACCGCGGCGAGCTGCACCACCAACTGCCTGGCGCCGTCGGTCAAGGTGATCCACGAGACCTTCGGCATTCGCCACGGCTCGATGACCACGGTCCACGATATCACCAACACCCAGTCGATCCTCGATGCCCCGAACTCTCCCGGCAAACCCGACCTGCGCCGTTCGCGGGCCTGCGGCATGAGCCTGATTCCCACCACCACCGGGTCGGCCAAGGCGATCACCGCCATCTTCCCGGAGCTCACCGGCAAGCTCAACGGCCACGCCGTGCGCGTGCCGCTGGCCAACGCCTCGCTCACCGACATGGTCTTCGAGCTCGCGCGCGAGGTCACGGTGGAGGAGGTCAATGCCGCCCTGAAGGCCGCCGCCGAGGGCCCGCTTTCCGGCATCCTGGGCTATGAGGAGCGCCCGCTGGTCTCCATCGACTACCGCACCGACCCGCGCAGCTCGATCATCGACGCGCCCTCGACCATGGTGGTGAACGGCACCCAGCTCAAGCTCTACGCCTGGTACGACAACGAGTGGGGCTACGCCAACCGCACCGCCGAACTGGCACTGAAGGTAGGGAGTGAGCAGGTGGGCCGTGGCTGAGGCAGTCTCGCTCGCTGCGCGCCTCAAGGCGCTGCCCTTCGAGGTTCGCCAGTACCTGCTGATCACCGGCAACTACTGGGCCTTCACCCTGACCGATGGCGCCCTGCGCATGCTGGTGGTGCTGTACTTCCACCAGCTCGGCTACTCGCCGCTGGAAGTGGCGCTGCTGTTCCTCTTCTACGAGGCCTTCGGCGTGATCACCAACCTGGTGGGGGGCTGGCTCGGGGCGCGGCTGGGGCTCAACCGCACCATGAACGCCGGCCTGGCCTTGCAGATCGTCGCCCTGGCCATGCTGATGGTGCCCGCCGCGGCGCTGACCGTGCCCTGGGTGATGGCCGCCCAGGCGCTCTCGGGGATCGCCAAGGACCTCAACAAGATGAGCGCAAAGAGCGCGGTCAAGGTGCTGGTGCCCAAGGAGAGCGCCAGCGCCCAGAGTGCGCTCTATCGCTGGGTGGCGATCCTCACCGGCTCGAAGAACGCTCTCAAGGGGGCCGGCTTCTTCCTCGGCGGCCTGTTGCTGACCCTGATCGGCTTCCGCGGCGCGGTGATCAGTATGGCGGTGATGCTCGTCGCCGTGCTGGTGATGTCGCTGGTGCGCCTCAAGGCCGACCTGGGGCGCCAGAAGCGCAAGCCGAAGTTCCGCGAGGTATTCTCCAAGTCGCGGGCGATCAACGTGCTGGCGGCGGCGCGGCTCTGCCTGTTCGCCTCGCGCGATGTGTGGTTCGTGGTGGCCCTGCCGGTGTTCCTCTATGACCAACACGGCTGGAGCCACTGGACGGTGGGCGGGCTGCTGGCGATCTGGGTGATCGGTTACGGCGGCGTGCAGACCCAGGCGCCGCGCCTTACCGGCCTGGTGAAGGGAGGGGCACGCGGGGTCACGGCGTTCTGGGCGCTGGTGCTGGCCGGCCTGCCGGCGCTGCTGGCGCTACTGCCGCTGGCGGAGGTGGGCTGGCTGGTGGTGGGGCTGCTGGCCTTCGGTGTGCTGTTCGCCATCAACTCCAGCTGGCACAGCTACCTGATCGTCCACTACGCCCGTGCCGACGGCGTCTCCATGGACGTCGGCTTCTACTACATGGCCAATGCCATGGGCCGACTCGCCGGCACGCTGCTCTCCGGCTGGGTCTACCAGGTCTTCGGGCTTGCCGCCTGCCTGTGGATCTCGGCGGCGCTGGTGCTGGCCAGTGCCTTGATGGCCTTGGCGCTGCCGCGGGAAGGCGCCATGCAACACTGAAGCGAGGGGCGCCGGGGAGAAGCCGACGAGAAGACCCCAGCAGGGAGTGACCGTCACGAGTTCGGTGACTTCCGGTGCATGACGGGAGAACGCGGAGTCACCCTGTCCAGGCCGCTGGTACCTATACTGAGATCACGTAGTCCATGAACGGTCGCCCCATTCTCGGGTCGTTCAGCAACTCGTGAGTGGCCGACCGCCGCATTTCGATGGCCAGGGGGAAGGCTATGAGCGAGCAATTGCAAGAGGACATCCAGCGTCATTATGCCAGTCCCGAGCTAGGCCAGCGCATTCTCGAGGCCCTGCAAACGGCTGGCAAGGATCTCGACCATCTGGTGCCGGAGGACCTGGCGCCCGTGGATGAATTTCACATCCGCGGCCGTGAAGCGACCCTCGAGTTGGCAGATGCCGCCGGGGTGGAGGCGTCACACCGGGTGCTCGATGTCGGTAGCGGGATCGGTGGCTCATCACGTTGCTTGGCCGAGCGTATCGGCTGCCATGTGGTGGGCCTGGATCTGACCGAGGAATATTGTCGCGTCGCCCAGATGTTATCGGATCGCATCGGGTTGTCGGGGCTGGTCAGTTTTCGCCAGGGGAACGCCCTTGACCTGCCGTTCGCCGACGAGGCTTTCGACATCGTGTGGACGGAACATGCGGCGATGAACATTCCCGACAAGTCGCGCCTCTATGGTGAGATGCATCGGGTACTCAAGCCCGGGGGACGCCTGGCACTCCATGATGTCGTCGCCGGAACGACGGTGCCGGTCTTGTTTCCCGTGCCCTGGGCCCGCACCCCCGACACCAGCTTCCTCGTCACGGGAGAAGAGCTGCATCGGCTACTCGAGCAGGCGGGGTTTCGCATCATTGACTGGTCGGACGCCACCGAGCCCGCCCGCCGCTGGTTCACCGCGATGGCCGAACGCCTCCGGAAGGAGGGCCCACCGCCGCTGGGCTATCATCTGTTGCTCGGGGAGGACTTCATGCAGATGGCCCAGAATCAGCGCCGCAACCTCGAGGAAGGGCGTATCGCTCTGGTGCGTGTGGTCGCCACAAAGTAATGGCCAGTGTGGCAATGCGATGGCCTTATCGCTGCCACGATAGTGTGCCTGAGACAGATCGCTGTCGGCGTGCGAATGGTTCCCGTAGAATGCTACTGAATAATCGCTCTTAGGAGACTGTCTTGACGTTGCTGGAACCGGTTCGCGTCTTCAAGTGTCTCGCCGACGAGACCCGCTTGATGTTGATGCTGTTGCTGCTGCGTGAGGGGGAGCTCTGCGTCTGCGAGATGACCCATGCCCTGGAGCAGTCCCAGCCCAAGGTGTCGCGGCATCTGGCGCAGCTGCGCAATTGTGGGCTGCTCAACGATCGCCGCGAGGGGCAGTGGGTCTACTACCGCATTGCCGAGATGGTGCCGGAGTGGGTCAATGAGGTTCTGCTGGCCGCCGATAAGGGGCAGGTCGAGCGCCTCGTCAGCCTCCAGGAACGCCTCGAAGGCATGGGCAACCGTCCCGAGCGGCGGCTGGCCATGTGCTGACTGGCCTCGTCCTTCCCTAATCCACTTCAAGCCAGCGGATCGGCTTGAAGTGGTCCAATTGGAGCGGACACCCCGATAAGCCTCATAATGGAGGCAATGGAGGTGTTCATGACCAAGAAGACTCGACGTCGATTTTCCGATGAATTCAAGGCGGATGCGGTGAGCCTGGT
>NZ_JCAKFQ010000036.1:0-29887 GCF_059509875.1 Halomonas sp. LMYGS-3 | reverse complement strand
GCGTCCTTGTGGGTCTCGAAGACGCCCACCGGCTTGCCGGACTGCACCAGCAGGGTCTGGGTGTCCTCCAGGCGCTTGAGGGTCTCGACGATGGTGTCGAAGCACTGCCAGTCGCGGGCGGCGCGACCGATGCCACCATAGACCACCAGGTCCTCGGGGCGCTCGGCGACGTCCGGGTGGAGGTTGTTCATCAGCATGCGCAGCGGCGCCTCGGTCAGCCAGCTCTTGCAGCTGCGCTCGGGCCCGGTGGGGGCGGCGATCCGGCGGGACGGGTCGTGACGCGGGTCACGGTCGATGGGCTGATACTGGGTCATGAAGGCGTCCTCGTGGTTGTGGTGGTGAAGCTGGTGCAGCCAAGATAGCCACACAATCTGTATATACAGATATCGACCATTCCACGAGGCATCGTCAAGAGGGGAAAGGTTCTGAATTGCTCGATTAAACTCTATATCATTGTTTTAATTGGAAGTAAAAATTATTCTAGCCAGAAGGACTAGACTAAGGTCTATTTGCCGCAGGACTGAAAATGGCTAAATCTTGTCCATGCTGTATATACATATTGACCTCTAGACAACAACACGACGGTGGAAGCCCTCATGGAAAAACTGGCGGAATATCCCAAGAACAGAAAAAGCAGCTGGTGGAATCTGATGAAGCTGGTGATTCCCAGCGGCATCGGCATTCTCTTCTTCTTCGTGCCCATCGAGATCGGCGGACGCTCCACCATCCTCCTGGACCACCTCGTGCGCTACTGCATCGGCCTGCTGGGCGACCTGGCCCCCTGGTATGCCCTGGGTGTGATCGCCGCCGGAGCCCTCTACCCCTTCATCACCGGCAGTTGGCGGCGCAACACCACCCATCTGGTGTTTACCCTGCTCAAGGTAGCCGGGGTGGTCTTCATGGTAATGGCCATGAGCGGTGCCGGCCCCACCCTATTGCACGAGCCCGACAAGCTGCCCTTCCTGCTCGACAAGCTGGTGGTGCCGGTCAGCCTGATCGTGCCCATCGGAGCCATCTTCCTCGCCCTGCTCACCACCTACGGGCTGCTGGAACTGGTCGGTGTGATCTGCCAACCGCTGATGCGCCCGCTATGGAAGACGCCGGGGCGCTCCGCCATCGATGCGGTGGCCTCCTTCGTGGGCAGTTACTCCATTGGCTTATTGATCACCAACCAGGTCTATACCAGCGGCATGTACTCCAACCGTGAGGCGGCCATCATCGCCACCGGCTTCTCCACTGCCTCGGTGACCTTCATGATCGTGGTGGCGAACACCCTGAACATCATGCATGCCTGGCTGCACTACTTCTGGCTGACCCTGCTGATCACCTTCCTGATCACCGCCATTACCGCGCGCATTCCGCCGATCAGCCGCATGAGCGCTGACGCCGCCAACCCCGAACCGATGGTGCCCCGGGGAGAGCGCCTCAACAGCGCCCTGTGGGCCGGACTGGAAGCCGCCGAGCGGGCGCCGAGCCTGCAACGCAATGTGCTCGACAATGGCCGCGAAGGGTTGTTGATGGCCATGAGCATCCTGCCCTCGATCATGTCGGTAGGGCTGATCGGCCTGCTGGTGGCCACCTATACTCCGGTGTTCGACTGGCTCGGCTATGCCCTCTACCCCTTCGTGCTGCCCTGGGGGGTCGATGACGGTCTGATGCTGGCTCAGGCCACCGCTTCTGGCCTCGCCGAGCTGTTCCTGCCGGCGCTGCAGATGACCGAGGCCTCCTTTGTGGCCCGCTTCGCCACCGCCATCGTGTCGATCTCCTCGATCCTGTTCTTCTCGGCGTCGATTCCCTGCATTCTCTCCACCAACATTCCCATTTCCATTCCGCAGCTGCTGGCGATCTGGTTCATTCGCACCGCCATCGGGCTATTCCTGGCGATTCCCGCAGGCTATCTGGTGCTCTTCCTGGCCGGTTAGAACAAGGGGCACACAACGCCACAGGCCATCCCTCGGGATGGCCTGTGGCGTTGTCAGGGCGCGACAACCCGTTATAGCGAGTCCGTATGAACTCGAGCGTTGAGCTTGTAACGGGAGCCCGGATGCAACAGCTGGGTATAGCTGATTAACAGCTCTCCCGACCAGCTGCGCCGAATGACCTTGAGACAGGCCTCCCGCTCCGAAATATCCAGCAGCGCTGCCTCCTGGGGGCTTGGGTGCACCGCTTCCACCGAATGTTCCACACCGGTGACCGGGTAACGAGCCACCAGGATGGCGTTGGGGGTCTGGCGCTCGAAGTCCTGCTCCAGATAGTCGGGTGCCAGTTTGGGGTTCACATGACGCCGCTCAAGCTGGATCTTGACACCGTTCTCCCGATGCACGATCTCGGAGTAGAACACCCGGGACCCCGTCTGGACTCCCAGAAAGATGGCAACATCATCCAGCGCCGGCACCTCTTCGAGGCAGATGACCTCGCTGCTATGTACGCCGCCCCGCGCCCGGATCTCGTCGGCGATGTTCTTGATCTCGAACAGCGATGACTCAGCCTTGTGCTCGACCACATAAGTACCGGACCCTGTGCGCCGCATCAGCATCCCTTGGTGTACCAGGTCACGTATCGCCTTGTTGGCGGTCATACGACTGACACCGAACTCCTTGGCCAGGTTGTTCTCGGCAGGGATTCTGTCACCAGGCGCGAACGCTCCCTGCTCAATCTGCTCGATCAAGTAGTCTTTGATCCTCGTATAGGATGGCTTCATATCCAACATTCCGACCTTCTGGGTTCCCTTTAGACCATCGCCTCACTATACCAGCCAGCGTCGGCAGACAGACGCCAGCATCCTCATCCTACCCCCGCCGCTTGGTGCGGGCGGTGGCCTCGGCGGTGAGCGGATCCTGGGGCCAGGGGTGCTTGGGGTAGCGGCCGCGCATCTCGCGGCGCACTTCCGGGTAGCCGTTGGCCCAGAAACTCGCCAGGTCGGCGGTCACCTGCAGGGGGCGCCGGGCCGGCGAGAGCAGGTGCAGCAGCACCGCCTCGCGGCCGTCGGCGAGGCGCGGCGACGCCTGCCAGCCGAAGCACTCCTGCAGCTTCACCGCCAGCACCGGCGGCTGGCCCTCGAGGCAGGGGGCATAGTCGAGGCG
Source organism: Halomonas sp. LMYGS-3 (assembly GCF_059509875.1). Classification (NCBI taxonomy): domain Bacteria; kingdom Pseudomonadati; phylum Pseudomonadota; class Gammaproteobacteria; order Oceanospirillales; family Halomonadaceae; genus Halomonas; species Halomonas sp. LMYGS-3. The sequence goes on along the minus strand of NZ_JCAKFQ010000036.1, from coordinate 26,804 downwards.
CACCGACGCGCCACTGGGCACCGTCAGCCGCTCCGGGGCCAGCTCGTCGAGCCGGACGCGCAGCGACCAGTCGAGGCGGTCGAGCAGCAGCCGCGCCAGCGGCAGCCGTGCCACGGCGTCGAGCCGGGTGATGCTGTCCAGATGCGGCCCCAGCCAGGTCTCCAGATCCGCCAGCAGCGCCGCGTGCGACCAGTCGGGCCAGTCGTCGCCCAGCACCCGGCACAGCAGCGCCACCCGGCCACGCAGCTGCTCCGCCGCCTCATCGAAAGGTAGCCGCTCGCGGCGGCGCAGGGCCTCGAGCAGGGCGGCCTTCACCGCCTCGGGCGGCAGCGTCTCGAAGGGCCGACGCGCCAGCACCACGCCGCCCAGGCCACGCACCTGCTCGCCGAGCAGCCGGCCCTGGTCGTCCGACCACTCGAGGCTCGTGCGCCATTCGGCGGTCTCGGGATAGAGCGCCTCCAATCGTGACCGTTCGAGTGCCACGCCACGGAAGATCCGCGCCCCGCTGGCCTGACCGTCGAGCTCCACGGCCACCAGCAGTTCGACATGGGCCAGGGGGTGATCCTCGGGCAGGGTCGCCAGGCCGCCGCTCGCCAGCCGGAAGCGCCCCGGCTCGAGGCCTTGGGCGATACGCTCCGGATAGGCCAGCGCCAGCAGGTCCCCCAGCGGCGCGAGGTTGGCCCCCTCCGGGCGGCAGCCGGCGATGGCCGCCAAGCGCCGGGCATCGCGCTGCCACTGGCGGTGGTCGTGCGGCGATGCCAGACGCACCTTCAGGGCTCGCTCCAGGTCGCGCTCGGCATCGAACTCGCGCCCCTCCAGCAGTGCCACCAGGGCACAGGCCAAGGGTACGGCATCGAGCTCGGCGGCCCGCTCGAGCATCGCCGCCAGGCGCGGATGGGTCGGCCAGCGGGTGGCGGCGCGGCCCAGCGCGGTCAGGCGGTGCCCGGCATCCAGCAGGCCCAGCCGGACCAGCAGGTCGCGCCCGGCGGCCAGCGCCGCGGCGGGCGGCGGGGTCACCCAGGCCAGGCTCGATGGTTCGGTGATGCCCCAGCGCGCCAGCTCGAAGGCCAGCGGGGCGAGGTCCGCCTGGCGGATCTCCGGCTCGCCGTGGGGCACGAGCGGCTGCTCCTCGGCCCACAGCCGCAGGCACAGGCCAGGCCCCTGGCGGCCGGCCCGGCCGCGGCGCTGGTCGGCGCTGGCACGATTGACGCGACGGGTCGCCAGGCGGGTCAGGCCGGTGCGCGGCTGGAAGACCGGCACCCGCTCCTGACCGGCGTCGACGACGATACGCACGCCGTCCACGGTGACGCTCGACTCGGCGATGGCGGTGGCCAGCAGCACCCGCCGGCGCCCTTCGGGATCGGGGCGCAGGGCCCGGCGCTGAGCCTCCAGAGGTAACCGTCCATGCAGTTCCAGTACGGCGAGCTCGGTCGCTCGTGAGGTCAGCTCCCGGGCCAGGCGGCGGATCTCGGCCACCCCAGGCAGAATCACCAGGCCGTCGCCCTCCTCGCGTGCGAGCGCCTCCATCACCGCCGCGGCCTGCTGGCGGACGATGTCGTCACGGCTGTTGAGCGGCCAATGGCGGGTTGCGACGGGAAAGCTGCGACCCGGACAGTCGATCACCGGGGTCTCCTCGCCCAGCACCCCGAGCAGGGCCTCGACGTCCAGGGTCGCCGACATCACCAGCAGGCGCAGATCGTCACGCAGCCCCGTCTGGGCGTCGAGGGCCAGTGCCAGGCCCAGGTCCGCCTCCAGGCTCCGCTCGTGGAACTCGTCGAAGAGGATACCGGCCACGCCCTCGAGCATGGGGTCGTTCTGGAGCATCCGGGTCAACACCCCCTGGGTGACCACCTCCAGGCGCGTCGCCGGCCCCACGCGGCTCTCGCCGCGCATCCGGTAGCCGACGGTCTCGCCGACCTGTTCGCCCAGGGTTTCCGCCATGAAGCCCGCGGCCAGCCGCGCCGCCACCCGCCGCGGCTCCAGCAGCAGCAGCCTGCCGCCGCGGCGCTCGCCCAGACACCAGGGCTCGTCGAGCAGCGCCAACGGAACCCGGGTGGTCTTGCCGGCGCCGGGCTCGGCCACCAGCAGCGCGCGGGGATGGGCCGCCAGTGCCTCACGGATGGCGTCGAGCCTGGCCTCGATGGGCAGGGGCATGGTGGGCTCAGGAGGCGGCGAGGTCATCGCGGGAGCGTACCCCGCAGCCCTTGAGGATCACCCGGGTCAGGAAGGCGGTGATCTGCTCGACGTCGGCGTCGGAGAGCTCCTCCTTGCCGGTGATGCCGAGCACCTGAGTTTCGAAGTCGGCGTAGTGCTGGGTCGCCGACCAGATCAGGAAAATCAGCCACACCGGGTCGACCGGATCCATCAGGCCGCGCTCGGCCCACTGCTCGAAGATCCGCGCCCGGGCCTGCACCCACTCGCGCAGCTCGCCGCTCAGGTACTCCTGCAGGAAGGGGGCGCCGCCGAGGATCTCGGCGGCGAACAGGCGGGACCCCTCGGGGTGACGGCGCGACAGCTGCATCTTGCTGCGGATGAAGGCTTCCAGAACTGTCGCCGGATCATCCTCCACCGAGATATCGTCGAGCAGCGCATTCCAGCGCTCCATCATCCGCTCCAGCAGGCGCACGTAGAGGCCCCGCTTGTTGCCCATGTAATAGAGCACGTTGGACTTGGGCAACCCGGCCTGTTCGGCGATGGCCTGCAGGCTGGCGCCGCGATAGCCGTGCTGGGCAAAGACCCGCTCGGCCGCCGCCAGGATCTCTCGCTCGTTACGCTTGCGCGTCATGCCGTTGGTTTCGCCCTTCTCCCTCACGCCCCTCACGGATGGCGTCCTCCACTGCGTCATCGACAACCTCACTGCCCCAAGGCGATTCGGGGCGACGCCCCGAATCGGTCAAGTGTTCGGGATAGTGCACCACCCATGTGCGGGGTGCAAACGGGCTTGCAAAGCGAGCGATTCTGAACCATGCTGGAAACATCCTGACCAAATGGTCAACACCTGAACGGCATCTGTCACCCACATCAACAAGAGACAATCAACAAGAGACAAGGCGATGATCGATTTCCTGCTCAACGGGCAGCCCCGCCGCTGCGAGGTTCCGTCCGACACCAGCGTCCTCGAGCTGCTGCGCGAGACGCTCGGCCAGACCGGCACCAAGGAGGGCTGCGCCTCCGGTGACTGCGGCGCCTGCACCGTGGCCATCGGGGAAACCGGGCCCGACGGCCAGGTTCGCTACCACAGCGCCAACGCCTGCATCACGCCGGCCCATCAGCTCCACGGCCGTCAGTTGGTCACCGTGGAGGGGCTGGCCGACGGCGAGCGACTCCACCCGGCCCAGGCCGCCATGGTCGAGTGTCACGGCAGCCAGTGCGGCTTCTGCACCCCGGGCATCGTCATGTCGCTGTTCACGCTGCACGAAGAGCAGCATCGCGCCCCGGCGCCGTTGACGCCCCAGCGCCTCGAGGCGGCGCTGGGCGGCAACCTGTGCCGCTGTACCGGCTATCGGCCGATCCGCGACGCCGCCCTGACCATGGGCGAGCACCCCGAGCAGCGCCCGATGTGGCTCGATGCCGCGGCCCCGCAGCCGGCCACGCCGAAGGACGAGGCTGACTTCGCCCAGCCCACCACCCTGGCGGAGCTGGTCGACTTGCGCCGCCGCCATCCCGACGCACGGCTGGTGGCCGGCGCCACCGACCTCTGGCTCGAGGTCACCCAGCGCCTCGAGCGCTTCGAGCGGCTGATCGACGTGACACGGGTCGCCGAACTCAACACCATCGAGGAGGCCACCCTCGACGACGGCCGGCCCGGCTGGTGGATCGGCGCCGCCGTCACTTATTCGCGCCTCGAGCCGCTGCTCGAGGAGCACTTCGAGCCCTTCGCCCACCTGCTGCACCGCCTGGGCTCGGCCCAGGTGCGCAACCGCGGCACCCTGGGCGGCAACATCGCCAACGCCTCGCCCATCGGCGACACCCCGCCGGTGCTGCTGGCTCTCGCGTCGCGGCTGTGGCTGGTCGGCCCCGCGGGCGAGCGCAAGCTGCCGCTCGAGGACTTCTTCCTCGACTACAAGAAGACCGCCCTGGGCGAGGGCGAAGCGATCCGCGCGATCTTCCTGCCGCGCCCCGAACCGGGACGACACCTCAAGGTCTGGAAGCTGTCCAAACGCAGAGAGGACGACATCTCCGCAGTACTCGGCGCCTTCAGCTGGAGACTCGAGGATGGCGTGCTGCGCGACGTGTGTCTGGCCTTCGGCGGCATGGCCGCGATTCCCAAGCGCGCCGAGGCCGCGGAGGCGGCGCTGGAGGGCCAGCCGCCCTCCGCCGCCGCCTTCCAGGCCGCCCGCCTGGCGCTCGTGGAAGACTTCCAGCCCATGAGCGACGTTCGCGGCAGCGCCCACTACCGCCGGCTCTCCGCCGCCAACCTGCTCGAACGCCTGCGCCTGGTACTGCTTCGTGACAACCCGGCGCAGCAGCCGTCCAACGCCGACCGGGAGGTGATGCTCCATGCGTACGCTCACTGATATTTCCTCCACCTCCGCCGGGGCCCGTGAGCCGCTGGAAGGCCGCCTCGAGGAGGAGGTCCGGGTACCGGAAGCCGACTCCCGCGGGACACAGGCGCCCGCCACCCGCGGCGCCGCCGGTAGCGCCAGCGCCCACGAGAGCGCGGTCAAGCATGTCACCGGGCGCGCCGCCTATATCGACGACCTCAAGGCCCCGGCCGACTGCCTGCACGTGGCGCTCGGCCTCTCGCCGGTGGCCCACGGTCGCCTGACCCGCCTCGACCTGGAGCAGGTGCGCGCCATGCCCGGCGTGGTCGACGTCATCGCCATCGCCGACGTGCCCGGCCATACCGATATCGGCCCGGTCTTCCCCGGCGACCCGATCTTCGTCGAGGACGAGATCAGCTACGTCGGCCAGGTACTGTTCGCGGTGGCCGCCGAGAGTCACCGCGCCGCCCGGGAGGCGGTGCGCGCCGCGGTGGTGGAGATCGACGAGCGGCCGGCGAGCCTCGACCCGGTGGCCGCCGCCGAGCGCGGCGAGGTCGTGCGGCCCACCCACGTGCAGGAAAGCGGCGACTGGGAGGGGGCCCTCGCCGAGGCGGCTCATGTGGTCGAGAGCGAGCAGTTCGTCGGCGGCCAGGAGCACTTCTACCTCGAGGGCCAGGCCTGCCTGGTGACCCCCACCGAGGACGAGGGCGTGGTGGTCTACACCTCCAACCAGCACCCCAGCGAGACCCAGAAGCTGGTCGCCGAGGTGCTCGGCATCCCCTTCCACGCCGTCACCGTGGAGATGCGCCGCATGGGCGGCGGTTTCGGCGGCAAGGAGACCCAGGCCTCGCCCTGGGCCTGCATCGCCGCCCTGATCGCCCGGCGTACCGGGCGCACCGCCCGCGTTCGCCTGCCGCGGGCCGACGACATGCGCGTCACCGGCAAGCGCCATCCCTTCCACAACCGCTACCGGCTGGGCGTCGACGAGCGCGGCGTACTGCTCGGCGGCGAGATCACCGTGATCGGCGACTGCGGCTACTCGCCGGACCTCTCCGAGGCCATCGTCGACCGCGCCATGTTCCACTCGGACAACGCCTACTCCCTGGGCGACGCCCGGGTCACCGGCCACCGTGCCCGTACCCATACCGCCTCCAACACCGCCTTCCGCGGCTTCGGCGGCCCCCAGGGCATGATGGTGATCGAGGCGGCCATGGACGACATCGCCCGGCGCATCGGCGAGGACCCGCTCACCGTGCGCAAGCGCAATCTCTACCGCGAAGGGCGCAACGTCACCCACTACGGCCAGACCGTGGACCAGGTCGCCCTGCTCCACGACCTGGTCGAGCAGCTGGAGGCCAGCAGCGACTACTGGGCCCGCCGTCGGGCGATTACCGAGTTCAATGCCGAGAGCCCGGTCATTCGCAAGGGGCTGGCGTTGACCCCGGTGAAGTTCGGCATCTCCTTCACCGCCAAGCACCTCAACCAGGCCGGCGCCCTGCTGCACGTCTATACCGACGGCAGCGTGATGATCAACCACGGCGGCACCGAGATGGGCCAGGGGCTGCACACCAAGATCTGCCAGGTGGTGGCCCGGGAACTGGCACTCGACCTCGACACGGTACGCATCACCGCCACCCGCACCGACAAGGTGCCCAACACCTCGCCCACCGCCGCCTCCAGCGGCGCCGACCTCAACGGCCATGCCGCCCGCGACGCCTGCGTGAAGCTCAAGGAGCGGCTGTTCGACTTCGCCAGTGAGCACTTCTTCGCCGAGCTCGGCGGGCTCGACCGCGAGGGCATGCGCCTGGAGGCCGGCCACCTGGTGGCAGGCGTTGGCGAGAGCGAGCGGCGCATCCCCTGGGGCGAGCTGGTACAGGCGGCGTATCTCGCCCGCATCTCGCTCTCCGAGAAGGGCTTCTACGCCACCCCGCTGATCCACTACGACAGACAGACCGGCAAGGGGCGGCCCTTCTACTACTACGCCCACGGCGCCGCCGTGGCCGAGGTCAGCGTCGACACCCTCACCGGCGAGTACCAGGTCGACCGGGTCGACATCCTGCACGACGTCGGCGACTCGCTGAACCCGGCCATCGACCTCGGCCAGGTCGAGGGCGGCTTCATCCAGGGCATGGGCTGGCTGACCAGCGAGGAGCTGAAGTGGAACGAGGCGGGTCGGCTGATCTCCGATGGCCCGGCCACCTACAAGATCCCCACCTATGGCGACCTGCCGCCGGTGTTCAACGTCAAGCTGCTCGAGGGCCACCCCAACTCCATGGCCAGCATCTACCGCTCCAAGGCGGTGGGCGAGCCGCCCTTCATGCTCGGCATGGCGGTATGGTCGGCGCTGCGCGACGCCCTGGCGAGCCTCGCCGACTACGGCGATGCGCCGCGGCTCGACGCCCCGGCCACCCCGGAGCGGGTACTGCTCGCCGCCGAGGCGGTGCGCTCGCGGCACGATCCCTGGCCGCTGGAGAAGGAGAAGGCGTGATGGCTTCGCGTCCCGAACCGCGGCAGCGCCCCGAGAGCTGGCATGCGGCCCTGCACCGGCTGCAGCGCGACGGCCTGCCCCATGCCCTGGCGACCCAGGTCACCAGCGCCGGCTCAACGCCTCGGGAGCCCGGGGCACGGATGGTGATCACCGCCGACGAGGTGTTCGACACCCTCGGCGGCGGCACCTTCGAGTGGCAGACCATCGAGGCGGCACGCCGGCGCCTGGCGAGCCCCGATGGACAGGCCGCGCCCGGCATGACCCTCGAGGCCTTCGCGCTGGGCGGGCGCAGCGGCCAGTGCTGTGGCGGCTTCGTCAACGTGCTGATCGAGGTCTTCCCCGGCAGCACCACGACGCTGGCCATCTTCGGCGCCGGCCACGTCGGCCGAGAGCTCGTGCACCTGGCCGCCCCGCTGCCCTGGCGCGTGCTGTGGCACGACAGCCGCGACGACACCTTCCCCGACTGGGCCGCCGACCAGCCGCGACTCGAGTGCCGCCACGCCCCGGATCCCGGGGCCGCCGTGGCAGACCTGCCGGCCGGCGTCCACGCCCTGGTGCTGACCCACGACCACGCCGAGGATCGCGCCCTGGTCGACGCCCTGCTCGCGCGCGGCGACACCGCGTCGTTGGGCCTGATCGGCTCGAAGAGCAAGTGGGCCAGCTTCCGCTCGCGCCTGACGGATGCCGGTCATGGGGATGAAGCCCTGGCGACGGTGCGCTGCCCGATCGGCCACTCGGGAGGCGACAAGACTCCCTATGCCATCGCCATCGCCGCCATCGCCGAGCTGCTGCCGCTGGTCGAGACGCCCGAACGCGGCGACCAGCGTGGCCTAGACCCCGCCGAGCTGCGCCCACTCTTTTCCTAAGTTTCCTGTGGGGTCAGACCCCAAAGTTTGCTAAGTTTCCTGTGGGGTCAGACCCCAAAGTTTGCTGAGCCAGGGGCGCCGGATCAGCCCGATGACCCAAGGAATGATGAGTCCGAGACCATGACCAAGACCGACTCGCGTGTGCTGCGCGCCGAACTGCTGAGCTTCGATGCCGACCCCGGCGAGGACGATACCCCGGCCAAGGGCAGCGTCCGCCATCTCGAGGATGGCGCGCTGTGGCTGGAGAACGGCCGCATCCGCGCCGTTGACGACTACGCCAGGCTGGCCCCCGAGCTGCCCGAGGGGGTGGAAGTCATCGACCATAGGGGAAAATTGATTACCCCCGGCTTTATCGACAGCCACGTGCACTATGTCCAGTTGGAGATCATGGCCTCCTACGGTCGCCAGCTCCTCGACTGGCTGAACGACTACACCTTCCCCGAGGAGTGTCGCTTCGCCCGGCGCGAACACGCCGAGGCGCTCTCCGAGGCCTTCCTCGACGAGCTGCTGCGGGTGGGCACCACCACCGCCCAGGTGTTCTGCTCCAGCCATCCGGTCTCGGTGGACGCCTTCTTCGGCGCCAGCCATCGGCGCGGGCTGCGCATGCTCGCCGGCAAGGTACTGATGGATCGCCACGCCCCCGAGGCGCTCACCGACGACACCGAGGGCGGCATCCGCGACAGCGAGCGGCTGATCGGCGACTGGCACGGCAAGGGCCGGCTCGGCTACAGCCTGACCCCGCGCTTCGCCCCCACCTCCACCCGCGCCCAGCTCGACGCCACCGGTGGGCTGATGCGCAACGACGAGACGCTCTGGCTGCAGACGCACCTCGCCGAGAACACCGGCGAGCTCGACTGGGTGGCCGAGCTGTTCCCCGACAGCCGCGACTACCTCGAGGTCTACGAACAGTCCGGCCTGGTCGGTCCACGCAGCACCTTCGCCCATGGCATCCACCTCGACCGGGCGATGCGTGACCGGCTCGCCGAACGCGGGGCGAATCTCGCCTTCTGTCCCAGCTCCAACATGTTTCTCGGCAGCGGCCTGTTCGACCGGCTGGCGGCCCGCGAGGCGGGGCTCGCCATCACCTATGCCAGCGACGTCGGCGGCGGCACCGACCTGTCGGGACTGGCGACGCTCAAGGCCGCCTACCAGGTGGGCCAGCTGCGTGGCCAGCCCCTCACCGCCTGGCAGGGCCTCTTCGGCCTGACGCTCGGCAACGCCCGGGCCCTGTCACTGGACGATCGCATCGGGCGCCTGGCGCCGGGCATGGAGGCCGATTTCGTGGTCCTCGACCCGGAGGCGACCCCACTGCTGGCCCGGCGCCATGCCCGCTGCCGGACGCTCGCCGAGCGCCTCTTCGCCCTGATGATGCTCGGCGACGATCGCCATGTGCTGGAAACCTGGGCCGACGGTCGTCGTCAACACCGTCGCGAAGGGTAAGGAATCGCCCCCGGCCATCCGGGGGCTTTTCGCAACGAGTCGCCGCCGTTCGCCCCGCAGCGCTCCGGCTACGTCCTCAGGCGCTTTCAGCCAACTGGCGGCGCAACGCCAGGCGGCGCTCGTTGCCGATGAAGGCCGCCTCGATGGCGGTGCCGGCCAGTTCGATGAAGACCTCCCTCGACCAGCCGAAGGCCTGGTGGCAGGCCAGGTAGTTGTCGAGCACGCCACCGCCGAAATAGGCCGGATCGTCGGAGTTGATCGTCAGCCGCAACCCGGCCTCGAGCAGTTGCGGCAGCGGGTGATCCTCGATCCGCTCGACCACCTTGAGGCGCACGTTGGAGAGCGGGCAGACGGTGAGCACGATACCCGCGTCGCGCAGCCGCGCCACCAGCGCCGGATCCTCCAGGCAACGCACGCCATGGTCGATGCGGCAGACATCGAGCCGGTCCAGGGCCTGGAGAATGTACGCCGGCGGCCCCTCCTCCCCGGCATGGGCCACCCGCGGGATCCCCAGCACTCGGGCCCGCTCGAACACCTCGACGAATTTCGCCGGTGGATTGCCGCGCTCGGCACTGTCGAGCCCCACTGCATCGAGCATCTCCCAGTAGGGCGCGGCGTTCTCCAGCACCCGCATCGCCTCCTCGGCGGGACGGTCGCGCAGGAAGGCCATGATCAAGGCGGTGGAGAGGCCCAACTGGCGTTCGGCCTCGCGGCGCGCCAGCGAGAGCCCCTCCATCACCACCGGCAGCTCGATGCCCCGGGCCAGATGCGCCTGGGGGTCGAAGTGCATCTCGACATGCACTACCCCCTCGGCACTGGCACGGCGGAAGTAGTCCATCGCCAGGTCATGGAAATCCTCGGCCGTGCGCAGCACGCTCATGCCCTGGTAATAGAGATCGAGAAAGGATTGCAGGTCGTTGAAATCATAGGCCGCACGCGCCTGCTCCACCGAGGCATAGGGCAGTCGGACGCGGTTGCGTTCGGCCAGCGCGAACATCAACTCGGGCTCGAGCGAGCCCTCGATATGCAGATGCAACTCGGCCTTGGGCAGGCGCTTCAGGAAATCACGCACGACTCACCTCGCTCACGGTCGTTTATCTTATCCTGAAATAAACCGACCGTTTGCGCAAAGCCTCCCGTCTTTCAGGGTCAACGCCCTGTCGACGCCGGGGGGCTCGACCTCGCCGCCGAGTTGGTGCACCAGATAGACCACCGTGCGGCCGACCAGCCAGCGATCCAGCCAGCGTGACAGTCGGCTGGCCGTGTCGGCATCCAGGCCGGCGAAGGGCTCGTCGAGGATCACCAGGCCCGGGTCGCGCAACGCCAGCCGGGCCAGCGCGAGGCGGCGCGCCTGCCCGCCGGAGAGTTGGCGGCCGCCCTCCCCGACCCGGGTCTCGAGGCCCCGGGGCAACGCCTCGGCCCAGTCGGCGAGGTCCACCGCCGCCAGGGCCTGCCACAGGCGCGCCGTATCCGCCACCGGATCGGCGATGCGCAGGTTGGCGGCCAGGCTGTCGTCGAACAGATCGACCCGCTGGGTCAGCACCGCCACCCGCTCGGCCCGCCGGTCGGACGATAGCCACGCGATCTCGATGCCCGCCAGGCAGACCCGTCCCGCAGTGGCCTCGAGCCGGCCGCTCAGCAGGGCAGCGACGCTGGACTTGCCGGCCCCCGAGGCGCCGCAGATCACCAGCCGCCCCCCCGGCGCCAGGGTCAGGTCGAGTCGGTCCAGCGCCGGCGCCAGGGTACCGGGATAGTGCAGCGTCACCGCTTCCAGGGACACCCCGAGCGCGCCCCGCGGCGGCGTCCCCCCACCCGGGACGACAGGGGCCCGGGCCGACTCCAGGGCATTGAGCCGTTCGGCGGCGGCCCGGGTCGCCCCCAGGCGGGTGAAGGCCATGGGCAGCGCCGCGAGGGCCTCGTTCGTCGCCAGCACCGCCAGCGCCATCATCACCATCAGCGGCCCCGAGAGCCCCCCGGCGTCATGGGCCAGGGCCGCCAGCCACAGGACCGACGCCAGGGTCGCCCCGACCATTACCCCGACCAGGGCATTGCCCAGCGCCGCCCGCCGCCCGAGCCGGCGCTGATCGGCCGCGAAGCGCGCCTCGATGATCGCGAGCCGACGGCGATGGTCCGCCAGGCTGCCATAGGCCTCGAGCTCGGCGAGGCCCTGCACCTGCTCGATCAGCCGCCCGCGCAGTCGTTCCAGATCGGCGACCTGGCGGTGGCTCATCGCCATGCCGAGACGCGCCTGGCCCAGGGTGATCCAGGTCAGGGCCAGGCCCAGCAGCACGATCACCGCCGCACCGGCCGCGGGCGACCACAGGGCCAGGAAGCCGCTCAGCCCGAGCAGCGCCAGCGCCGCGACCGCCGGGGGGGCCAGCAGCCGCAGGTAGAGGCCATCGAGGGTGTCGATGTCGGCGGTCAGCCGGTGCAGCCAGTCGCTGGCCCGGCGCCGCGATAGCGCCCGGTCGTCGAGCCCCGCCAACACGCCGAACAGCCGGCCGCGCAGGTCGGCCAGCAGCCGCAGCACGGTATCGTGGTTGTAGAGGCGCTCGAGATAGCGCGACACGGTGCGGGTCACGGCGAAGGCGCGGATGCCGCCGCCGGGCGCGTAGACCTCCAGGCTGGCGGCCAGCCCCGCCGCCAGCAGCAACCCCGTCACCCCGCTGGCGGTGATGAACCAGCCGGAGAGCGCCAGCAGGCCGACGGCCGAGAACAGCGTCAGGGCCATCAGGGCCGCCCCCGCCGCCAGCCGCCCCCGCCGCCTGTCGAGCAGGCGCAGCCAGGGGGCGAAGGTGGTGCCCAGGCCGCCGCCGCGACGGGGCTCAGTCATGCCGCACCTCCTGCGCCGGCGCCTCGGCCAGGCGCCCCTCGACCACCTCGAGCCGACGATCGGCCAGCGCCATCAGCGCCGGGTGGTGGGTGGCGATCACCAGGGTGCGCCCCGCACCGGCCAGGTCGACCAGAGCCTCGACCACCCGCGCCTCGGTGTCGGCGTCCAGGCTGGCGGTAGGCTCGTCGAGCAGCACCAGCGGCGCCGGTGACAGGAACACCCGGGCCAGGGCCAGGCGCTGGGCCTGCCCGCCCGAGAGCCCGGTCCCACGCTCGCCCAGCGGTGTCGCCAGGCCCTCGGGCAGGACCGCCACCAGCTCGCCGAGGCCCGCCCGGCCGAGTGCCGTCAGCATGGCGGGCTCATCGGCCGCGGGGGCCGCCAGGCGCAGGTTGTCGGCCAGGGTGCCCTGGATCAGCAGCGGGCGCTGGTCCATCCAGGCGAAGGAGAGGCCCTCGCCCAGCCGCCGCTCGCCCTCGCCGGGCCCGACGAAGCCGGCGAGCAGCTGCAGCAGGGTCGACTTGCCCGCCCCGGACGGCCCGGTGATCGCCAGCACCTCGCCCGGCCGCAACGCCAGGTCGAGCGGCCCCAGCACGCACCCTCGCCCCGGGTAGGCCACCGTGGCGGCGTGCAGGCCGATCAGCTCGCCCGACGACGCCGCCGACGCCCCGCCACCGCCGGCGCGCACCGGGTCCGGCGTCTCGTCGAGCAGCGCCACCAGGCCATCGGCCGCTCCCAGTGCCGCGGCCCGGTCGTGATAGTGCTGCGACAGCGTGCGCAGAGGCTGGAAGAACTCCGGCGCCAACAGCAGCACCAGCAGACCGGAGAAGAGGGTCAGCTCGGGCGAGGGGCCATAGTCGATATAACCCAGCAGGCCGAAGCCCACATAGATCGCCACCACGGCGATGGCCACGGCGGCGAAGAACTCCAGCACCGCCGACGAGAGGAAGGCCAGGCGCAGGGTGCGCATGCTCAGGCGCCGGTAGTCATCGGCCGCGGCGTGCACCTCGGCGGTAGCCTCCCGGGTGCGCCCGAACAGTTGCAGGGTGGCGATGCCCCGTACCCGATCGATGAAGTGCCCGGACAACCTGGCCACGGCGGCGAACTGATCGCGGTTGAGGCGCTCCGCCCCGATGCCGACCAGCGCCATGAACAGCGGGATCAGGGGGGCCGAGAACAGCAGGAAGAGTGCCGCCAGCCAGTCGAGCCAGACCACCATCGCCAGGATCAGCAGCGGTAGCGCCAGGGCCAGGCGCAGCTGGGGCAGGAAGCGGGCGAAGTAACCGTCCAGCGCCTCCACCTGCTCCACCAGTTGATTGGCCAGCGTCGCCGAGTGGCGCGAGGCCAGGCGCACCGGGCCCAGCCGCGCCAGGTGGTCGAGCAACGCCGCGCGCGCCCGTCGGCGGATGCGCAGGCTGGCCTCGAGCCCGGCCGTCTCCTGCCCCCACTGGGCCAGGGCTCGCAGCGGCAACACCGCCACCAGGACGAGGAAGCCCGGCCACAGCTCGCCCGGGGCACGCGCCGCCACCACCAGCTCCGACACCAGCCAGGCCAGTGCCGCCAGCTGTATCAGGGTGAGTCCACCGGCCGCCACCCCGGCCAGCGTGGCCAGACCCAGCAGGCGACGCTCGCGAGCGGCCAGTTCATCGAGCCAGCGCCGCGGGGTCAGCACAGCGCCGGCAGCTGTGGATTCCGCCATAAGTTCAGTGGTAGCCCTCGCCCACCTTGACCTTGCCGCGGAAGACCCAGTAGGTCCAGGCGGTATAGGCCAGCACGATGGGAATGACGAAGAGCACCCCGATCAGCAGGAAGAGCTGTGACTCGGGTGCCGAGGCGGCATCCCAGATGGTGTAGTGGGGCGGTACGATCACCGGCCACTTGCTGACCACCAGGCCCAGGTAGGTGAAGATGAAGACACCCAGGGTCGCCACGAAGGGCAGCCCCTCGCTGCGCCGCTGCACCGAACGGAATACCACGAAGGCGCACAGCAGGGCCAGGCCGGGCAGGATCCAGATCAGCTGGATATGGTCGAACCAGCGTGCCCAGACATCCGGGTTCACGAAGGGAGTCCACAGGCTGATGATCAGGAATACCGTGAGCACCGCGGCCAGCAGCGGTGGTGTGATGCGATAGGCCCACGCCTGCACGTGCCCCTCGCTCTTGAGGATCAGCCAGGTAGCGCCGAGCAGCGCATAACCGGCCATCAGTCCCAGGCCGGTGAGCACGGTGAAGGGGGTCAACCAGTCCAGGGCACCGCCGACGTAGACGAAGTCCACCACCGCGAAGCCCTGGATGTAGGCGCCCACCACGACGCCCTGGGCGAAGGCCGCCACCGCCGAGCCCCAGCAGAAGGCGCGGTTCCACCAGTGGCGGTTGCGGTGCGACTTGAAGCGGAACTCGAAGGCGATGCCGCGGAATATCAATCCCGCCAGCATCAGGAAGACCCCGATGTAGAGGGCCGGGAGGAACACCGAGTAGACCAGCGGGAAGGCGCCCAGCAGGCCGGCCCCCCCCAGCACCAGCCAGGTCTCGTTGCCGTCCCACACCGGCGCCACCGAGTTCATCATCACGTCCCGGGAGTCCTCGTCCGGGGCGAAGGGGAAGAGAATTCCCACCCCCAGGTCGAAGCCGTCCATCACCACGTACATGATCACGCCGAAACCGATGATGAGTGCCCAGATCAGTGACAGGTCGAACATTTCCATGGCTCATTTCCTCCAGGTCGGGGCGGCATCCTGCTCGAAGGGGGTATGGGCGGCCGAGAGCGGGCGCTTGGGACGCTCGACGTCGCCGTCCACGGTCGCGTGCAGTGCTTCCGGCAGCATCCCGTTGCGCACCACCCGGGTGAGGTAGTAGACCCCGGCCCAGAACACCACGGCATAGACCAGCACGTAGCCGATCAGGGTGAACAGCGCCATGCCGCCGGTGAGCGACGGCGTCAGCCCCTCGGCGTGGCTCATCATGCCGTAGACCAGCCAGGGGGCCCGGCCCGTCTCGGTGACGATCCAGCCCGCCAGCACGGCGATGAAGGGCGTCACGGTCATCCCCCGCAGCAATTGCAGAAAGCCACGATGCTCGTAGACCCGGCCACCGCGGCGCAGCCAGAGGCCGGTCAGCGCCACACCGATCATCAAGAAGCCGATCGCGACCATGACCCGGAACGACCAGAAGACGATGGCCACCGGCGGCTGCTCCTCGGGTGGCGCCTCGCTGATGCCCGGCACCACCCCGCTCGGGTCGTGCTTGAGGATGACGCTGGCAAGGCTCGGGATGCCGATCTCGAAGCGATTGGTCTGGGCCTCCTGATCGGGGATCGCGAAGAGCAGCAGCGGCACATGGGAGCGGGTCTCCCAGTTGCCCTCCATCGCCGCCACCTTGACCGGCTGGTGTTCGAGGGTGTTGAGGCCGTGGAAGTCTCCTACCAGCGCCTGGGCCGGGGTCAACACCAGCAGCAGCCACAGGCACATGGAGAGCGCCTTGCGGTTGGCCTCCACGTCGCGGCGGATCAGCAGGTACCAGGCGCTGACCCCGGCCACCACGAAGCCGCCGGTGAGAAACGACGCCATCACCATGTGCGTGAAGCGGTACCAGAAGGAGGGGTTGAAGATTGCCTCGCTCCAGGCGGTGATACGGAAACGGCCGTCGATCAGCTCAGCGCCGGCCGGTGTCTGCATCCAGCTGTTGGCCGAGAGAATCCAGAACGACGAGATGAAGGTCCCGATGGCCACCATGAGGGCGGCGAACAGATGCACGCCCTGGGGGACCTTGCCGCGCCCGAACAGCAGGACGCCGAGGAAGGCCGCCTCGAGGAAGAAGGCAGTGACCACCTCGTAGCTGAGCATCGGCCCCAGGAAGTTGGAGGCCGCCAGCGAGAAGTTGCTCCAGTTGGTACCGAACTGGAAGGACATGACGATGCCCGAGACCACGCCCATGCCGAACACCACGGCGAAGACGCGGGTCCAGAACATCGCCAGACGATCCCAGGCCGGGTTGTTCGTCGTATAGAAGAGGCCGTTGAGCACGGCGATGTAGGACGCCAGACCAATGGTGAACACCGGAAAGATGGCGTGGAAGGAGACCACGAAGGCGAATTGCAATCGCGACAACAACAGGGGATCCAGTTCCATGGCGCATGCCTCGTCGCTGCGATGGGTTCAGGGGGTCGCGAGGGATGCGATCGCACCCGCGGGTGCTTGTTGTGCCTCCGGCCCGGCGCTGACCCAGCCCCGCCGTGACGCATTCCACCTCGACAGCTCGTCCCGTCTAGCCTAGCTCAGGGACGGGGAGACCATGACGCATCCCGCCGATGATCCACCTAAGGGCGCTTTGGGCAGTTTGCGACATCGTCCCGGGACATGATGCCGAACGACGCGTCGATTGCCGCTGTGTCGCGTTGTCGCAGCCAGACGGTCAGACCTGCCCCCCCTGCAGCACCAGGTGCACCAGCCAGCTGGTATAGGCCACGAACATCGTCAGCAACACGGCACCCTCGAGGCGATTGATGCGCCCCGGGCGCCCCCGCCAGCCCAGGGCGAACACCGCCATCATCGCGGTCATGGCCGTCATCAGGCTCCAGTCGCGCAACAGCACCTCGGTGCCCACCTGGATCGGGGTGATCACCGCCGCCAGTCCCACCACGCCCAGGGTATTGAAGAGATTCGAGCCCACCACGTTGCCCAGCACCAGGTCGTGCTCATGTCGACGCAGGGCGCTGATCGACGACGCCAGCTCCGGCAGCGAGGTACCCACCGCCACCACCGTCAGGCCGATGATCAGGTCACTGACGCCGAACCCCTGGGCGATGGCCACCGCCCCCCACACCAGGATCCGCGAGCTGACCACGAGCAGCACCAGGCCGATGCCGGTCCAGGCGAGCCCGGCGCCCAGCGACATGGGATGCACCGCCAGGCTCTCCTCCGTCTCCGCCGCCAGGGGATCGGCTCGATCACGCTGGGCCTGAAAGATGCTGACGCCGATGAAGCCGGCCAGCAGGACCAGCAGCAGCCCCCCCTCCCAGCGGCCGATCACCCCGCCCCACATCAACAGCGCCGAGAGCAGGGTCACGCCGCCGAGCACCGGCAGTTCGCGACGAATCACGCCCGAGTGCACCGCCAGCGGCGAGATCAGCGCCACCAGCCCGAGGATCAGGCCGATGTTGGCGATATTGGAGCCGTAGGCGTTGCCCAGGGCCAGGCCGGGGTTGCCCTGCCCCGCCGCCAGCGCCGAGACCATCAGCTCCGGTGCCGAGGTGCCGAAGCCGATCACCAGCATCCCGATCAGCAATGGCGAGAGCCCCAGCCGTCGGGAGGTCGCCGCCGCCCCGTCGACGAAGCGTTCGGCGCTCCACACCAACAGGATCAACCCCGCCATCACCGCTACCGCCGGAAGTATCATTCGTCTCGTCCCTGGTACATGCAAAGGCGCATGTTTGCCTATGGTATGGGTAACGTCAACGTGTCTCTCTGCGGAGATTCCACACCATGAATTGGCGCGCCGCCGTGCTGGCGGGCATCGCTGCCGGCATCGCGGCGACCGTGGTGCAAGTGATGCTGTGGGCGCTGTTCCAGCAGCCACTGCCCGAGATACTGTACCGCGACGCGCGGCTGGCCGCGGCCATCATTCTCGGCCCCGAGGTGCTGTCGCCACCGGCGTCATTCGCCGCCAGCGTGTTCGCGGTGGCGACGCTGGTGCACTTCGCCCTGTCGATCGTCTATGGCCTGATCGTCGCGGCGCTGGTCGCGCGGCGGCGCCTGGGTGCTGCGCTGCTGATCGGCGCTGCGTTCGGGGCGGCACTGTTCGCGATCAACCTGTACGGCTTTACCGCCGTGTTCCCCTGGTTCGAGGTCGCGCGCGACTGGATCACCTTCGCCGCGCACATCGCGTTCGGCATCAGCGCGGCCAGCGTTTACCGCGGCCTGGCGAGCGGCTGATATCGCGTTTGTCTCGTCTCGGATGCCGCCCTGCGGGCTCCATGCTGCCCTCTGCCCTTGGCGCTTGCCGATCAGCAGCGGCGAGAGCCCCAGCCGTCGGGAGGTCGCCGCCGCCCCGTCGACGAAGCGCTCGGCACGCCATACCAGCAGGACCCGTCCCGCCACCAACGCCATTGCAGGAAGCATCACGAGAGTCCCGCGGGAACATTCAGGGGTGCATGTTTGTCTATGGTGTCGTCCGGGCCAACGTGTCACACTTTCTTACCAGCTGACGAGGGTCCGGCCGCCCCCGGATCGACCATTTCAGGAGAGTGACTGCCGCGGTGCCCAAGCGTTACATTCGAGTCCCGGCCCTGCCTCGGGGCGACCCCCTGGTGGATCGCTCCCCGCCGGAGGTGCGCACCTCGCGTCGACGCCTGCGCGCCTGCCACGAGTGCGACTGGCTGGTGGCCCTGCCACCGCTTCGCCCCGGCGAGAAGGCCGACTGTCCGCGCTGTGGCCACACCCTGGTCAAGCGTCACTTCCGGCCGGCCCAGCGCAGCATGGCGCTGGCCCTCTCGGCGCTGCTCGCCCTGTCCATGGCGGTCTCCTTTCCCTTCGTCAGCTTCAGCGTCGGGGGCATCGGCAACCGCATCGAATTGTCCCAGACCGCCACCACCCTGATCGGCTTCCATCAACCCGTCGTCGCCATCGCGGTGATCCTCACCATCATCGTGCTGCCGGCGGTCTATCTCTTGGGAGTGATATGGCTCCAGCTGGGCCTGCTGCGGGGCGAACCGCTGACGGCCAGTCGCAGCATCGCCCGCTCGCTGGCCCACCTCAACCCCTGGATGATGGCCGACGTCTTCATCATCGGGGCCCTGGTGAGCCTGATCAAGATCGCCGGCATGGCTGAGGTCGAGCTCGGCATGTCATTCTGGGCCTTCTGCGCCTTCGCCCTGCTGTTGCTGCTCACCACCCAGTCCATCGACTCGGACTGGATGTGGTTCTCGCTGGCCGGCGAACCCCGCGCCCCGGAGGGGGCACGCACCGGCGAACCCGCCGCCCCCCAGGGGCTTGCCGGCTGCGCCACCTGCGGGCTGGTCAACCGTCTGGAGGCCGGCCACTGTCGGCGCTGCGGTGAACGACTCCAGTCCCGCCTGCCCCACAGCCTGCAGCGCACCTGGGCACTGCTTGCCGCGGCCGCAATGATGTACATTCCCGCCAATGTCTATCCGATCATGACCACCACCAGCCTCGGCCAGAGCTCCCCCTCCACCATCATCGGTGGCATCGTCGAGCTGATCCAGATGGGGTCCTGGCCGGTGGCCCTGGTGATCTTCGTCGCCAGCGTGATCGTCCCGGTGGGCAAGCTGGTCGCCCTCTCCTGGCTCTGCCTGGTGGTGGAGCGCAGCAATGAGCTCAATGCCGTGACCCGCACGCGGCTCTACCGGCTCACCGAATTCATCGGCCGCTGGTCGATGGTGGACGTCTTCGTCGTGGCCATCCTGGTGGCGCTGATCCGCGCCGGCTCGCTGATGTCGATCACCCCCGGGCCCGCCGCCCTGGCCTTCGGCTCCGTGGTGGTGATCACCATGCTGGCTGCCATGACCTTCGACCCCCGATTGCTCTGGGACGCGCCCCTGCCACACGAGTCCCGGGCAGCACCCAGCAGCACTGGACGAGGAACCCCCGGATGAGCGACTCCCCGCGCGCCGACGACGCCCCCGAACGGGACCTGCACCGCGCCAAGGCCTCACCCCAGGCCCGGCTGTCGCCGATCTGGATCGTGCCAATCGTGGCGATCCTGATCGGCGCCTGGCTGGTCTACGACAACTACCGAAGCCGCGGCCCGCAGATCACCCTGGTCATGGCCAACGCCGAGGGCATCGAGGCCGGCAGCACCCTGATCAAGACCCGCAACGTCGAGGTCGGCAGGGTCGAGCGCGTCAACCTCTCCGACGACCTCGCCACCGCCGTGATCACCGCCCGCATGAGCCCCGACACCGAGGCCATGCTGGTCGAGGACAGCCGTTTCTGGGTGGTCAAGCCGCGCATCGGTCGCGAGGGGATCAGCGGCCTCGGCACGGTGCTCTCCGGGGCCTACATCCAGCTCGAGCCGGGCACCAGCGAGCGCACCTCACGCGAGTTCCAGGTCAGCGACCAACCACCGGTGGCCCCCGCCGGCGCGGACGGCCTGCGCATCAACCTGGTCAGCCACCTGGGCAATTCACTGCGGGTCGGCGATCCGGTGACCTACCAGGGCTACACCGTGGGTCGGATCGAGGACGCCCAGTTCGACCCCCAGACCCGTCGCATGCAGCACCGGGTGTTCATCGAGGCGCCCTACGCCACCCTGGTCACCGACGCCACGCGCTTCTGGTCGGCCAGCGGCATCGACCTGCGCCTCGACACCGAGGGGATCCGGGTCAACGTCGAGTCGCTCGAGGCGCTGCTCGGTGGTGGCGTCGCCTTCGGCGTCCCCGAGGAGCTGCCGGTGGGCAGGCCGGTGCAGCCCGACGTCACCTTCACCCTCTATGCCGACGAGGATGCCGCCCGCCAGGGCACCTTCAACCGCTACCTCGAGTTCGTGCTGCTGGTGGACGACACGGTTCGCGGGCTCTCCCGCGGCGCGCCGGTGGAGTTCCGCGGCGTGCGCATCGGTACCGTGGCCGCGGTGCCCTGGAACTTTTCCGCCCCCCAGCCCGACTCCCGCTCGCGCTTCACCATCCCGGTGCTGATCCGCATCGAGCCCCAGCGGATCGGCGTCACCGGCGAGGAACTCGACCTCGACGAGTGGCGCGAGCGCTTCGACCGGTTGTTCGGCTTCGGCCTGCGCGCCTCGCTCAAGAGCGGCAGCCTGCTGACCGGCGCGATGTTCGTCGACCTCAACTTCCACCGCGACCTGGCCGGCGAGTTCAGGGCCGAGACCTTCGCCGAACGCAGCGTCTTCCCCACCACCTCCGGCGGTTTCGCCCGGATCGAGTCCCAGGTCACCGACCTGCTCGACAAGCTCAACGGGCTCGACATCGAGCCGCTGCTCGCCGGCCTGGACCGCAACCTGTCGGCGTCCGAGGCGATGCTCGGCGAGGTACGCGAGCTCTCCGCCTCGCTGCAGGGCGTGCTCGACGATCCCGACACCCGGGGCATGCCGGCCAACCTCAACGCCACCCTCGAGGAACTGCGCCAGACCCTGCAGGGGCTGTCGCCGGAGTCCGCCGCCTTCCAGGAGCTGAGCGGCGCCGTGGAGCGTCTCGACCGGCTGATGCGCGACCTGCAGCCGGTGGCGCGTACCCTGAGCGAGAACCCCCGCGCCCTGCTGTTCGACAATCTGGACACGCAAGACCCGCAGCCGCGGGCACCGCGACGAGCCCCCTGAGGAAGGATGCCCATGAGACTCCAGCTCGAGACGACGAGGCACTGGTCGATCGCCGCCATTGCGCTGCTCTGGCTGACCGGCTGCGCCACCGCCAGCTCCCCCGCCACCCGCTACACCCTGCCCGAGGGCAGCATGGCCGCCGCCCCGGCCGACGGCACCGCCGAGCACCTGCTGCTGGTACGGCCGCCGCGGCTCGCCCACTACCTGGACGTGGACGGCATCGTCTACCAGCTCGACGACATCACCCTGGTCGAGGCCAGGGAGCACCAGTGGGCCGAGGCCCTGGGCCGCCAGCTCGAGCGCGGCCTCCGGGCCCGCCTGGCCACCCGCCTGACCGACACCCGGGTGCTGCTCGACGACGGCAGCGACCGCGGCACGGGGGCGATCAGCCTGCGCCTCGAAGTCGACCGCTTCCAGGGCCGCCACGACGGCCTGGCGGTGGCCGGCGGTCAGTGGCAGCTGCGTGCCGGCGACGGCCGCCTGCTGGCCATGGACGGCTTCCGGGTCGAGACCGAGCTCGACGCCGACGGTTACCCGGCCCTGGTCCGCGCCCTGGGCCGCAGCTGGGACAGGGTCGCCGACCAGATCGCCGCGGCGGTACGTCGGCAGCGCTGACCTCCCCCGCCGGCCGGCCATGCACTACGCTTGGAAGACGACCGCACACAGGGATGTCACCATGCACGAGACCGCTCGGGAGTCCTCGTCCCGTCATGCCATTGCCCTCGAGCTCCAGGCCCTCGCACAGCAGGCCCGCGAGGCGCTGCTGACTGTTCTGGCCACCGAGAGCCCGCCCACCGCGCTCGCCGGTCTCGACGACGCCGTCGAGGCGCTGGCGCGCATCGAGGCGCTCGCCCAGCGCCTCGACTTCATCGACCTGCCGATGCTCGACGACGTTCGCAGCAGCGTCGACCGCCTGGCCTGCGAGCTCTATCACCAGGGAGCCTGCGACGCCCTGGACGACAGGGCGCGCACGGCCTTCATCGACCGTCATGCCCAGGGGCTCACCGCCCTGGAGGGCATCGGCACGGCCAGCGCCCGCCGACTGTTCGCCCACGGCATCAGCAACCTCGAACAGCTGCGCGCCCTCGAGCCGGAGGCGCTCGACGAGATCGAAGGCCTGGGCGGCACCATCCTGGCGCGCATCAAGGCCAACCTCCATCGGCCGGCGCCCTGAGCCTCCCGGGGCAAACGCAGTTGCCATAGCGAGGGACGCCGCGCAGGTCCTGCCCGGCTGAGTCTCCGGACGAGAGCTGTATTACTCGCCGGGATCTGGCATAATGCCCCCTCGCGGCGATCGCGGGTCCCTCCTGCCGCGCCAGATTCCTTTTTCACGCCCCGGCCCGGGACTGGCCACGCCGCTTCGCGTGCGTGGCGCGAGCGGGGGCGTTTCTGCGGAGACCGCATGACATTTTCCGAACTCGGCCTGCGTGCCGAACTGCTTCGCGCTGTCGAAGAACAGGGCTACACCGTTCCCACCCCGATCCAGCGCCAGGCGATACCCGCCGTGCTGGCGGGCGGCGACCTGCTGGCCAGTGCCCAGACCGGCACCGGCAAGACCGCCGGCTTCACCCTGCCGTTGCTGCAGCGGCTGGCCGGTGGGGCACGCCCCGGCGCTCGCCAGATCCGCGCCCTGGTGCTGACCCCCACGCGTGAGCTCGCCGCCCAGGTCGGCGAGAGCGTGGCCGACTACGGCCGCCACCTGAAGCTGCGCTCCCACGTGATCTTCGGCGGCGTCGGTCAGCAGCCCCAGGTCGATGCCATCCGCCCCGGCCTCGACGTCCTGGTGGCGACCCCCGGCCGACTGCTCGACCTGCACCAGCAGAGGCACGTGGACCTGTCGAAGGTCGAGATCCTGGTGCTCGACGAAGCCGACCGCATGCTCGACATGGGCTTCATCCACGACATCAAGAAGGTGCTGCGGGTCCTGCCCGCCAAGCGTCAGAACCTGCTGTTCTCGGCGACCTTCTCCGACGAGATCCAGCAGCTCGCCAACAAGCTGCTCGACGACCCGGCGATGATCGAGGTCGCGCGCCGCAACACCACCGCCGAGACCGTCGACCAGGCCATCTACCGCGTCGACCGCGAGAAGAAGCGCGAGCTGCTCGCCCACCTGATCACCGCGCACCGCTGGCACCAGGTCCTGGTCTTCACCCGCACCAAGCATGGCGCCAATCGGCTGGCCGAACAGCTGTCCAAGCAGGACATCCCGGCCATGGCGATCCACGGCAACAAGAGCCAGTCGGCACGCACCAAGGCACTGGCGGCCTTCAAGACCGGCGACCTGCAGGTACTGGTGGCCACCGACATCGCCGCCCGCGGCCTCGACATCAGCGAGTTGCCCCATGTGGTCAACTTCGAGCTGCCCAACGTCGCCGAGGACTATGTCCACCGCATCGGCCGCACCGGGCGTGCCGGCAGCGAGGGCCAGGCGGTATCGCTCGTCTGCGTCGACGAGCACGGCCTGCTCAAGGGCATCGAGCGGCTGATCAAGCGCGACCTCCAGAAGCGTATCGAGCCGGGCTTCGAGCCCGATCCCAATGCCAAGCCGGAGCCGATCGAGAACGGGCGAGGTGGACGCGGCGGGCGCAACGGCCGCTCGCAGGACCAGGCGCGCCGCGGCAACGCCGGCAATCGCGGCAATGCCGGACGCGACGGCAACCGCAGCGGCGACGAGGCCCGTGCCCCGCGCCGTCGGCGCAGTCGCGGCCAGGGATCCCGTCAGGCCTGACGAGGCACTGGCGAACTGCATCGTGATATGCGAATGTAAGCCGTTCTCTACCGGGAATGCGTCAGGAGTGACCATGGACTCACGCCCTCAGCACCACGACGCCGGCGGCGAGGCAGGCCGCCAACGGGAATGACGCGGCCATGCTGAAGCGTCTGCTGGGCAAGGCATCCCTCGAGGTCTGGGCGATCAAGCAACTCGACCCCGACCTCATCCACCTCTGCGGGTTGGGAACCCTGAGAACGCGCCTGAAGCGCAAGGCGGCACTCGCGGCGCTGGCCAGCGGGACCTTCCAGGGCGCGGTCCACATGGCCGGCAGCGGGGTGATCCTCAATGCGCGGCTGTTCGCGGCCCTCGTCCCCGTCGAGGAGCTTCAGCTGCTGCCCGACGGGCATGCCCGCTGGCGGGGGCGGGACTGGCGAGTCGCCAAGGTCCCCCAGCGCTGCTGGACCCACGAAGGCCGCCTCGTCGCCCAGGTGGGTCCCCATGGCAGCCCCGCCGGCCTGGTCAGCAGCGAGGACGTCTCGGGCATTCGCCATCGCGTCGACCAGGAGCCCCTCCGGCTCACCAGAGTGGTCGACTTCCGCCCGGCCGATGCCCTGGAGGACGACCCCCGCATCGTGCCCAAGCGGGACCAGCACGACGACGGCAAGTGGCGATCCTCCGGCCAGCACAGGGAGTGGCGACATGACGACGACCACTGAACGATACGCCGCCGACCGGCGTCGGACGGTGGCGACCTTCATCATGCTGATGGTGCTGGTGGGGCTCAACCTGCGCCCGGCCCTCTCGTCCCTGGCGCCGCTGCTGACCCGTATCCAGCAGGATACCGGCCTCTCGCCGCTCGCCATCGGTGCCCTGACCACCCTGCCCGTACTCTGTCTCGGCCTCTTCGCCCCGCTGGCGCCCTGGCTGGCGAAGCGTCTGGGCCCCGAGCGCACCCTCGCCGCCGCCCTGCTGATGCTGGCCGGCGGCCTGCTGCTGCGCGGCGTCCCGTTCGCCGCCCTGCTGTTCGGCGGCACCCTGCTGGTCGGGGCGGCGATCGGCGTGGCCGGCACCCTGCTGCCGGCGCTGGTCAAGCGCGAGCTGCCCGCCGGCGCCGACCTGATGACCGGCGTCTATACCATGGCGCTGTGCCTCGGCGGCGCGCTGGGCGCCGGCCTCAGCATCCCTCTGGCGAACGCCCTGGGCGGCTGGCATGCCGGCCTGGCCAGTTGGTCGGCCCTCACCGTCCTGGCCCTGGTGGCCTGGCAGGCACTGGCGCCGCGGCGCCAGGCGCCGGTGCCGATGCCGGGAGCCGCCGGTTCGATGCGCGACCTGCTCGGCCAGCCGCTGGCCTGGCAGGTGATGCTGCTGATGGGCTCCCAGTCGTCGCTGGCCTATATCGTCTTCGGCTGGCTGCCGACCCTGCTGGTGGCCCGCGGCTACGGCGAGGCCGAGGCCGGCTGGATGATGGGAGCCTCGGTGATGGTGCAACTGGTCTCTGCCCTGGGTGCCCCCTGGCTGGCACGGCTGGGGCGCGACCAGCGCCCCGCCCTGCTGCTGGTGCTCGGCTGCGTGGCCGCCGGTCTCTGGCTATTGCTGCTGGGCCCGGTCGGCTGGCGCTGGGCCGGCGTGGTGCTGCTGGGGCTCGGCCAGGGCGGCAGCTTCAGCCTGGCGTTGACGTTGATCGTGCTGCGCACCGGCAACTCGCGGCTGGCCGGCAAGCTCTCCGGGCTCGCCCAGGGCGGCGGCTACACCCTGGCGGCTCTGGGCCCCCTGGGCGTCGGCATGATGCTGCAGCTCGAGGTCGGCCTGCCCGCCCTGACCCTGGTGCTGCTGCTGGTGACCGCCATGGCCGCCGGCTTCGCCTGGCTGGCCGGACGCAACCGGCGCCTGGAGATCGACGAGGACGGACGACTGGTGACCCGGCGGTAGCCGCCCACCCGGCAGACAACCGCCGGCGCCGCTTGTGGGAGTTTGGCTTCCACAGGGGGGTAGTTTCCCAGCCTGGCAGGAGCTTTGCTCCGACGGCTGGTAGTTTCCCTGCCTGTGGAAGCTTGGCTCCGCCGAGCGATTGGCGCCGCAGGCGCCTCGGCGGTAGCCGCTGACGGGGCAGACAACCGCCGGCGCCGCTGCGCGCCGCATCGCCCCGCAAAGCGTGGCTCCCACAGGGGGGTAGTTTCCCAGCCTGGCAGGAGCTTTGCTCCGACGGTTGGTAGTTTCCCTGCCTGTGGGAGCTTGGCTCCGCCGAGCGATTGGCGCCGCAGGCGCCTCGGCGGTAGCCGCCAACCTGGTCGATGACCGCCCAGCGCCGCTGCGCGGCGAATCGCCCCGCAAAGCGTGGCTCCCACAGGGGGGTAGTTTCCCAGCCTGGCAGGAGCCTTGCTCCGACGGTTGGTAGTTTCCCTGCCTGTGGGAGCTTGGCTCCGCCGAGCGATTGGCGCCGCAGGCGCCTCGGCGGTAGCCGCCCACCCGGCAGACAACCGCCGGAGCCGCTTGTGGGAGTTTGGCTTCCACAGGGGGGTAGTTTCCCAGCCTGGCAGGAGCTTTGCTCCGACGGCTGGTAGTTTCCCTGCCTGATAGGGGTCGGGAAGGCTTAGCCTCCCCGCCCTCCGAACCGTGCGTGCGGTTCTCCCGCACACGGCTCTCCAGTCGATGGTTTCAGCATCGTGATTGGCTCGCCTTCCGCCAGGCTTCGGTC
>NZ_JCAKFQ010000035.1:0-30611 GCF_059509875.1 Halomonas sp. LMYGS-3 | reverse complement strand
TGGTGTGGACTACTACGAGGCGCGCTACCGGCAACGCCTGGTGAGCAACCTGCAGCGACGCGCCAAGTCACTCGGCTTCGAACTCGCGCCGGTGCAAGCCGTCAGGCAGCGGGTTTCTTAGGAAGGCGCCGAGTCACGCCCCTATGGGGTCAGACCCCGGCCGAGTTACGGCCCGTCACCGTGCACTGAGCGAGCGGATTCGACACCGCCGGGGTCTGACCCCCTAGGGCCTCCCAACGCTGGCAACCCACTCAAAACGCCCTTCGCGCGGGTTCGGGCGCGATAGATCAACGCCCTTCGCGCGGGTTCGGGCGCGATAAACTAGTACTTCGCCTCGGTGGGCGTGCGATAGAGGTCGAGCAGATACTCCTCCTTGGCCGGCGGCATCTGCAGGTAGAAGCCCTTGTCGCGAATCGCCGCCATGACGTCGGCGGCCCTGGCCCGGCCCAGTGCTTTCTCCGGGGTGAGGACCAGGGTCATCGCCGACACCGGCTTGCCGAAGCGCGCGAGCAGTGCCTCGGGGACGTCGGCCAGGCCATGACGCTTGTCCACGTAGAGATACATCTCCTCCTGGCGCGGACTCTTGAACACCTCGCACAGCAACTTGTCGCCCTTCATCCGATCGTCGCTCATCCGTCATTCACCTCATCCAGGGCGGCCGTCAGGCCTGCATTCAGTCGTTCGCCACGCCAGCCGCCGGGCAGCGGCAACGGTTCGCCCTCCAGGTCGGCGGCCACCAGCGCCTCCAGGTCGCGTCGCCGCATCAGCACCTCGGGGGCCAGCCCCAGCGCCTCGGCCTCGGCGCTCACCACCCGCTTGAGAGCCTTGAGACGCTTCTTGAAGTCCGGTGCCATCGGCGAGGGCATCGCCGGCGGCAACGCCTGCTCGTCGACATGCAGCGCTTCACGCACCAGGGTCAGCAGCTCATCGCCCTCGCGCTTGACCAGCGGCGGCTTGATGCCCTCGATCCGGGCCAGCTCGTAGCGGTTCTCGGGCAGCCGCTCGGCGATGGCGTAGAGCAGGCGATCATTGACCAGCCAGCCCCGCGGGACATCGCGGCGGCGAGCCTCCCCCTCACGCCAGGTGGTCAAGCGGCGGTAGGCCTCGGCCTGGCGCGGCGAGAGCCGCCACAACTGGCGATGGCGCAGGTACCATTGGCCATCGGCGGCATCGCTGCGTGTCGCCTGGGCGACCAGCTCACGGCCGTCGGCCTCGAGCCAGGCCATGCGCCCCTGCCGCTCGAGCGACTCGCGCTGGTGCTCCCACACCTGCACCAGATAGACGACGTCCAGGGCGGCATAGCTCAGTTGGGCGTCGCTGAGCGGGCGCAGCAGCCAGTTCGAGCGGGTCTCGTCCTTGGGCAGGCTTTCCCCGGTCCAGTGCTGCACCAACCGCTGGTAGCCCATGGAGGGGTCCTCGCCGAGCAGCCCCTGGGCGAGCTGGGTGTCGACCAGCGGAGTCGGCGGTACTCCGGCCCAGTGGGCGAAGACCTCGAGATCCTCGCTGCTGGCGTGGAGCAGCTTGAGGGGCCCCTCGGAGAGCAGGCGCCGGAAGGCGTCGGTACACGCCACCTCGAGCGGGTCGACGAGATAGGCCGCGCCACCGGCGGAGAACTGGATCAGCGCCGGTACCGGGTGGAAGGTGTTCTCGCGGAAGAACTCGGTGTCGAGCGCGACCACGTCCGCTCCGGCCACCTCGGCACAGGCGGCGTCCAGGGCGTCGGGGGTATCGATCCAGCGAATCTCGGGGGTCAGGGGCATGCAGCATCCGGCAGGCAGGGGAGCAAAAGGGATCAGTCGCTCTGGAAAGGCAGGCGACCATTGAAGGCACGCGTCAGCGTACCGCCATCGACGTATTCGAGCTCACCGCCCATGGGCACGCCATAGGCCAGGCGCGAGAGCTTCACGCCCCGGGGCGCAAGCTGGGAGGCGATATAGTGGGCGGTCGCCTCGCCCTCCACGGTGGGGTTGGTGGCGAGGATCACCTCCTCGACACCTCCTTCGGCCGCCTCGCTCCCGGATACCAGGCCCTCGAGCTGATCGAGGCCGATGTCCTCGGGGCCGATGCCGTCCAGCGGCGAGAGGTGGCCGTGCAGCACGAAGTAACGGCCACGATAGCCGCCGGCCTCCTCGATGGCCAGCTGGTCGGCGGGCGACTCGACCACACAGAGCACGCTGTCGTCGCGCCGCGGGCTTGCGCAGAGCGTACAGATCTCTTCCTCGGTGAGAGTGCGACAGCGCCGACAATAGCCGACCTCCTCGAGCGCCACGCCCAGCACTTCGGCCAGGCGTCGACCCCCGTCGCGGTCGCGTTCGAGCAGATGCATGGCCATGCGCTGAGCGGTCTTGGGCCCGACGCCGGGCAGCACCCGCAGCGACTCCATCAGTCGCTCGACCAGGGGGGAGAAGCTCATGGCAAGCCCTTTCCAGCAGAGATCAGAACGGCATCTTGAAGCCCGGCGGCAAATTCAACCCCGCCGTCGCCTCTTCCATCTTGGCCCGGGAGTTGGCCTCGACCTTGCGCACGGCGTCGTTCACCGCGGCGGCCAGCAGATCCTCGAGCAGCTCCTTGTCCTCTTCCATGATGCTCGCGTCGATGTCGACCTTGCTGACGTCGTGGCGGCCATTCATGGTCACCTTGACCATGCCGGCACCGGCTTCGCCCTGGACCTCGGCCTTGGCGACCTCTTCCTGAACGCGCTGCATCTTCTCCTGCATCTCCTGGGCCTGCTTCATCAGGTTGCCCATTCCACCCTTCATCATGGGGGTTTCCTCTCGCTTGGTAGTGTTGAAGTCGTCGCCGTGGCGTCTCAACCGCGTGCCTCGGCATCGGCGGGCTTGACCGTGGATTCGATCAGGCGTGCACCGAACGCCTGCTGCAATCGTTGTACATGCGGGTCGTTGGTGAGTGCTTCAACCGCCTCGGCATGGCGCTCGGCAGCCAGGCGCTCGGCCTGCAGCCGGGGGGTCTCGATGCCCTCGGGCAGGGGGCCCTCCTCGATGATGAGACGGCGCTCGATGCCGATGGCCGCCAGCGCCTGGGAGATGCGCGCCACATGCACCTCGGCGTTCATCGCCGAGAGCGCCGGGTCGAGCCGCAGCAACAGCCGTGTGCCGTCGTCGGTTTCGACAACGCAGTTCGCCGCCAGGTTGCGGGTCAGGCCGCCGAGCCCCAGGGATTCGAAGCGAGCCAGCCAGCCGGCATGGTCGAGGCACCCGTCAGGAGTCGCCGTCACGACCGCGGGGTCGGGATCCGCAACTGCGGGGCCGGGAGTCACGGCAGCGGGCTCGGGAACCACAGCGACGGGATCGGATACCGCCACCGGCCCGGGACGAGCGTCCGGCAACGGGGGGGCCGGGTCGACAGGCTCGGGGGCGGCGTCGGTCTCGGGCCCCTCGGCCGCGCCCCGCGCTTCCCAGGGCGGCGGCTCCTCGCTCGGCGGCACGACGGACTCGACCGGCGGCGGCGACGAGGCGGACGCCGGCGCCGGCGAGGCGTCGGTGGCAGGTGCTTGCTCCGCGACAGGGGCCGGCTGCGGCGCACTCGGCGTCGTGGCCGGAGCACCCTGTGCGGGCGTCTCGTCGGCTTCGCCATCGGGGCCGCCCCGCAGCGGCAGTGGCGTCTTCGCCGGCCGCGGCACGCCCTGGGGGCGAAAGGCGAGCATGCGCAGCAGGGTCATCTCCAGGGCCATGCGCAGGTCGGGAGCATGCGCCATGTCGCCGCGCCCCTGGATGCCGATCTGGTAGTAGAGCTGCACGTCCTCGGCGGTGAAGCGGGAGGCCAGCTGAAGCAGCGCCTCGCGGTCACCATGGCCGTTGTCCAGCGCCTCCGGCACCATCTGGGCGATGGCCAGGCGGTGCAGCACGCCGGTGACGTCGTCGAGCACCGCGGCGAAGTCGGGCCCCTGCTCGGCCAGCGCTGCGACCTCGGCGAGGACGCGCCCGGCGTCCACCTCGGCCAGCGCCTCGAGCAGGGCCAGCACATGACGGTGATCCAGGGTACCCAGCATGGCCGCCACGTCGGCGTGTCGCACCTGCCCCTGGCCGAAGGCGATGGCCTGGTCGGTGAGGCTCAGGGCGTCGCGCATGGAGCCGTCGGCGGCCTTGCCCAGCAGCCACAGGGCGCTCTCGTCGCAGGGTACCGACTCGGCCTCGAGGACCCGGGTCAGGTACTCGACGATGCGCTCCGGCGCCATGTTCTTGAGGGTGAACTGCAGGCAACGCGACAGCACCGTGACCGGCAGCTTCTGCGGGTCGGTGGTGGCGAGCAGGAACTTCACGTGGGGCGGCGGCTCTTCCAGGGTCTTGAGCAGCGCATTGAAGCTGTGGGTGGAGAGCATGTGCACCTCGTCGATGAGGTACACCTTGTAGCGCCCCTGGGTCGGCGCGTACTGCACGTTGTCGAGCAGCTCGCGGGTATCCTCCACCTTGGTGCGCGAGGCGGCGTCGACCTCGATCAGGTCGACGAAGCGCCCCTCGTCGATGGCCCGGCAGCTGTCGCACTCGCCGCAGGGGGTCGAGGTGACACCCTCGTCACCGGCCCCCTTCGCCGTGCAGTTCAGGCACTTGGCGAGGATGCGCGCGAGGGTGGTCTTGCCCACCCCACGGGTGCCGGTGAACAGATAGGCGTGGTGCAGGCGTCCCTGGTCCAGGGCATTGACCAGCGCACGCTGGACGTGCTCCTGGCCGACCAGTTCATGGAAGGTACGCGGCCGCCACTTGCGGGCCAGAACCTGATAGCTCATGCAGCGCGGAATCCTTGCAGCTGGGCTGGCTGGCAGCCGGACTCGAAGGACGACGCCGCCCGGAAGTCCCGCTGGCCACGCCGATCATGGGTATAGACATGTCATTCTACCGGCTGGGAACGGGGGCGCAAAGCTTGGCACCGCCACCCCAGCGGCGATCGAACACATCGGCGGGCACGGGGTGGCTCAGCAGGAAGCCCTGATACCGCTCGCAGCCCAGGCCGGCGAGGAAGTCGAGCTGCCTCGGGAGCTCGACACCCTCGGCGACCACCTCGAGCCCGAGCCGGCCGGCCATGGACAGGATGGCGGCCACGATGATCTCGTCGCTCGCGTCTCCGGGCACGTCGCGCACGAAGGACTGGTCGATCTTCAGCCGCTGCACGGGCAGACGCTTGAGATAGGCCAGCGACGAATACCCGGTGCCGAAGTCGTCCACCGCCAGCATCACGCCCAGCGCACGCAACTCGTGCAGCACGCCGATGCCCTCGTCGGCATGGCTGATCAGGAACCCCTCGGTGATCTCCAGCTCCAGGCGTTCCGGCGGCAGGCCGCTCTCCCCCAGCGCCCGGCGCACGTCGCCGACGACATCGCCGTGAACCACCTGGGCCCCCGAGAGGTTGACCGCCACCTGCAGGTCAAGCCCGTTCAGCTCCCAGTGACGTGCATGACGGCACGCCTCGCCAAGCACCCAGCGCCCCAGGGCATGACTCAGCCCGGACTCCTCGGCCAGCGGGATGAAACGCTCCGGCATGATCGTCTCGCCCTCCGGCGAGACCCAGCGGATCAGCGCCTCGGCCCCGAACACCCGGCCACCGTCGACGAAGGCCTGGGGCTGGAAGTAGAGCTGCAGCTCGTTGCGCTCGAGCGCGCGGCGCAACCCCACCTCGAGGTCGAAACGCTCCCGGCTCTGCGCCCCCATCGCCGCGGTATAGCGCTGCCAGGTGTTACGCTTGAGGGCCTTGGCCCGATACATGGCGGTATCGGCATTGCGGATCAGCGCCTCGCTGGTCGTGCCGTCCTCGGGAAACAGGCTGATGCCGATGGAGGCACCGATGAAGATCTCGTGGTCCTCGACCTCGAAGGGTTTCACCAGGGCGTCGATCAGCTGGCTCGCGACGCGCTCGGCGTCCTCGGGGGAGGCCAGGCGCTCGATCACCACCAGGAACTCGTCGCCACCCAGGCGCCCCAGTTGATCCCGGTCGCGAAGCACTCGCAACAGCCGATCGCCCACCGCTCGCAGCAGGCGGTCGCCCAGGGGATGGCCGAGGCTGTCGTTGACGCCCTTGAAGTGGTCCAGGTCGAGGAACAGCACGGCGAGCCGGGATCGCTCCGCCGCCGCCACCCGCAAAGCCGACTCGAGCCGCTGGCCGAGATGGAAACGATTGGGCAGCCGGGTCAGCGCGTCATAATGGGCCGATTCCTCGAGGCGCCGGGCCTGCTCGTCGATGCGCGACAGCAACGGCTTGAGCACCCGGGCCGTGACCAGGGCCCCCAGCAGCATCATGATCAGGGTCGCCAGCAGCGGCCAGTACAACACCCTGAAGGCCTCGGCATAGACGCTCCCGGCCGGCAGCTCCACCAGCAACCCCCAGCCGGGCGTCGCCAGGGGCACACCGATCAACACCTGTTCGCCATCGCCCATGCCGGTCCTGTCGAACCCGGGCCGCCCCGTGGCCAGGGCCTGCACCCGGGTCCGCTCCAGCGCATCCGGCTCCCTGGCCAGGGGCGTCCCTCCGTCGTCGCTGCCCAGCAGGGTCCCGCTCTCCAGCTCCACCAGATACTGGCTCGCCTCGGCTCCGATGCCACCCGCATCGGTCAGCAACGCCATCAGGGCGTCCACCCGGAAGTAGAGCAGATCGGTACCGATGAGCTCACCGCTTGCGGCGATGATCGGCGCCGCGACCTCCAGCACCGGCGCCTCGCCCGCGCGTGTCAACCGCACCGCGCGGCTCGGTTCGCCCTCACCGAGTGGCGATTCGTGCAATGACAGCGGCGTGCGGCCGAGGGACAACAGCGGCTCCCCCGCGGGGCCCAGGCGTACCAGGCCGACGACCTCGTCAGACTCGCTCATGGCATCGCGCAGGCGAGGGAGGCTGTAGGCCACCAGCGAGGCACGATCGAGTTCGCCTGCGGCATAGGCCTCCAGGCGACGACGAACCTCGGTGCGGCTGGTGAACAGGCGAGCCAGCTCACGGAAATGCTGCAGTTGACGATCCAGCATGTCCGCCTCGGCCTCGACGCCGATCCGGGTGGCGGTTTCCAGCCCATCGCGGGTGGCATGGAAGAGCGGCACGGCGATGCTCGCTCCTACCAGAGCGCCGGTGGCCAGGATGCCCATCATGGCCAGTGTCGCGATGCGTCGCTGCGCCTGCTTCACCCCGCGCCCCATCCCCTCTTGCACTCCTGCGGCCGATGGGGCCGATGCACGAACATCACGACCCACCCTGGTTACAGTGTATCGGCTTCCGTGGATAAATGCCTGGCGCTGCTATCTGCTGGGCGTAAAACCACAGGAAAGCATCAGTGACTTCCTTATCGGAGAACCAACCCGAGTCAATCTGCTAGAATCCCGAGCCTTCATCCACCGTTTTGCCGCTATGGACGAAGCTCGCATGCCCCCCGATATCACCGACATGCCTCCCGAGTTCGAGAATGCCATCGGGCGGTGCCGGGATGCCGCGGCGGTGCTGTACCGGGACATGAAAGAGCCCGCCCCCATCAAGCCGACCTTGCTCACCCAGCACCCCGGCTTGTTGCAGAGCCCGATGTTCCTCGAGTCCCTCGGCGACACCAGCCGCGAGCTGATCTTCCACGACCGGGGGGCTTTCGAACGGGCGCGGGAACGCCAGCAGCGGCTGCCCGCTGAGGTACGGCCATCATGAACCACATCTTATGAGCGCCCGGCGCCAGGTTCTCGACTACCAGCGCCTGCGGGAGTCCACCGCCTGGCGGCTGCTGGGGGCCCAGCATGCGCCGGTGATCCTCGGCCTGCTGGAGGAGCACCTCCACGGCAGCCAGACCCGTCTGCCCGCCTCGCTGTTCCTGGAACGCATCGAGCGCGACCTGCAGGCGCTGCGCGATGCCGGCCAGGAGCTTCCCCAGACGGCCCGCGGCTATGTCGGCGACTGGCTGACGGCGGGTTACCTGGAGCGCTTCCTGCCCGCCGGCAGCAACGAGGAGGAGTACCGCCTCTCGCCTGCCGCCAGCCAGGCGATCCAGATCATCCGCGGCATGGCCTCGCCGCGCAGTGCCACCACCGAGAGCCGGTTATCGCTGGTCGCCCAGCAGTTGCGCCAGCTGGCCGACGAGACCGATCCGGACACCGAACGGCGCCGTCGCCAGCTGCTGGCCCAGCGCGAGCGCCTCGATGCCCAGCTCGAGGCCCTGGAGGCCGGCGAGCTGGAGCCCATGGCGCCGGAGCGGGCGCTGGAGCGGGCCCGTGAGGTCCTCGACCTGGCCGGCGAGCTGACCAGCGACTTCGGCCAGGTGGCCCAGGCCTTCGAGTCGCTGCACCGCGAGCTGCGCGAGCAGCTGCTCGAAGAGGAGAAGGCCCGCGGCGAGGTGCTGGAGGCGCTGTTCGACGGGGTCGACGTGATCGCCGAGAGCGAGGCGGGTCGCAGCTTCGAGGCCTTCTGGCAGTTGCTCACCGACCCGGTGGCCAACGCCGACCTGGAAGACGCCCTGGAGCAGTTGCTGGCCCGGGAGTTCGTCGCGGCCCTGGACCCCGCCGCGCGGCGTTTTCTGATGCATCTTCCCCAGGCGCTGCTCAAGCGTGGTGGCGAGGTCCACGAGGTGCAGCAGCGCTTCGCGCGCAGCCTCAAGCACTTCGTGCAGAGCGGCGAATTCCGCGAGCAGCGCCGCCTGCTCGCCCGGCTGCGCGAGGCCCAGCGCCAGGCGCTGGCGCTCTCGCGGCACCTGCCGCCCCTGACACGCCTGGGCCAGGACCTGACCCTGACCAGCGCCGAGATCGCCTCGCCGTCCCAGTGGCGGCTCTATGATCCGGTGCAGCACCGGGTGGCCGGCCGGATGGACGAGGGCGAGGCCGCCGACCTCTCGCTGGACAGCATCGGCCACCTGGTGCGCCAGGCCGAGATCGACTTCACTACCCTGACCCGCCAGCTGCGCGACCTGCTGACTCGATACCCACGGCTGACCCTGGCCGAGGTGCTCGACCACTACCCACCCGACCAGGGGCTGGGTAGCATCATCGGTCTGCTGGTACTGGCTCATCGCCACGCCACGCCGATCCGCGGCGAACACGAGGCGGTGAGCTGGGCAGGCAGCGACGGCCTGATCCGCCGCGGGCGCCTGCCCCTGATGATCTTCGAACGGGAGAACTGCGATGAGCTCTTCGCCTGATACCCCCGGGGACGTGCCGGTCGCTCCCTCCCTGGAAGGCGACGAGGCCCCGGAAGCCGAACCGGGCGAGCCCCGCGATGAGGCGGAAGGCCTCTACCCCGGCGACCAAGGCGAGCTGCCCCTGGAGGCGCGCCGGGTGCTGGTCAAGCTGCTCAGTGGCCCGGTGCTCGATGCTCGCCGCCACGGCCAGCTGTGGCCGGTACTGCTGCGCGAGGAAGCGCGCCTGCGGGTCAGGCTCTCCGAGCTGTTCCTGACCCTGGTGGTGGACAGCGAGCAGGAAGTGGCCTTCGTGCGCCAGGCCGATACCGGGGAACTGGAGGCCCCGCGCCTGCTGCGCCGTACCCGGCTGACCCTGATCGACTCGGCCCTGCTGCTGCACCTGCGCCAGCAGCTGACGGAGGCTGCCCGCCACGGCGAGCGCGCCGTGGTGGAACTCGACGACCTCCACGAACAGCTGGCGCCCTTCCGCCGCCAGGACAGCACCGACGCCTTCGGCCATCGCAAGCGGGTCGATGCCGCCATCGAGAAGGCCAAGAAGAACAGCATCCTGCGCAAGCTGCGCGGCAGCGACAGCCGCTTCGAGGTGTCCCCGATCCTCAAGCTGCTGTTCTCCGCCGAGGAGATAGGCGCCCTGAGCCGCGAGTATCGGCGGCTGGCCGAGGGAGGCCTCGACGAGCCGCCTGCCGAGGATGCCTGGGAGGAGCGCCCGGAAGACGACCAGGACGATGACGAGGAGGCGGCATGGAGCTGAGCACCCTGCAGGGCGGCCTGTTCGAGGATCCCGAAGCCCTGGCGCAGAGCCGTGAGGCCGCCCAGTTCCGCATGACCCGCCTGGCGGTGTTCAACTGGGGCACCTTCGACGGCTTGCACGAGCTGGACCTGGCCCGGGAAGGCTTCCTGATCACCGGCCGCTCGGGCTCCGGCAAGTCGACGCTGCTGGACGCCATCTCCACCCTGCTGACCCCGCCGCGCTGGGTCGACTTCAACGCCGCCGCCCGGGACAACGCGCGGCGTGGCCGCGACCGCAACCTGGTCTCCTATGTGCGCGGCGCCTGGGCCGACCGTGAGGATGACGCCACCGGCGAGGTCGCCACCCAGTACCTGCGCCCCGGGGCCACCTGGTCCGCCCTGGCACTCACCTTCGCCACGCCGCAGGGCCAGACGGTGACCCTGGTACACCTCTACTGGATCGCCGGCACCGCCACGGCCGCGCAGAGCCTGCGCAAGCACTTCATGCTCGCCGAACGGGCCTTCTCGCTGCGCGAGCTGGAGGGCTTCGACCTGGACCTGCGCCGGCTCAAGCAACGCCTCACCGACGTGCAGCATGTCGAGGGCAACTTCGCCGCCTATGCCGAGCGCTTCCGCCACCTGCTGGGCATCGAGAGCGAGACCGCCCTGCGCCTGCTGCACAAGACCCAGTCGGCCAAGAACCTCGGCGACCTCAACGAGTTCCTGCGCCACTTCATGCTCGACCGCCCCGAGACCTTCGCCACCGCCGAGCGCCTGGTGGAGGAGTTCGACGAGCTGGACGCCGCCCACCAGGCGGTGGTCAAGGCACGCCGCCAGCGCGACCTGCTGCGTCCGGCCCGGGAGGCCCACCAGCGCTGGCTGGCCGCCGAGGCCGATGCCCGTGCCCTGGACGGGGATCGCGAGGCCCTGGAGACCTACCGCCTGGAGCGCGAGGAGAGCCTGCTGGCAGCGCGCCTGGCCGAGCTGGCCCGGCGCCGCGCCGCCGACCAGGCCCGCCAGGCGGAGATCGCCGAGCGCCTGGACGAACTGGAGGCGCGTATCGAATCGCTCAAGGAGCAGCGCCGCGCCCAGGGTGGGGACGCCATCGCCACCCTGGAGCGCGAGCTCCGCCAGCTCGGGACCCGCCTGGAGGCCGCCCTGCCGCTGCGCGCCCAACTGGATCGCGACCTGGAGACCCTCGCCCTGCCGCCGGTCGGCGACGCCGCCGGGCTGGGGGAGCACCAGGCCAGGGCCGAGCAGTGGCTGGCCGAGCTGGAGCGCGCCACCCAGCAGGCCCAGCGGCATCGTGATGCCCTGGTGGCCCGGCGCAGCGCCCTCGAGACGCAACTCGGCCAGTTGCGCCAGGAGATCGAGGCCCTGCGCCGCCGCCCCAGCAATATCCCCGCCCAGCTGCAGGCCCTGCGCCGCGAGCTGGCCCGGGCCCTGAACGTCGGCGAGGACGCCCTGCCCTTCGCCGGCGAGCTGCTGCAGGTCGACGAGCCCCACCGCGACTGGCGCGGCCCCCTCGAGCGGGTGCTGCGCCCCCTGGCCCTGACCCTGCTGGTGGACGAGCGCCGCGCCGAGGCCCTGGTGCGCCATGCCCAGGCCACCGACCTGGGCGACCGGCTGGCCTGGCAACGGGTCGACGCCGGGGCCCTGCCGCCCCACGGCGCCCTGGCCGGCCCCGACCAGCTGCCGGCCCGGGTCAGCGTCAAGCCGGACCACGACTGGCATGGCTGGCTGGCGGCCCGGCTGCAGCAGGACTACGACCACCACTGCGTGGAACGCCCCCACGAACTGGCCCGGCACGCCCGGGCGGTGACCCGCGCCGGCCTGGTGCGCCAGGGCGACACCCGCTTCGAGAAGGGCGACGACATCGCCCTCGACGATCCTCGCGACTGGGTGCTGGGCTTCGACAACCGCGAGAAGCTCGCCCTCTTCGAGGAGGAGGCGGCCACCCTGGAAGCCGAACGCGACGAGATCGACGCGACCCTGGCCGACCTCGAGGAGCAGCGTCGCCGCGACGGCGATCGCCAGCAGGCCTGTCACCGGCTGCGGGCCGTGCGCTGGGAGCAGGTCGACGTGGCCGGCCTGCGTGCCCGGGAGCGCGAAGCCGGCGAGGAACTGCGCGCCATCCGTGAGGGCAGCGACGCCCTGGCCCGGATCGAGCGTCAGCTGGACGAGGCGCTGCGGCAGAAGGTGGCACTGGGCGAACAGCTGACCGATCTGCGCGCCACCTTGCAGAACCTGGCGAAGGAGCAGGCGGCCCATGAGCGCCGACTGGCCGAATGCCGGGAGCGTGACCTCGAGCTCGACGAGACGCGCCGGGCGCGGCTGGCGGCGCGCTTCGAGGCGCAGGGCGAGCTGAGCCTGGAGACCCTGGAGAGGCAGCTGCGCCGCGTCGACAACGCCCTGCAGAAGGCCATCGCCGAGCTGGCGCTGCAGGCCAAGGAGGACGAGAACCTCATCACCGGCGCCTTCGCGGCCTTCCAGCGGGAGTTCAGCGCCGAGGCCAGCGACCACGGCACCACCCTGGCCGACGCCGAGGGCTACTTCGAGCGTCTGGCGCGCATCGAGCAGGACAACCTGCCGGCCTTCGAGTCGCGCTTCTTCGAACTGCTCAACCGCCAGAGCCGCCAGAACCTGGTGGCGCTGGACACCGAGCTGCGTAATGCCCGCAAGCTGATCCGCAGCCGCCTGGAGGACGTCAACGCCAGCCTGGCCCAGGCCAGCTTCAACCCCGGCACCCACCTGCAGATCCGCTTGATCGAGCGCGACCTGCCGCGGGTCGGTGAATTCCGCCGCCAGCTGACCGAGATCCTCAGCCACCAGTTGACCGACGATGCCGAGCGTGCCGAGACCCAGTTCGCCCAACTCCGGGAGCTGGTGGCCCAGCTGGCCGGGCGCACCGCGGAAGACCAGCGCTGGCGCGAGCAGGTGCTGGACGTGCGCTTCCACGTGGAGTTCATGGCCATCGAGCTGGACGCCGAGGGCCACCAGCTGGAGGTGTTCCGCTCCGGGGCCGGCAAGTCCGGCGGCCAGCGCCAGAAGCTCGCCACCACCTGCCTGGCGGCGGCGCTGAGCTTCCAGCTGGGCGGCGACGAGGGCTGGCCGCGCTACGCCAGCGTGGTGCTCGACGAGGCCTTCGACAAGGCGGACCACGAATTCACCGCCACCGCCATGCGCATCTTCCAGCGCTTCGGCTTCCAGATGGTGGTGGCCACGCCGCTCAAGTCGATCAGCACCCTGGAGCCCTTCATCGGCGGTGCCTGCCTGGTGGAGATCAGCGAACGCAACCGCTCGGCGTTGCTGCCGGTGGCCTACGACGTCCAGACCGGGCGCCTCGACCTGCCGGGCCGCGTCGGTGGCACCGCCCCCCGGACGGAGCCGGAACCCCATGCCGCTGACCGCCCCTGACGCCGTCCTTGCACGCCTGGCCGGGCGCTGGCGCAACCAGCGCGGTCGCTGGCTGCGCGGCGAGGGCCAGTGGCCCCTGGGCGTCTCGCTGAGCGCCCCCACCCAGCAGCAGGCCCGCGATCACTGGCCGGCCGTGCAGAGCTGGGTCGAGGCATGGCGGTGCTCGCCGCTGGCCCCCTGGGTGGAGTGGCAGGAACGCCAGTGGCCGGGACTGGGCCGCCAGCCCCTGCCGGTACGCCTGGTGCTGGCCGCACCCGCCGAGGTGGCCGCCGCCCTGGGCCGGGCCGCTACCTGGCAACACCTGGAGGCGCGCTTCACCCGGCTGACCGCCCGCTGGCCCTCGCTGACCGAGCGCCTGGCCGCGGAGGCCGACTGGCTGGACGAGGTGGCCGAGACGGAGCTCGAGCGGCTCATCGCCCTGCTGGACTGGCTGGAGGCGAACCCCAATAGCGGCCTCTATCCGCGCCAGATCCCCCTGGCCGGCCTGGACACCAAGTGGCTGGAGGCCCACCGCGGCCGGCTGCTGCGCTGGTGGCTCGCCATCCAGGGCCGCGGCAACGGAGCGGCGGCCGACTTTCCTGCCGCCATCGGGCTGCGACCGGCACCGCGGATGATCCCCCTCAAGGTGCTCGACGATCGGCTGGCCGCCCGTCTCGGCGGCCAGCGACTGCTGCAGCTGGAACGCGATGCGCTGGCCGCGCTGGACTGGCAGCCCGAGGAGGTGCTGATCGTCGAGAACCAGCAGACCGGCTGGGCCCTGGAACCCCGGGAGGGGACGGTGGCGATCTTCGGCCTGGGCATGGGCGTCGAGATGCTCGCCGGCATCCCCTGGCTCGTCCGCGCACGCGTCAGCTACTGGGGCGATATCGACACCCACGGCTTCGCCATCCTCGACCGGCTGCGCGGCCACTACCCCGAGGCACGGTCATTGATGATGGACGTGAGGACACTGGAGAGGCACCGCACGCTCTGCGTCAGCGAACCCAGCCCCACCCGCGCCGATCTGTGCCGGCTGTGCCACGAGGAAGCCGAGGTCTATCGGGGTCTGGTGGAGCACCGCTGGGGCGATCGCCTGCGACTGGAGCAG
The DNA here is from genome assembly GCF_059509875.1 of Halomonas sp. LMYGS-3. NCBI lineage: Bacteria > Pseudomonadati > Pseudomonadota > Gammaproteobacteria > Oceanospirillales > Halomonadaceae > Halomonas > Halomonas sp. LMYGS-3. Next base: position 16,275 of record NZ_JCAKFQ010000035.1, on the reverse strand, counting down.
GAGCGGCTGGACTGGCGCTGGGTGCAGCAGCGGCTACTTCCCTCTTAAGCCACCGGTTGCCACCACCGTGATCGGTACCGACAATGAGAAATAACGTCCAGGAGGGCTCCCGATGGCGTACGCAAAGGAAATCGCAACACTCGAGGGGGCATTGTCGAGGATACAGGGCCTCGATTTTGCGGCGCTGATCGGCAGCCAAGCGACCGGCCAGGCCCATGCCGACAGCGACTGGGACATCGCCGTCCAGTGGCGGGAACAGCCCGAGGATCCGCTCCAGGCGCTGGCGCGCCACGAGACGCTGCGCCGGCACCTGGCCCGGGCCCTTGCCATCGACGAGACCCGAGTCGACCTCGTCGACCTGCATCGCACCAACCTGGCGATGCGTGCCGCCGTCGCCGAGGAGGGGGTGCCCATCTCCGCCTATGACGCCTTCGCCTCCCTGGCCCTGCACAAGCACATCAACACCAAGGATCTCGAGGCCTGGAATGCCGTGATCGGCTTGCGCAACCGTATCGTTCACGACTACCTCGACCTGGACATGGGCATCGTGTTGCGCCTGGTCCAGGAGCGCCGACACCACTTCATCCGCGACTTCCTCTTGGCCGAGGTGTCGTTACCCTGAGACGCCCTCCCTCAGGAAGGTGACGATCAGGACAGGAAGGTGAGGATCAGGACAGGAAGGTGACGATCAGGATAGAGAGAGGCAGGGGCCCGAAATGGAGGCGGCCCCGACAGCCACATCCCGGCACACGCGTCCACCACTACCGTTGCTCCCTTCCGGGCCTGGCGGGGTTTGCGGTCTAGCGTTGCGGGAGGACCGACGGGGCCACCACAGCAGGTGCACTCCCGAGCATACTCGAGGCACCGAACTCGACGTCGCATCAAGCACTTGTCGAGTGCGCCGGCACTATAACAGCGGCCCGTTGCGGCGGCAAGGGGCAGCGCCCATCGGACCGGGTCCACAGCAGGCCAGGATGTCACCCTCCGCTCCCTGGTGTATGGTGAAAGGCATTCACTTCCTTCCGACAGTCTCTGCCAGTCAGGGAGGACTCATCCATTGCCGACCTCTGGAGGCACCCCATGAAGAAGGATCCGAACAAGGGCTACATCGCCCTGCTGGGCTGGAGCCTGAACGCCATCGAAGCCGCCGAGAACTTCGACAGACGCTATGTGGTGGTCGCGCCGGACTGGGCGGAGGAGTACTGCCAGAAACACGACATCCCCCATGTCCCCTGGAACTTCGAACGCTTGAACGATCGCTCCATGGAGATCGCCGAGACGCTCAAGGAGATGGGGGTCGACGTGGCCATCCCGCTGTTCGAGGAAACGGTGGAGTGGGCCGGCGCCATCAACTCGCTGCTGCTCGACAAACCACGGCTCTATGGTCAGTCGCTTCTGCTCCGCGACAAGGCGCTGATGAAGCGCCGCGCCCAGCTCGGCGGCATTCGCGTGGGCATCTTCGAGGAGGCCCACGACAAGGGCGACGTCATCCGCTTCCTCAAGCGGGTCAACCAGACCCTGCTCAAGCTCGACGGCGACCCCAACGACCCCATCCACCTCAAGGCCTTCGACAAGGCCGGCTGCCTGGGCCATCGGGTGATCCGTACCCCCGACGAGGTCGATACGATTCCCGACGAGGAGTTTCCGGTGCTGATGGAGTCGCACCTGGACGGCTGGGAGTTCGCCGTGGAAGCCTGGATCCACAACGGCAAGATCGCCTTCCTCAACATCTCGGAATACGTGACCCTGGGCTACTCGGTGTTCGTGCCCGCCTCGCCGGAGCTGGAGCAGTATCGCCCGCAGATCACCACCCAGATCGAGAAGCTGATCAAGGCCTTCGACATCGACTTCGGCCTGATCCACCCCGAGTACTTCGTCACCAGCGACGGCGAGATGTACTTCGGCGAGGTCGCCTACCGGCCGCCGGGGTTCAAGGTCTTCGAACTGCTCGAGCGGGTCTACGGCTTCAACGCCTACCAGGCCAGCATGCTGGTGTTCGACCCCAAGAGCACCTGGGAGGAGGTCAAGTCCTTCTTCCCCAAGGAGGTGGTCGATGCCGACGGCTACGCCGGCTGCTTCGGCGTCTACCCGCGCCGCCGGGTGGTCAGCAAGCTGGAGATTCCCGAAGAGGTCGAGGACGACCCCTACTTCGAGTCCCACGAGCTGACCCCGCCCGTCGAGGAGACCGTTACCAAGCGCACGGCGTTCGGTACCCACTGGGGGCTGATCTACTTCAAGGGTGACGAGGCCGCGCGCATGAAAGAGCTGCTCAAGCACATGGAAGAGCTTGATTTCTATGTCTGAGCTTGATTTATCAGGCCAATGAAGGCGTCATGGGGATGATGACGGCCTGACGACAAGGAGTCGGCGTGACGACGCACCGACACACGCAAGACACGAGCGACCCGCCGGCAGGCGACGACAAGCTCGCCGGCCTGCTGGCCAAGCTCGACGAGGCGACCACCCTGCTCGCCGAGTCCCGTGATTTCGCCAAACCGGGCAAGCTGCCGCGCGTGCTCGATACCGCGCGTCGCGTGCTGCTCCAGGAGGGGGGGGCCGCCGCCATGGAGGCCCGCGCCAGGGCCCTGGAGGAGGCCGGGGTCTTCCATGGCTCCGACTGGGAGAGCCCGCAGTACCTGGTGCCCTCCCTGACGACTCACGCCCTCAAGAGCCCCGACCCGAACACCGTGGTGATCGAGGCCCTGAGCGAGCTGCGCCTGCTGGCCGTGGCCAATGGCGAGTTCCTGCATCCGCAGGTCTCGGCGGAGCAGGCCCATCACTACCTGACCCAGGTGATGGCACTCAACCTCTGGCTGCTGTTCGGCGCCCCCAGCGAGGCCGAACGCGAGACACAGGGCCGCCTGGCGCAGGTCCCGCGTCACCTCTTCCGTCACCTGGCCGAGCGCATCGGCTACGAACACATCATCGACAAGCTGATCGAGGAGATCTGGCGGATCCTGCAGCAGCGCCCGATCCAGGTCGAGCCGGTCAAGCAGATGATCACCCAGATCGCCATCTGCCAGGCCAACCCGGAGATCGACCTGGGCAGCAGTGGCCAGGGGGCCGACCGCCTGGTCAGCTCGCTGTTCGGCCCGACCCGGGCCACTCGCGAGGATCCCGGCCTGGAGGTCTACCGCGAGCGACTCTCGAGCATGGACACCGTCGCCCTCCAGGGAGAAGCCACCGGCTTCGCCCGGGCCATGCACGATACCGGCCTGGTGTCGCCCTACCACCCGGTGCTGCTGCGCCATCTGCTCGACCAGGGCGATCACCTGCTGGCCGAGTCACTGGGGCTCTCCTCCACCGGCCGCGACTGCCTGCTCTGCTACCAAGAGCTGGTCCATGCCCTGATCCGTGGCGCGGTCCACCCGGCTTCGCCCCAGGCGGCCTACGGCCTGGCGCTGATGCTCGAGCGCGGCATCCTCTATCAACCGCCGGTGGCGCCGGCCATGTGGCGCCAGCTGGGGCTATCGCTCTCCGAGTGGTCCAAGGCGCGGCTGAACCTGGCCTATGGCGACGCCATCTCGCCCCGGGCACGCCTGCTCGAGGGCGTGCTGTGCATGCTCGGGCTGCCGCTGGGCGTCGGCCAGGGCAACAACCCCACCTGCCAATCGGCCCGGGCCCTCTCCATGTGGGCCTACAACGATCCGGACTACCTGCTGCAGATGGTGGCCTGGGCGGCCCGTGACGACGAGATCATCATGCACTTCGAAGGCATGCCGCTCTCCTCCATGGCGAGTCTCTCCGGCGTGGCCCAGACCCTGCCCATGGACCTCGACCCGGTGTCGCTGATCGTGGTGCCGCACCTGGACCGGATCTATGCGGAGATGGGACGTCGCTGCATCGGGCGCGAAGGCGACCCGCACCGCTGGGTCAACCCGGAGTTCCACGGCTGGTGGTCGGGCCGCGGCTTTCGCATCAACGTCGACGTGGCCACCGGCCAGCTCCACGAACTGGACGACTTCCTGCGCCACTTCTATGCCAGCTACCATCCCTACTACAACGGTAACCAGCCGCTGATCCACCCCCAGCCGGCCGGCATCGCCGTCACCGACAGCGCCGCGCGCTTCATCGGCTGGCATGCCATCACCGTGCTGCGGGTCTCGCTGGACCCCAACGACGTGATGCGGGTCTACTTCTTCAACCCCAACAACGACAGCGGCCAGGACTGGGGCGATGGCATCAAGGTCAGCACCGCCGGCAACAGCGAGCGCTTCGGCGAATCGTCGCTGCCCTTCGAGCAGTTCGCCTCACGCCTCTACATCTTCCACTACGACCCGCTGGAGCGCGGCGAACTGGCCCAGATCACCCAGGAGGAGCTCGACCGGGTGACCGGCCATGTCCACCGCAGCTGGGGGGCCGACCGGATCCCGCCGACAGACCTGCAGGCCGATGCCGGGCCAGAAACGCAATAGAGCCGCACCGCCGTTCAGTGTCACGGCTGCTGCCCGGGGCGTCGCACATCGGGGTAGCGTCGCTGCAGATAGCGCGCCCAGAAGGGGGCGACGAGCATCAGCGCCACCATGCGCAACAGGTGATGGAAGGCGACGAAGACCGGATCGATATCCAGCGCCACGGCCAGGATCGCCATCTCGCCGATACCGCCGGGCGCCAGGGCCAGCAGCGCGACGTCGCGGGGTACGCCGATAGCCTGGTGAATCAGTTCGGCGAACACCGCCAGAACCACCAGCGCCACCAGGGTGGCGACCCCGGCCTGGAACAGGTACTTGCCGAAGCGGCCACGCGACAAGCCCCTGAAACGCGACCCGATGGCACTGCCCAACACCCACAGCATCAGGTTCATGCCCCAGTCGGGCAGTTGCAGACTGGCGATATCGAATCCGGAGAGCAGCGCCGTGAAGACCAGCGGTGCCAGCAGGGTCGGACTCGGCAGCTTGAGCCAGTGCCCCAGGGGAATCAACGCCGGCAGCACCAGCAACAGCCACGGATCCTGCAGCGTCCGCACCACCGTCTCGCCATCTGCGGCGGCGCCCTCGTAGGCCCAGAACAGTGGCGGCAGAATCAGCACCACCAGCACGATGCGCAGCGACTGGGCGATGGCGATCCGTTGCGGCTCGCCGCCGCACTTGTCACCCAGCATGATCATCGCCGTCATCGCCCCGGGGGCCGAGGCGAACCAGGCGCTCACCGGGTCGAAGCCACAGCGCCGATACCAGGCCGCCGCCGCGGCCGTCGAGACCGCCACCCCGGCGAGCAGCAGTGTCGCCGACACCGGCCAGTCGAGCACCCGCTCGGCCAGTTGCGGCGTTACCTGGCTGCCCAGTACCATGCCCAGCACCCCCAGGAAGGCCTCCCGCAACGGCTCCGGCACTCGCACGTCGTGGCCACGCGCCGAGGCGAGCAGGTTGGCCACCAGGGGCCCCAGCATCCAGGCCAGCGGCAAGCCGGTGAGGTGAAAGATCGCGCCCCCGACGGCGCCGATCGCCAGCGCCCTGGCCAGCGCCTGTGCCCTTGTCTTGCCCAAGCCCCCTCCTTGCGCCATCGATTAACCGGCTAATGAACCCAGTATGCCATAATCGGCATCGACCCAACCCCGCCCTTCCGCTCGCTGCCGGAGACTCCATGCCGCGCCTCGATCAACTGCTCGTCACCCAGGGCCTCGCCCGTTCCCGCACCCGCGCCCAGCGGCTGATCCGCCATGGGCGGGTGCGCCTGACCGATGACGGCAGGGTATTGAGGAAGCCGGGCGAGAAGCTGCCCGAGGACGTTCGCCTGGCGGTGACGGAGGATCCGGAAGACCGCTACGTCTCGCGCGCGGGGCTCAAGCTCGAGGCGCTGATCGAGGCCCTGGAACTCGACCTGGCGGGAAAGCTGGTGCTGGACGTGGGCCAGTCCACCGGCGGCTTCACCGACTGTGCGCTGCGCTTCGGGGCCCGTCACGTGATCGGCGTGGAGGTGGGCCACGACCAGTTGGACGCCGAGCTGCGCGCTGACCCGCGCGTGACCTGCCTGGAGGGCCTCAACGCCCGCGCCATGGCCGACGACGACCGGCTGTGCCGGGCCCTCGCCGCTCACGCCCCCGATGGCCCCGACCTGGCGGTGATGGACGTCTCCTTCATCTCCCAGACACTGATCCTGCCACAGCTCGCCGCCCTGCTGCCCCCCGGTGGCGAGCTGCTCAGCCTGGTCAAGCCGCAGTTCGAGGTGGGGCCGGGGGGCGTCAACGCCCGGGGCATCGTCACCGACCCGGGCCGCTACGCCGAGGTGGAGCGGGCCATCCGCGCCAGCTGCGAGGCGCTCGGCTTCCACATCCTGCACTGGCAGGCCAGCCCGCTGCTCGGCGGCGACGGTAACCGCGAGTTCCTGCTTCACGCCCTCCGGCAGGCAAAGGCCGGCTGACGACACCGGCCACGCGCGTCAGCGCCCGCCATCGCCACCACCGTCTCCGTCGTCGAAATCACCGGGATCGCCCCTGGCGCCGGGCGGCGGGAAGGCAGGATCGGTCACCTGGCCCAGCGAGGCGCTCTGCACCTTCTTCACCGCCCCGTCGGCGCGGTGCAGCCACACATCGAGCTGGTTGAAGGCGATATCGACCTCGTGCTCGGCGAACAGCTCGCCGACCCGGCAGTTGATCTCGTCGGTGGCATAGAGCCGGTCACCCAGGGTGTTGACGAAGATGCGCAGCTCGAAATTGAGCGTGCTCTCGCCGTAATCCATGAAGAACACCTGCGGCTCGGGGTCGGCCAGCACCCGCGGGTTCTCGTCGGCCGCCTGACGCAGCAGGCGATGCACCAGGCGATGGTCCGAGCCGTAGGCGACCCCATAGGTGAGCACCACCCGGGTGACCGTGTCCGACAGCGACCAGTTGATCAGCTGATCGGTGACGAAGGTCTTGTTGGGGATGATGATCTCCTTGCGGTCGAAATCGGTGACCGTGGTGGCGCGGATGCGAATCTTGCTCACCGTGCCGGTCAGGTTGCCCAGGGTGATGGTGTCGCCGATCCGCACCGGCCGCTCGAAGAGGATGATCAGCCCCGAGACGAAGTTGGCGAAGATCTCCTGCAGGCCGAAGCCCAACCCCACGCCCATCGCCGCCACCAGCCACTGCAGCTGGCTCCAGGCCACGCCCAGGGTCGCCAGGGATATCACCAGACCAGTAGCGACGATGGCGTAGGAGAGCAACGAGGTGATGGCATAGGCGCTGCCCTGCTTGAGTTCCAGGCGCGACAGCACCATCACCTCGAGCAGGCCGGGAAGGTTGCGGGCCATCATCAGGGTCAGCGCGACGATCAGCAGCGCGGTGAAGATATCGGCCACCGAGAGCGCGCTGGTGACCAAGGCGGCGTCCTCGCCGTCGCCATCGCCCCAGATCGCCACCTCGTCCAGATAGCGCAGCACCGTCAGCAGGTCCGACCACACCAGGTAGAGCAGCAGCACGAAACCGATCAGCAGGATCAGCTTGGAGAGCCGCAGCGACTGCTGGTTGATCTGCTCCATGTCCAGCGGCGGCTCCTCGACCACCTCGAGCCCACCCTCGGCGCCCTCCTGCACCTGGGCACGACGCCGCATCAGGGCGCGCCGGAAGGCGAGCCGGCGGGCCGCCACCGCCAGGCCCCTGACCACGGTGGCCTCGACCAGGATCCACAGTCCCAGCAGGTAGAGGGTGATCACGAAGCGCCCCACCAGGCTCAGCGCCGTGTACTCGTAGCCGGAGGCGATCAGGCCGATGAAGACCAGCGGCACCGCGGCCATGGCCAGGCCGAGGATCAGCCGGAACAGCTTGACCCCGAAGAAGGGGGTGTGGGCGAGGATGAGGCGCGCCAGCAGCACGCTCATCGCCACCAGGCCGCCGAGCAACAGCCCCAGCGCCACGGGGCGCAGGGTCAGGCTGATCTCGCCATCCCGCGCCAGGGTCGAGATCAGCAGCACCGGCACCAGCGACACGCCCAGCCACAGCAGCAGCCAGCGCAGCCGGGCGGCGTAGCCCGCCGACCAGTAGAAATGCTTGGTCGCCACGCCGTCCCTCACCAGCAGACGCCGCGACCAGGCGATCACGGCCCAGGCCAGCGCGAGGTGCCAGAAGGACTGGCCGAGCCCGATGGCGATGCCGTGCCCCCCCGCCACCAGGGCGACGCCGGCACCGGCCAAGGTCAACGGCCCGGGAAGCGCCAGCAGGGCGTTGAGCGCCACCGCCTGGGGCGTGTGCCCCTGGCTGTCGCTGCGCAACCGGCCGATCTGCTCGTGCAGCTCGGCGAGGCGCGCCTTGATGCGCCGGCGGCACCACAGCAGCACCGCCACCACCAGCAGGAACGGCACCCCGAGCAGTGCTTCGGCGCCGGGCATCCGCCAGTGCACCGGCAACACCTCGCGCCATTCGCCCACCTCCCACTCGGTGAGCAGGTGCGAGGGCAGCTGACGCAGCCAGGACAGATCCAGCGGCCGGGTGTTGGCGATCCAGAACAGCTGCTCGTCGATGGTGGTGCGCAGCTCCCGGGAGGTTTCCAGCAACTGTTGCTGGTTGAGCTGCAGCTCGATGGCGGTGCTGAGCAGATTACCGTAGGACTGCTCGAGCTGGTCGACCAGCTCGCGACGCGACTGGTAGAGCCCCTGCAGCGACTCGACCAGGGCAGGACTGACCTCGACGCCCGCCTCCTCCAGACGCTGGTTGGCCAGCCGCTCGCCCTGGCGCAGGGCGTCGCGCTGGCGGACCAGGTCGAACTGGCGCAGGCGCAGGTCGGCGATCTCGTCCTGCAGATCGCGGCGGGCATCCACCTGGGGCAGCGAGCGGCGCTGCTCGCGCAGGATCCGCGACAGCAGCAGGCTGCCGCGGATCGCCTCGATCTGCTCGTTGAGGCTGCGCTGCAACTGGCGCACATGGTCGAGCTGGCTGCGGGTCGCCAGGCTGTCCCGCACCAGGCTGTTGTTGCGATCGTTGGCGCGCAACAGCTCCAGACTCAGGTCCTGGTTGATCTGCTGAGCCCGCTCCAGCACGGGATGTCCGGCCTCGAGCAGCGGATTGTCCCGCGCGGCATCGGCGATCGCCTGCTCCGAGGCGAGCCGGCGCTTGCGCTCGATGACGCTCTGCAGCAGCGCCAGCTCGGTCTCCTGGCGTGCGACCTGCTGCGTCAAGAGGTCGCGCCGCTGCTGGGCGATCTCGCGCAAGCGGGTATTGGTGCCCAGCTCACGCTGGTGCAGTCGCAGCGTCCGCTCCGCCAGACGCCGCTCGACTCGTTGCCGCCAGAGCCGCGGATCATCCTCGGCCAGCTCCCGCATCTCAAGCTCGTCCAGCGAGCGGCGCGCCTGCTCGACGGCCTGCATCGCCTCGGCAATCGCCTGCTGGGCCCGCTCGGGCAGGGTCTGGGCGGAGAGCAGCTGGGAATTGACCTCGGCGAGACGATCCTGCAACTGCTGCAGCTCGAGCACCGCCTCCTGCTGACGATACTCGAGTTCCTCCAGAGGCTCATCGTCCAGGTCGGTAGCGGACAGTGCCGCCGCCGCCTCCTCCTCCTCCAGCTGCTCACGCTGCAGGCGCAGCAGCTCGGCCGGCGCCTGCTCCACCCGCTCCTCCAGGGCCTGCAGTCGTTCCTCGGTCTCGGCCAGCTGCTCCAACCCCTCCAGGACCGCCTCGAGCATCTCGGTGCGGCGCTGGTCGGCATCGCTGAGCGTCTCGCCCTCCTCGGGTTGCAACGCCGCGAGCCGCTCTTCCACCATGGATTGATCGGGCAGCGTCTCATCGGCACCGGCCTCGACGAACCCCAGGCACAACAGCAGCAGCAACGCCCATCCGATTGTGGCCAGCCCGTTAAGCCCCCACCCCCGAGAGCCTTGCCTACATCGCATCCTGATCACCGACTCCTTCGACATTGCCCTGGCCGGACCGGCCTCTGCAGGCGATTCTCGGCTTCCTGGCGCCGCAAGGCAATGTGTCGCCACCTCGATACAGCAACGTCGTGGTATTGCCACGGTTGACTTGCCCCCCCGGCGTGGTAGAACGGCGGTCATATGCCACACACGGTCGACACTGCCATGATCCCCCCCCGTTCAGTCTCGCTGCTTGCCCTGTCACTGCTGCTGGTGGGGCCAGCCACCCTGGCCCTGGCCGAGGCAGAACGTCTCACGGTGGACGAGCGGACCGCCATCGAATCGCGCATCGACGCCCTGAACAACGAACTCGACTCGCTGCGCCAGCAACTGGCCGAGGATGAGCGGCAGGCCAGGGACGCGACTACCGACCCGGCGGAGCGGCTCTCCGCCGAGGTCGAACAGGACCTCGAAGAGGTAGAGGAGCGTCGCCAGCTCGAGAGGGAATCCTCACTCAACCCCTACGCCATCACCACGCATCGGCGCAATTATCTGCTGCCGCTGAGCTACAACCGTTATCCCAACGGCGAGGGCCTCGACAGCGTCAGCCCCCCGGATCGCGCCGAGGTGAAGTTTCAGTTCAGCGCCAAGTTCAACCTGGTCGACGACCTGTTCCGCGACAATGGCGATCTCTACTTCGCTTACACCCAGCGCAGCTGGTGGCAGGCCTACAATGCCGACTCCTCCTCGCCCTTCCGCGAGACCAACTACGAGCCCGAGGTCTTTCTGGACTTCGATAACCGCTGGTCGCTGCTCGGTTGGACCAACATCAACAACCGGGTGGCCTTCAACCACCAGTCCAACGGTCGCTCCGGCGACCAGTCGCGCAGCTGGAACCGAGTGATCCTGGAATCGACCTTCATCAACGGCGACTGGGCATTCAGCCTGGCGCCCCATTGGCGAGTGCCTGAATCTGACGGCGACGACGACAACCCCGACATCGAGCGCTACATGGGCTATGGCGATGTCACCGTCGCCCACCGCTTCGGCGACCAGGAGCTCAGCCTGCTGTGGCGGGGCAACCCCAGCGCCGGCAACATGGGCACCCAGCTCGACTACTCCTGGCCACTGTTCGGCAACATCCGGGGCCACGTCCAGTACTTCTATGGCCATGGTGACAGCCTGATCGACTACCATCACCGTTCTCATCGCCTCGGCGTCGGTTTCAGCCTCAATCCCCTGTTCTCCGGCGGCAGCCTGACCCGTTGAGCTCGGCATGAAGGCCCGTCGAACGCGGCGGGCCGTTATTGAAGTCGTCCCGGCGACTGCTATGCTGAGCCTGTCATTCATCGTCAGAGGAAGACCCAGATGGCAAGCCGAAGCCCCAATACCCATGAGTCTGCCCAGCAACTCAAGGAAGACCTGCACCACCTGACCCAGACCATCGAGGAGCTGGTCAGCGCCACCGCCGATGACTCCCGCAGCAACATCAAGGAACTGCGCGAACGCGCCGAGAAGCGCCTCAAGGATACCCGCGACCGCCTCGAGGCCCGCGGCGAGCGGCTCTACGGCGAGACCCGCGACACCCTCACCCATCAGGCCGACGCCTGCGATCGTTACGTGCACGACAACCCCTGGACCAGCATCGGCATCGGTGCCGCGGTCGGGGTCGTCATCGGCATGCTGATCGGGCGTCGCTGATGGCGGAGAGCCAGGGACCGGCACAGCGGCTGTTCATCGCCGGCAAGCGCCTGCTGGGCAGCCTGCTGGCCACCGGCGAGACGCGTCTGCGCCTCGCCGTGCTGGAACTCGAGGAGGAACGCGCCCGACTCGTCACCCTGCTGCTGCTCGCCGGGCTCAGCCTGATCCTGCTGCTGCTCGGCATCGGGACGCTGACCACGCTGGTGATCGTCGCCTTCTGGGAGACCCATCGGCTGGCCGCCATCGGCGTCAGTGCCCTGGTCCTGCTCGGCAGCGGCATCGCCCTCGCGCTCTGGGTACGCCAGCTGGCCCGCCGCCGGACCCTGCTCGCCAGCACGCTGAAGCACCTGGCTACCGACCGCGAGCTGGTGGAGCGCTCACGCCATGACTGATGCCCGGCCCCCGGCCCGACGGGCCGATGTCGTCGCCGACCGCAAGGCGTACCTCGAGGCCGCCATCGAACAGCAGCGCATCGACATCCTGGTGGCGGCCAGCCGCTGGCGCGAGGCCAGCCGCCCCCTCGACGACGGCTGGCACGCGCTGATGCGCTTCAAGGCGCCGCTCTACGCGGTGGGTGGGGTACTGCTGTTCAAGGGGGCCCGCCATCCCCGCTCGCTGCTGCGGGTGGCCAGGCGCCTGGCGGCCGGCGCCCTGCTGTTCAAGCGCGTCCGGCGCCTGCTGCGCTGACCCCCGCCGCCTGACGCGGCTCGCCGCCCTAAGCTTTGTCCGAAAAGTCGCCGAGCGATGGTCAGACAAGGCAAAAATCGGCGACAAATCGTCAGGATTGACGATTTGGGCAGCTCCGCTGCTCGAAGAGCGAGCGACAGGGATGTCGCGAGTCCAAAGCGGAGTTTACGCGGTGTAAATGAGTACTTTGAGCCGATTTTTAACGCCGTATGACCGAGCGCAGGCAGTTTTCAGACAAAGCGCAGAGGAGACGCCCATGGCCATCGCCCTTACCCTGCATGTGCTCGCCGCCGTCATCTGGGTCGGCGGGATGTTCTTCGCCTGGATGATCCTGCGGCCGGTGGCCGTGAGTCTGCTCGACCCGCCCCAGCGGCTGACCCTGTGGCGGCGCGTCTTCCAGCGCTTCTTCCCCTGGGTATGGGCCGCCGTGGCGGTACTGCTGGGCACCGGGTTCTGGATGCTGTTCGCGGTATTCGGCGGCATGGGCGGCGCCCGCTGGCATGTCCACCTCATGCTGCTGCTAGGGCTCATCATGACGGCGATCTTCCTGCACGTCTGGTTCGCCCCCTACCGCCGGCTCACCCTCGCCGTGACCGGCGAGGACTGGCCCCGGGGCGGCCGGGCACTGGGTCAGATCCGCCGCCTGATCGGCATCAACCTGCTCCTGGGTCTCGTCACCGTGGCCACCGCCGCCGGCGGCCGCTTCCTGTGACCCCCGCCGGGCCGCCCCGTCAGAGGGTCGCCGCGGTCGTCGCCTCCCGCTGCCTGCCGGGCACCCACTTCATCCAGCCGTCGCCCCGGCTCAGCCGCTTTTCGAGGAAGCGGCGCGTCCGGGTCTGCCCCTCGCTGTGATCGCGGGCCCACACCGCCAGGGTGGCCACGAACAGGGCGGTCAGGGCCATCTCCTCGACCTGGGCGCGGCGGGTGCCATAGCGGGCCTCGAGGTCGGCCGCCTCGCGCAACCACTGGATGGTGCGCGACAGGTCGAAGACCATCGGCACCCAGGTATGCAGGTGCGGCAGGTGGGCCTTGGTGCGCAGCATCTCCACGGTGACCCGGCGGTGGTCGGCGAAGGCACCGAACCAGGCCAGCAGGCAGTGCTCGAGGCGCGCCCGCTCGGGCCAATGGGCGAAGCCCTCGGGCTTCTCGGCGAGCATCGCCTGCCAGCCACGCCGGAACCAGGCATTGGCCACCGCATCGAGATCCCGGTACTCGTCCAGCACCCGGTTCATCGGCACCTCGAGGTGGGCCGCCACCTCGGTCAGGCGCACCGCCTCCCAGCCGAGGAGCTCGGCCTGGCGAACCGCCTCCTCCACGACGCGCTCGGCAAAGGGAGTCTCGTCGGCCCCGGGCTCGTGATGGACGGAAATCATGCTCATGACTCAGCTCCTTCGGCGATCGGAATCTCCTTAGAGAGCATAGAACGTAGAACAGGCACAGCGCCCTCTTCCCTACAGGGCATTGCCGCAGGCGACGCCACTGGCCCAGGCCCACTGGAAGTTGTAGCCGCCGAGTTCGCCGGTGACGTCGAGCACCTCGCCGATGAAGCGCAGCTGGGGCAGGTCGTTGACGGCGAAGGTTTTCGACGAGATCGCCCGGGTGTCGACCCCGCCCAGGGTCACCTCGGCGGTGCGCCACCCCTCGGTGCCGGCAGGCTTGAGGCGCCAGTCCTTGAGGCGCGATGCCCAGGCGGCCAGCTCCGCATTGGAGCGCTCGGCCAGCACCCCGTCGCCGCCATGCCACTCGATCAACGCCTGGGCCAGCCGCTTCGGCAGCCGTTCGGCGAGCCAGCCGGCGAGCTGGCGCCTGGGCGTGTCGCGGCGGGCCGCCGCCAGCGCCTCGAAGGCATCGAGCCCAGGCAGCAGGTCGAGGATCAGCTCGTCACCCGGCTCCCAGTAGCTCGAGATCTGCAGCATGGCCGGCCCGGAGAGGCCGCGGTGGGTGAACAGCATCGGCTCCCGATACTCCCCCCGGGGCTCGCCGTCGCGCAAGGTCCGCACGCGGACCTCACACGACAGGCCGGCCAGGGCGGACGTCCGCGCCTTCCAGTGCGAGGTGAGGGTGAAGGGCACCAGCGCCGGGCGCGTCTCGGTGATTCCGAGACCGAACCGGCACGCCACGTCGTAGCCGAAGCCGGTGGCCCCCATGGTGGGAACCGACAGCCCCCCGGTGGCCACCACCACGGCACCGGTGTCGATGCGCCCGAGCGAGGTCTCGAGCCGCATGCCCTCGCCCACCCGCTCGATCCGCTCCACCGAGGTCTTCAGGCGGATCTCGACGCCGGCCCAGTCGCACTCGGTGAGCAGCACGCCGAGCAGTTCCCTCGCCGAGTGGGCACAGAACAGCTGACCCGGCGCCTTCTCCACGTATTCGACGCCGTGTCGCTCGACCAGCTCGACGAAGTGCTCGGGCCGATAGCGCTTCAGCGCCGAGATGCAGAAGTGCGGGTTGTCGGAGAAGAAGTTGGCGGGGCCGGTGGCCAGGTTGGTGAAGTTGCAGCGCCCGCCCCCGGACATCAGGATCTTCTTGCCGGCCTTGTTGGCGTGGTCCAGCACCAGCACGCGCCGCCCGGCGTAGCCGGCGGTCAGCGCACACATCAGGCCGGCGGCTCCGGCACCGATCACCACGACATCGGGTTGGCGGGACATGGGGCATCACCCTCGCATCGACACAACGGCCGGCGATTCTACCAGAGTGGCGCCATGCGTGTGGCCAGGCCGGCTGGCCGAAGCTACCAGTGCGCCCTGACGGTGACGGTGGCCCCGGCATCTCCGTGAGCATGACTCTTCTCATCCCTTGAGGCCTGTTTTTTTAGCCCTCGACATTGAGAAATAAAAGCACACAACTAGATACACAAAGCTACAATGAGACGAAAACAGGGTATACAGAGCGCACGCAGCACATAACGTTATAAGAACGGGTGCCTTGATGATAACAAGAGCACCGGATGTAACGACAGCTAGGGGCACAAGGGGGACCTTCGTCATGCAGGCACATGACTACGTGCTGGTTGTGGTTCGTAATCTCCAGGAAACTCACGAGAATGACTACCACCGAGTCCTGAGACAGAAGGGGTATGACATCAGACTCGTCGACGCCGGCCAGGACCCGATCCCGATCATGACGAAGCGGCCGCCCATTGCGGCCTGCTTCCAGTTCGATTACCCCGATCTCCAGGGGTTGGCGGACCTGCGTCAGGCCAAGCAGCGTGTCGCCTCGGTCCCGCTGCTGATGGTGACCCAGGCCCATTCGGAGAGCCTGGCGGTGTGGGCCTTCCGCACCCGGGTGTGGGACTACTTCGTACAGCCCGTGGACATGAGCCGGTTCCTGGAGGTCGTGGACACGCTCCACCAGCTGAGGGTCCCGCAACATGCCGCCAACGGGGCCAGGAGAGCCATGGAGGTGAGCAACCAGATCCCGCCGGAGGCACGCATCCGCTTCCCGGCCCCCGGCGACCAGCACGCACGGCTCGACCTGGCCATCACCTTTATCGAGCAGCACCTGCATCAGAAGATCGTCCAGGCCGACGTGGCGGAACGCTGTGGCCTCAGCGCCTTCCAGCTCAGCCGGCTGTTCAGGAAACTCACCGGTACCACCTTCCAGGAATTCCTGCTCAAGCGCCGTGTCAGTGAGGCGCAGCGCCTGCTGGCCAATCCCCGGGTCTCGGTCACCGATGTCTGCTTCAGCGTCGGCTTTCGCGACCTCTCCTACTTCACGCGCACCTTCCAGAAGCATGTCGGCCAGACGCCGACCGCCTACCGCCAGACGCTGACCGTCCAGTATGGCCAGCTTCAGCCCATCACCGAAGATGGCCCCCGCCACCAGGTCGAGAGTCTCGACGGTCGTCTCGCTAAGATGCGACAACACGCCCCCTGCCTGGTACGTTGAAGACCGCCACGCTCTCTCGACCACCGCTTTCGTGACGCCCAGCGCCGCTACGCGGCGCATCGCCCCGCAAAGCGTGGCTCCCACAGGGGACAGATCCCCGCCCTTGTGCCTTTGATAGGGGTCGGGAAGGCTTAGCCTCCCCGCCCTCCGAACCGTGCGTGCGGTTCTCCCGCACACGGCTCTCCAGTCGATGGTTTCAGCATCGTGATTGGCTCGCCTTCCGCCAGGCTTCGGTCA
>NZ_JCAKFQ010000034.1:0-34185 GCF_059509875.1 Halomonas sp. LMYGS-3 | reverse complement strand
TCTGGTACTCTCTCATTGGGAACATCCTATCTCTTGGCGGAGACTGGAGGTTCCCTTTGACCGCAGCACACGGTCAAACCTCGGGTAGTCCCCCGGCAAAGCCGGGGGATTACCTTATTTATTTAATGGTTCATCGCACTCTGGCGTGAATACCATTGTGGGAGCTCGGAGAACCCGAGCTCCCACACTAGCAAGCCGGTGATCAGCCAAGTCGTGGGTTTACCGCGCCCCGCGAGGACTTCGCCTCCAGGGTAGCCCCGGGCCTCAACGGAGGAATAGGTCGCTAACGGCAATTGAGAGCAGCGGCAGCCGGCGGCGCTAACGCCCCCGGGCCAGCCTTGGTATGCTCGGGCAAGGCGGCGCCGCCGCCTCGAGACCCCGAGCCCGGAACCACGTTGATGCGTCACTTTACCCTCAAGCAGCTGCGCTACTTCGTGGTGGCCGGCGACCTTTGCAGCGTCACCCAGGCCGCGCGCCAGCTTCACGTCTCCCAGCCCTCCATCTCCGCGGCCATCCAGCAGATCGAGGAGACCACCGGCCTGCAGCTCTTCGTGCGCCACCATGCCCAGGGGCTCTCCCTGACCCCTTCCGGCAAGCAACTGCTGGTGCGTGCCAAGCAGCTGCTGCGCGACGCCGAGGGGCTGGAGCGCTTCGCCGTCTCCCTGGGCGAGGAGGTCGGCGGCGAGCTGCGTCTGGTCGCTTTCCCCACCTTCGCCCCGGTCTTCCTGCCCCAATTGCTGCGCCGCTACGCCGACCGCTATCCGGCGGTGAGCCTGCAGTGCGACGAGATGAACCAGGCGGATATCGTCGAGGGGCTCGGCAAGGGGGACTACGAGCTCGCCTTCACCTACGACCTGCAGGTTCCCGAGAGCATCGACTTCACCCCCCTCTACCGCTTTCCACCCTATGCAGTGGTCTCGGTCCAGCATCCGCTGGCCGGGCGCGACAGCGTAAGCCTCGCGGAGCTGGTGGCCTTCCCCATGGTGATGCTCGACTGGCCGCTGAGCCGCGAGTACTTCCTGTCGATCTTCTCCCACCAGGGACTCAGTCCCTTGGTGGCCCACCGTGCCAAGTCCATGGACATGATCCGTGGCCTGGTGGCCAACGGTTTCGGCTTCTCGCTGTTCAATACCCCCCTGACCACCCTGGAGGCGCTCGACGGGGGGCGGCTCAAGGCGTTGATGCTGGAGGAAGAGGGACCGGCACTCTCCATGGGCATCGCCTGCCTGCGCGGCCTGCGCCTGAGCCCTGCCGCCGAGGCCATGCATCGCCTGGCCTGCGACGCCGAGTCGCTGGTACCCGCCCTGGCCCAGTTGGCGCCCTACCTGGCAATCCCTCCGCAGCACCTGAACGGTCAGCCCGAATAGCGGTCGTCCGTCTCCGGGGCGAGCGGCAGGTGGTTGTCGGCGATATTGCATCAGAAATTATGAAGCAGGAGTTAGTATAAAAATATTTTAGTTAAGCAATGGCCGCGGCTACCGTGAACTCATCGGCGGAGATTCGCGCTCCCGAACCTCCGAACAACAACATCCCTGACCCTGGAGTGATTCCCATGGCGGCACACGATCTTTCCCACTGGCGTGACCTGCGCAGCCGGCTGACCCTGCCCTCCGGGGCCTTCATCGATGGTCGGCGGGTGGACGCCTCCGACGGCGGCACCCTGACCACCTGGAACCCGGCCACCGGCGAGGCCCTCACCGAGGTCGCCGCCTGTGGCGAGGTGGAGGTCAATGCGGCGGTGGCCGCGGCCCGGGCGAGCTTCGAGGCGGGCACCTGGTCCCAGGCCGCGCCGGCCCATCGCAAGGCGGTACTGCAGCGCCTGGCGGCGCTGATGATGGAGCACCAGGACGAGCTGGCGCTACTCGAGACCCTGGACACCGGCAAGCCGATCCGCGATGCCCACGGCATCGATATCCCCGGCGCTGCGGGCTGTTTCGCCTGGTATGCCGAGGCCACCGACAAGCTGTATGGCGAAGTGGCGCCCACCGATGGCGACAACCTGGCCACCATCACCCGGGAAGCGCTCGGCGTGGTGGCGGCGGTGATTCCCTGGAACTTCCCCCTGGATATCACCGCCTGGAAGCTGGCCCCGGCCCTGGCCGCCGGCAACAGCGTGATCCTCAAGCCGGCGGAGCAGTCGCCGCTGACCGGGCTGCGCCTGGCCGAGCTGGCCCAGCAGGCGGGCCTGCCCGACGGCGTCTTCAATGTGCTGCCCGGCCATGGTCATATCACCGGCCAGGCGCTGGGCCTGCACATGGACGTGGACTGCCTGACCTTTACCGGCTCCACCGCCACCGGCAAGCGTTTCCTCGACTATGCCGCTCGCTCGAACATGAAGCAGGTGTGGCTGGAGTGCGGCGGCAAGAGCCCCAACCTGATCTTCGCCGACTGCGATGTAGAGGCCGCCGCCGCCGCCGCGGTGCAGGGCATCTATTTCAACCAGGGCGAGGTGTGCTCCGCCAACTCGCGGATCCTGGTGCAGCGCGACATCAAGGAAGCCTTCGTGGCCCACTTCGTCGCGGCGGCCGCCAAGCTCAAGGTGGGCGACCCCCTCGACCCGGAGACCAACGTCGGCTCGCTGATCGACAACGACCACGCCCAGAGGGTGCGCGGCTTTATCCGCCTGGGCGTGGAGGAGGGCGCCAGGCTCGCCCTGGGCGAGGCGCCGGTGGCGGATGCCGAGGGCGCCTTCGTCTCACCGACCCTCTTCGAGGGCGTGACGCCGCAGATGACCATCGCCCGGGAGGAGATCTTCGGCCCGGTGGCGGCACTGATCGAGTTCGCCGACGAGGACGAGGCGGTGTCCATCGCCAACGATTCCATCTACGGCCTGGCCGCCTCGGTGTGGACCCGCGACCTTTCCAGGGCCCACCGAGTCTCCCGGCGTCTGCGGGCCGGCACCGTCTCGGTCAACACCGTGGATGCCATCGACTTCAGCACGCCCTTCGGCGGTTACAAGCAGTCCGGCTTCGGCCGGGACCTCTCCCTGCATGCGCTGGACAAGTTCACGCAGCTCAAGACCACCTGGATCCGCCTGTAACCCCTTCGCAGCGCGCTGCCCCTCGGCATCGAGGGGCGCTTTTCCCATTGAGGGCACAACAATAATTAGGTGACGACAATGCAAGAGACACAGACCACCCATGCCGCCGCGCCCGGCGCGGCCTTTTCGACCGCCAAGCCCCGCGCCGCCCTGGGCATGAAATCACTGCTCGCCGTGGCGGTGGGCCTGGTGGTGTCCCAGGGCGTGATGGTGATCATGCTCCAGGGGGTCGGCATCGCCGGTGCCGCCTTCATCGTGCCCCTGGCCATCGCCTGGGTGCTGGCGCTCTGCTATGCCGCCTCCTTCTCGGAGCTGTCGCTGATGATTCCCCGGGCCGGTAGTTTGAGCGCCTACACCGAGGTGGCTCTCGGCCACTTCCCGGCGATCCTCGCGGTCTTCTCCGGCTATGTGGTGGTGGCGATGTTCGCGCTCTCCGCGGAGCTATTGCTGGTCAACTACCTGTTGGGGGTGCTCTATCCCGGCCTGGGGGGCGGCCTGTGGATCGCCTTCGGGCTGCTCGGCCTCTTCACGGTGCTCAACCTGCTGGGGATCGATGTCTTCGCCAAGCTGCAGAACCTGCTGGCCTTCGTGATGGTGGTGGCCCTGACGATGCTCGGTGTCAGCGCCCTGACCGGCGGCTTCGCGCCCCACGAGATCCCTGCGGGTCAGATCTTCGGCGAGTTCAACCTGGGCGACGGCGCCCTGACCCTGATCGCCCTGGCCATCTGGGGCTATGTGGGGGTGGAGTTCGTCTGCCCGCTGGTGGGGGAGAGCCGCAATCCGGCGCGCAACATTCCCCGCGCCATGTTTATCGGCCTGACGGTGATCTTCGGCGTCTTCCTGCTCTACTGCCTGGGTGCGCTCTTCTACATTCCCCGCGAGACCCTGATCAACGCCGAGCTGCCCCACCTGGCGTATGCCACCGCGGCCTTCGGCGGCTCCGGCACCTTTCTGCTCGCCGTGGCGGCGGTCACCGCCACCTGCAGCACCCTCAATACCTCCCTGGCCTCGGTGCCGCGCATGCTGCAGGGCATGGCCGAGCAGGGCCAGGTCTTCCCGACCCTCGGTCGGCTGACGCCGAAGAGCCGGGTGCCCTGGGTGGCGGTGCTGTTCATTGCCGGCGTCACCGGCCTGCCGCTGCTGATCTGGGGCAATGATCCGGGCACCGTGGGCCTGCTGCTGGTGGCCGCCGCCATTGCCTGGCTGCTCGCCTACATCATCGCCCACGTCAACGTGATCGCCCTGCGTCGCCGCTACCCCGACGCCAAGCGCCCCTTCCGCACGCCCTTCTACCCGCTGCCCCAGGTGATCGGTATCGCCGGCATGGTCTACGCCATCGTCTATGCCTCGCCGGCCCCCGAGCTGACCGCCTGGATCTTCACCAGTGCGGGGGTGGTGCTGGGCATCGTCAGCCTGGTGGCCATCGTCTGGATCAAGGGCGTAATGAAGAAGCCGCTGTTCCGCCCCGAGCCCCTGGATGCGCTGATGGCCGACACCGGAAGCCAAGCGCGCAACGACTGATCACGAGATCCGGCGTCGGGTCACCGGCCCGACGCCACGCCTAGCCCCCACGAACCACCGCACGACCCCCGAACGAACAGGAGTGACCCATGAACAGCCTCAACCCCAACCTGGCCGCCGTCGACGCCGCCGAGAAGCAGAACGTCTGGGAAGCCGATCGCGATCACTTCATGCACCCCTGGACCGACTTCTCCACCTTCAAGGAGACCGGTTCCATGGTCTTCACCTGCGCCGATGGGGTCTCCATCCAGGACGCCGACGGCAAGCGCTACCTGGACGGCATCGGCGGCCTGTGGTGCGTCAATATCGGCTATGGCCGCAAGGAGATCGCCGAGGCGGTGGCGGAGCAGATCTGTGCCATTCCCTACTTCTCCACCTTCGGTCACCACACCACGCCGCCGGCGGCCAAGCTCGCCGCCAAGCTGGCCGAGCTGGCCCCGGGGGACCTCAACCACGTCTTCTACGGCTGCGGCGGGTCGGTGGCCAACGACACCGCGGTGCGCCTGATCCACTTCTACTTCAACCAGCTGGGCAAGCCCACCAAGAAGCAGATCATCTCGCGCATCGACGGCTACCACGGCAGCACCTACATGGCCATGTCGATCACCGGGGTCAAGGTCGACCATATCGGCTTCGATATCGACGAGCAGCTGGTGCACCACATCTCCTGCCCCAACCCCTATCGTCGCGACCCGGGGCTCAGCGAGGAGGCGTTCTGCCGCCAGAAGGTGCAGGAGCTCGAGGACAAGATCCTCGAGATCGGCCCGGACAACGTGGCCGCCTTCTTCGCCGAGCCGATCATGGGCGCCGGCGGGGTGATCGTGCCGCCCAAGGGCTACCACAAGGCGACCCTCGAGGTGTGCCGCAAGTACGACGTCCTCTACGTCTCCGACGAGGTGGTCACCGCCTTCGGCCGCCTCGGGCATATGTTCGCCTCCGAGGACGAGTTCGACATCGTTCCGGACATCATCACCTGCGCCAAGGGCCTCACCTCCGGCTACCTGCCGCTGGGCGCCACCATCTTCTCCGACCGCCTCTACGAGGTGATCAGCGAGCCCCAGGCCGAGGGCGCCATCTTCACCCACGGCTTCACCTACTCCGGCCACCCGGTGAGCTGTGCCGCGGCGCTGAAGAACATCGAGATCATCGAGCGCGAGGGCATCTGCGAGCATGTGAAGGAGGTGGGCGCCTACTTCGAGGCACGCATCCGCGAGCTTGGCGAGCTCGACCTGGTGGGTGACGTGCGTGGTCGCAAGTTCATGATGTGCCTGGAGAACGTGGCCGACAAGGCGACCAAGGAACTGATCGACCCAGCGGCCAAGGTGGGCAATCGCATCGCCGAGGCCTGCCAGAAGCGCGGCCTGATCGTGCGCCCCCTGGCGCATATGAACATCCTCTCGCCGACCCTGATCCTGACCCGCGAGGACGTCGACTTCGTCGCCGAGACCCTCAGGGAGAGCATCCTCGAGGTCACCGAGGGCCTGCGCGCCGAGGGCTACCTGGTCCGCTGCTAGGTTGTGTGGTCTCGGCCATCACCTACGTCTCCGTCAGCCTGCTGGCGCGTGGACGCGTCACCGGCATGTCACGGCAGTGGACGGCCAACCGAGCGGCGGAGGGGCATTGCTCGAGAATACCGGAAGCCATGGCTTGGCCTGCCTGCGGTGAGTCACACGGAGGCGGGCCGGGCTGGTAGAATGGGCGTTTCAGCACCGCACCACAGAACCGGATGGAATCCCCATGCCCGACGCGACCCGCGACTTCCTCATCGCCCCCTCGATCCTCTCTGCCGACTTCGCGCGCCTGGGCGAGGAGGTGGACAATGTGCTGGCTTCCGGCGCCGATATCGTCCACTTCGACGTGATGGACAACCATTACGTGCCCAACCTGACCATCGGGCCCATGGTCTGCGAGGCGCTGAGGAAGCACGGCGTGACGGCGCCCATCGACGCGCACCTGATGGTCAAGCCCGTGGATCGCCTGATCAGCGACTTCATCGACGCCGGGGCCACCTACATCACCTTCCACCCGGAGGCCTCGGACCACATCGACCGCTCGCTGCAGCTGATCCGCGACGGCGGCTGCAAGGCGGGGCTGGTGTTCAATCCGGCCACGCCGCTGTCGTTCCTCGACCACGTGATGGACAAGGTCGACATGATCCTGCTGATGAGCGTCAATCCCGGCTTCGGGGGCCAGTCGTTCCTGCCCGGCACCCTGGACAAGCTGCGCTCGGCACGACGCCGTATTGACGCCACGGGGTTCGATATCCGTCTCGAGATCGACGGTGGCGTCAAGGTCGAGAACATCGCCGAGATCGCCCGGGCCGGGGCCGATACCTTCGTCGCCGGGTCGGCGGTGTTCAAGGCCGGCAACGAGGCCGACCCGCACCGCTACGACAGCGTGATCCGCGACTTCCGCGAACAACTGGCCGGGGTCAGGTGAGTCCCACCCCGGATGACGCCGCGGCGCCGCCGCGGTGGTCCCTCTACCTGATCGAGACCGCCGGCGGTGCCCTCTATACCGGCATCACCACCGACGTGGTGCGACGCCTGGCCGAGCACGATGCCGGCCGCGGCGCCAAGGCCCTACGCGGTCGAGGCCCCTTGCGGCTGGTGCACCACGAGGTGGTGGGCAGCCGGGCCGAGGCGCTTCGCCTCGAGGCCGCCGTGAAGCGGCTCGCCGCCCCGGCCAAGCGCGCCTGGCTGGCGGATCGCCTGAAAGCGAACCATAAAGAAGGGCGGGATGACCCACCGGGGCATCCGGGATCACGTTAGCCAGGAGGGAACATGGATCTGCAATGGATAAGCAACTACCTGCAACTGCAGGGCACCAATCTCATCGTCAACCTGGTGGGGGCCGTCGCGATCTTCGTGATCGGGCGCTGGGTGGTCAAGGCGGTGCATCGTCTGGCGCTGCGGGCCATGGAGCGCAGCAGGCTCGACCCCCTGCTGATCAAGTTCCTCGGCAACATCCTCTATGTGTTGCTGCTGGTCTTCGTGGTACTGGCGGCGATCAACCAGGTCGGGATCCAGACCACTTCGCTCATCGCGGTGATCGGTGCCGCCGGCCTGGCGGTGGGGCTGGCATTGCAGGGCTCGCTGGCCAACTTCGCCGCGGGGGTCCTGGTGATCATCTTCCGCCCCTACAAGATCGGTGACTTCGTCGAGGCGGGCGGCGTCGCCGGGGTGGTCGACAACGTGCAGATCTTCACCACCGAACTGAAGACCGGCGACAATCGCCGGATCATCGTGCCCAACGGCCAGATGATGAACGGCGCCATCACCAACTACTCTGCCCATGACACGCGCCGGGTGGATCTCACGGTCAGCGTCGGCTACGACGACGATATCGACACCGTGCGCCGGGTGCTCCAGGCGGTGGTCACCGACGATGCCCGCGTGCTCGAGACCCCGGCGCCCAATATCCGCATGAACGCCATGGGGGAATCGAGCGTCGACTGGATCGTCCGCCCCTGGGTACCGGCGGCGGACTACTGGGACGTCTACTGGGAGATGACGGAGGAGATCAAGCGCCGCTTCGACGCCGAGGGCATCAGCATTCCCTTCCCCCAGCGCGACGTGCATGTCCATCACCACGACGCACGGAGCGACGCGGTGGCCCTCGAGCGCTGAGTCGCCGCCGCGTGCGCGGGGGCCGCCGGGGTTCCCCGGCGGCCGGTGGTGTGGCGGCCGACTCAGTGCAGCTTCATGCGCGGCTTGAGGAAGCGGTTGAGTCCATCCACCACCACCATCAGGGCGGTCTTGAGGCTGCCGTGGATGGCGCGCTGGTGCATGCGGTAGAGCGAGGCGTAGAAGAACTTGGCCAGATGGCCCTCGATGAACAGGCTGCGTGCCGAGGCGCCGCGCATCAGGCTGCCGATGGCGTCGAAGTGGGCCAGCGAGATCAGCGAGCCCCGGTCCCGGAACACGAACGGCTTGAGCGGCCTGCCGTCGAGCCGGGCCCGCAGGTTGCGATACAGCCGGTTGGCCTGCTGGTGGGCGGCCTGGGCCCGAGGCGGGACCATCGAGCCGTCTTCCTGGGGACAACTGGCGCAGTCGCCGAAGGCGAAGATGTGAGGATCGTCGACGCTCTGCAGGGTGGCATCGACCTTGAGGCGGTGGTTGCGCTCCGTCGCCAGCCCCAGTGTCGAGAGAAAGGCCGGGGCCTTGATGCCGGCGGCCCAGACGCTCAGGTCGGTCTCGATCCGCTCACCGGCGGCGGTGACGATGGCGGACGGTTCGACCTCGGTGACCCGCGTCGCCACGTGCACCCGCACGCCCAGGCGCTCCAGTTCGGTGTGTACCGCTCGACTGATGCGGTCGGGCAGGGCCGGCAGGATGCCCGGTGCCGCCTCGATCAGGTGGACTTCGAGCTGCTCGCTCTCGAGCAGGGTGAAGCCATAGCTGTGGAGCATCTGGGAGGCGTCGTAGAGCTCGGCGGCCAGTTCCACGCCGGTGGCGCCAGCGCCCACGATGCCCACCACCATCCGCGGCTTGGACTGCTGTTGCGGGGCGTTGTAGCGCAGGAAGGTGTTGAGCATGTCCCGGCGAAAGGCCTCGGCCTGGCCGGGGCTGTCCAGGAAGTGGCAGTGCTCGCTCACCCCCGGGGTGTCGAAGTCGTTACTGACACTGCCGACCGCGATCACCAGCTCGTCGTAGGTCAGGGTCCGGGCCGGCAACACCTCCACGCCGTCGTCATCATGGATCGGCTCCAGGGTCAGCGAGCGAGCCTCACGGTCCAGGTCACACAGGGTGCCGAGTTGGAAGCGGTAGCCGTGGGCCCGGGCGTGTCCCTGATAGGCGATCTCGTCGAGACCGGAATCCAGCGCACCGGTGGCGACCTCGTGCAGCAGCGGTTTCCAGATATGAGTCGAGTTGCGGTCCACCAGCACGACCTCGGCCTTGCCCCGCCTGCCGAGTCGGCGGCCGAGCCGGGTGACCAGCTCCAGCCCCCCGGCACCGCCGCCGACGACCACGATCCTTGGTATGTTCATGGATAGATTCCTGAAAAAATGAGGCTACCAGCATAAGCCGTGCCGTATTCCCTGCCCATGGGCAATCCGGCACAATGAGAACTTTCCTGCAGCGGAGGGTACCCATGCACCCACTCCTCGATGGCGTTCGACTGGTGACCTTCGACCTCGACGGCACCCTGGTCGATTCCGTGCCCGACCTGGCGGTGGCGGTGGACGCCACCCTGGTCGACCTCGGGCTGGTAGCGGCCGGCGAGGCCCGGGTGCGTAACTGGGTCGGCAACGGCTCGCTCAAGCTGATGGAGCGGGCCCTGACCGATGCCCTGGGGAGTTCGCCGACCGACGAGTGGCTGGAACGTGGCCACCGGGGGTTTCTCGAACACTATGGCCGCGACCCGGCGTCACGCACCCGGCTCTACCAGGGGGTACGCGCGGCGCTGGATGGGCTGCGGGCGCGTGGGCTACCGCTGGCGCTGGTGACCAACAAGCCCTTCGCCTTCATCGCGCCGGTACTCGAGGGCGTCGGCCTGGAGCACTATTTTGGCCTCTGCCTCGGGGGGGACAGCCTGCCGCAGAAGAAGCCCGACCCGGCGCCGCTGCTGTATCTGGCGGCCCACTTCCAGGTGGTACCGGCGGCCTGCCTGATGGTGGGGGATTCGCGCCACGACGTCGCCGCTGGCCGGGAGGCGGGCTTTCGTACCCTGGCGGTGACCTACGGCTACAATCATGGCAAACCGGTGCGCGACAGCGGCCCCGATGCCGTGGTTGAATCGCTGGCGGAACTCGTTTAGGGTAACTTTGGCTGTCGCTATGAGCGCTGCCTGGTCAATGTATTTTCGCTATCACTCTTCCCTCGCGGGAAACGCTTCGATGGACAGCCGCATGACGCTGGATGACCTCTCCGATCGCGGCGGCGACCCCCTGACGGTTGCCGCCTTCCCGACTGCGCCGCTCGCCGTGCCCGGCGGCTGGCGATGGTGACGCTCTATCGCTGAGCGGAGTTCCGCTCGCCTTCGACGCCACCATCGTCACCTTCCACCATCGAGGATCCGGGCATGATGACCCCCGAACGTTTCCGTGAGCTGGCGGCGGCCGGCTACAACCGCATTCCAGTCACCCGCGAGGTGCTGGCCGATCTCGACACGCCCCTGTCCACCTATCTCAAGCTCGCCGACGAGCCGTGGACCTTCCTGCTGGAGTCCGTGCAGGGCGGCGAGAAGTGGGGCCGTTACTCGATCATCGGCCTGCCGTGCCGCGAGCGCATCGAGGTGCGCGGCTTCACCGTCAGCCATGTCGTCGACGGCGAGCGCCAGGGCGTGGCCGAGGTGGAGGACCCGCTGGCCTGGGTCGAGCAGTTCCAGGCGCGCTTCAAGGTGCCGCGCCTCGACGACCAGCCGCGTTTCGACGGCGGCCTGGTGGGCTACTTCGGCTACGACACCATCCGCTACATCGAGCCGCGGCTGCGCGGCCCCCATGTCGATGCCAAGCCCGACCCCATCGGCGTGCCGGACATCCTGCTGATGGTCTGCAACGACCTGGTGGTGTTCGACAATCTCTCCGGCCGCTTGACCCTCTGGACCCACGTCGACCCCGCCGAGGCAGATGCCTTCGAGCGTGGCGTCGAGTACCTGGAACGGCTGGAAGTGCGGCTGCGCAGCGCCACCCTCAACACCATCAGCCCCGGTACCGGCGGGGCCGCGGTGGAGGAGGGACACTTCACCTCGGGCTTCACCGAGGCGGGCTTCAAGGCCGCGGTGGAGACGATCAAGGAGTACGTGCTGGCCGGCGACGTCATGCAGTGCGTTCCCTCCCAGCGCATGTCGATTCCCTATCGGGCCTCGCCGCTGGATCTCTACCGGGCGCTGCGCAGCCTCAATCCCTCGCCCTACATGTTCTTCCTCAACCTCGACGACCATCAGGTAGTGGGCTCCTCGCCGGAGATCCTCACCCGCCTCGAGGACGGCGAGGTCACCGTGAGGCCGATCGCCGGGACCCGGGTGCGCGGCAAGACGGACGAAGAGGACAAGGCACTGGAGGCCGACCTGCTGGGGGATCCCAAGGAGGTGGCCGAGCACCTGATGCTGATCGACCTGGGCCGCAACGACGTGGGGCGCATCAGCGAGACCGGCTCGGTGAAGGTTACCGACCAGATGGTGGTGGAGCGCTACTCCCACGTCATGCACATCGTCTCCAACGTCACCGGCCGGCTGAGGCCGGGGCTCTCGGCCATGGATGTGCTGCGGGCGACCTTCCCGGCGGGTACGCTCTCCGGTGCGCCCAAGATTCGCGCCATGGAGATCATCGACGAGCTGGAGCCGGTCAAGCGCGGCATCTACTCCGGAGCGGTGGGTTATCTCTCGTGGCACGGCAACATGGATACCGCCATCGCCATCCGAACCGCGGTGATCAAGGGCGGCGAGCTGCATGTTCAGGCCGGCGCCGGCATCGTGGCCGACTCGGTGCCCGAGATGGAGTGGCAGGAGACCCTCAACAAGGGGCGCGCCCTGTTCCGCGCCGTGGCCATGGCCGAACGCGGCCTCGATAATCTCGAGTAACGATGATCTCGGTGACCCGGGGTTCTCGAGAGACCTGATTTCCATCGTCCGGCGATGCCGGGCGAGCGCCGGAGAGCGATCCATGTCCGTGCTGATGATCGACAATTACGACAGTTTCACCTTCAATGTGGTGCAGTACCTGGGCGAGCTGGGGGCCGAGGTGGCCACCTACCGCAACGACGCCATCACCCTCGAGGAGATCGAGGCGATCGCCCCCAGCCACCTGGTGGTCTCGCCGGGTCCCTGCACTCCCAACGAGGCCGGCATCTCCATGGCGGCGATCCACCACTTCGCCGGGACGCTTCCCATCCTCGGCGTTTGCCTCGGCCACCAGGCGATCGGCCAGGTCTACGGTGGCAAGGTGGTGCGGGCTCCCCGGGTGATGCATGGCAAGACCTCGCGGATCCGCCATCGCGGTGTGGGCGTGTTCGAGGGGCTGGAGGATCCGCTGGAGGTCACCCGTTACCACTCCCTGGTGGTGGAGCGGGAGAGCCTGCCCGACTGCCTGGAGATCACCGCCTGGACCGATGACGACGACGTCACCCCCGGGGTGATCATGGGGCTGCGTCACCGTGAACTGGATGTCGAGGGGGTGCAGTTTCACCCCGAATCGATCCTGACGCGCCAGGGGCACGAGCTGCTGGCCAACTTCCTGAAACGCCGCTGAACCGCGCAAGCGAGAGGGGAATCGTTCCATGCAGATGCGAGATGCCATCGCCGCGGTGATGCGCCGCGAGAACCTGAGTTTCGACGACACCCATGCGGTGATGCGCCAGATCATGACCGGCGAGGCCACCGATGCCCAGATCGGCGGCTTCCTGATCGGCCTGGCGATGAAGGGCGAGAGCGTGGAGGAGATCGGGGCCGCCGCCCAGGTGATGCGCGAGTTGATGAATCGGGTACGGCTCGAGGCGGAGAACGTGGTCGATATCGTCGGCACCGGCGGCGAC
Organism: Halomonas sp. LMYGS-3; assembly: GCF_059509875.1. NCBI lineage: Bacteria > Pseudomonadati > Pseudomonadota > Gammaproteobacteria > Oceanospirillales > Halomonadaceae > Halomonas > Halomonas sp. LMYGS-3. The sequence goes on along the minus strand of NZ_JCAKFQ010000034.1, from coordinate 21,150 downwards.
GGCGCCAACCTGTTCAATGTCTCCACCGCGTCGAGCTTCGTGGCCGCGGCCGGTGGCGCCCATGTGGCCAAGCACGGCAACCGCAGCGTCTCGTCGTCGTCAGGCAGTGCCGATCTGTTCGATGTGGCCGGCATCCATCTGGACCTCGATCCCGTCCAGGTGGGGCGCTGCATCGAGCAGGTCGGGGTCGGCTTCATGTTCGCCCCCAACCATCACCCGGCGATGCGCCACGCCATCGGCCCGCGACGCGAAATGGGGGTGCGCACCCTGTTCAATATCCTCGGGCCGCTGACCAACCCGGCGGGGGCTCCCAACCAGGTGCTCGGGGTCTATGCCGCCGAGCTGGTGCCGTTGATGGCCGAGGTGCTGCAGACCCTGGGCAGCCGGCACGTGATGGTGGTGCACGCCGAGGATGGCCTGGACGAGATCTCGCTGGCGGCGCCGACGCGAGTGGCCGAACTCAAGGACGGCGAGATCCGCGAGTACACCATCGCGCCCGAGGAAGTGGGCATCGACCGCCAGCCGCTGGACGCGCTCAAGGTGCTCAGTGCCGAAGACAGCCTGCGGCTGGTGCGCGAGGCCCTGGTGGGGGTTGGGCCGGCGGCGGACATCGTCGCGCTCAACGCCGGGGCGGCGCTCTACTGTGCCGGCATCGCCGACAACTTCAAGGAGGGGGTGGCGATGGCCCAGGATGCCCAGGCCTCGAAATTGCCGCTGGAGAAGATGAAGGAACTCGCCGACTTCACCCGCGTGCTCACCGCTTGAGGGCGCGTTTCGTTACTCGATCACCAGGACTCCGACATGAGCGCTGCCATTCCTACCATTCTCACCCGCATCCTGGCCCGCAAGGATGAAGAGGTCGCCGAGCGCCGGCGCGCCGTCTCCGAGCAGGAGCTGCTGGCCCTGGCCGGGAAGCAGAGCGCCCCGCGAGGCTTCATCGCGGCGCTGGAGCGCTGCATCGTCGAGGGCGACCCGGCGGTGATCGCCGAGATCAAGAAGGCCTCGCCCTCGAAGGGCGTGATTCGCGAGGACTTCCATGCGGCCGAGATCGCCGCCAGCTACGCCGCCGGCGGTGCGGCCTGCCTGTCGGTGCTCACCGATGCCGACTTCTTCCAGGGACACGAGGACTTCCTGGTCGAGGCCCGTGAAGCCTGCGACCTGCCGGTGATCCGCAAGGACTTCATCACCCATGGCTACCAGGTCAGCGAGGCGCGGGCCATCGGCGCCGACTGCATCCTGCTGATCGTCGCGGCCCTGGACGATGCACGCATGGCGGATCTCCATCGTCAGGCCGTGGAGCTGGGCATGGACGTGCTGGTGGAGGTGCACGACGCCCTGGAACTCGAGCGGGCCCTGAAGCTCGACCTCAGCCTGGTGGGCATCAACAACCGCGACTTGCATACCTTCGACACCCGCCTCGAGACCACCCTGGAACTGCTGCCGCGCGTTCCCGCCGGCGTCACCGTGGTCACCGAGTCCGGCATCCTCACCCGCAACGACGTGCTGCGCATGCGCGAGCATGACGTCCATGCCTTCCTGGTGGGCGAGGCCTTCATGCGCGAGAGTGATCCGGGGGAGGCGTTGAGACGGGTGTTCTTTTGAGCGAGCTTGACCCCGACGATCGATACCCCAGCGGGCAGCCTCAGGGCTGCCCGCCGTCGTTGAGGCCCCGGTCCTGGTCGTTGTCGGTGAACCAGGGCTCGCCGGTCTCTGCAGTCCTATGGCGGCAAGTCCGATGTCCTGAACGTGGCCACCCTGCCGACCTTCGGGGCACGCTGGCTGATTCCGCGTCTCAACGGCTTTCGCTATCGCCATCCCGATATCAACCTGAACATCGTCAATCGCGCCGAGCCCTTCGACATGGAGGAAGAGCGGGTCGAGGTGGTGTTCTTCTTTGGTCATATGGCCCGCGGTTCGATTCGTTCTACATGGCCTACCCGGAGCACATGGTGGACGTGGGCAAGGTCCGCTCATTCGTGGAGTGGATCCATGATAAAATTCAACGGGTTCAGTGACGATCCAGGGAGTCGAGGATGCGCATCACCCAGCTCAACATCTATCCGGTCAAGTCGCTGCGCGGCATCACGCTCGAGCAGGCGACGCTGGGCCCCCGCGGGCTCGCCTTCGATCGTCACTGGATGGTCGTCGACGATATCGGCCGCTTCGTCACCCAGCGCCAGCTGCCGCGCATGGCCCAGGTGGCGGTGCGCCTCGACACCGACGCCCTGGTGCTGGAACACCCCGAGGCTTCGCCGCTGCGGATTGCGCTGGCCCGTGACGACCAGCCGCGGGTCACCACCCATGTCTGGGAGGACCAGTGCCAGGGCCTCGACGAGGGCGCCGAGGCCGCCGACTGGCTGGGCCGGGTACTGGGCGACTGGAAGGGCAGCGGCCTGCGCCTGGTGCGCTTCGCGCCGGACCAGCAGCGCCGCGTGGACCCGCGCTACCAGCAGGGCGAGCAGGCCCATACCGCCTACGCCGATGGCTTCCCGTTCCTGGTGACGGCCGAGTCGTCGCTGGCGGCCCTCAACGAGGTGCTGACGAGCAAGGGGGTGGCGCCCGTGCCCATGGCCCGCTTCCGGCCCAACATCGTCGTCGCGGGCAGCGCCCCCTTCGCCGAGCACGGCTGGGCGTCGCTGGCCGGCGATGGCTATCGGCTGGGCATGCGCAAGCCCTGCCAGCGCTGCAAGATCATCACCCTCGACCAGCAGACCGGCGAGGCCCCGGTACCCAAGGAACCGCTCCAGACCCTGGCCGGCATGAGCCTGGCGCCGGGCGCCTACTTCGGCCACAACGCGACCCTGCTGGCCGGCGAGGAGCGGACGATCCGGGTGGGGGATACGCTCGACGCGGAAACAGCGGCTGGTTGAGGTCGATCCGGCGGTGGACTGCCAGCGCTGGGAGGCCCTAGGGGGTCAGACCCCGGCGGCGTCGAAGCCGCTCGCAAGGCGCACCATGACGGGCTTCGTGAGCTGGTTGGGGTCTGACCCCATAGGGGCGGGCCTCGGCGTCTTTTCCGGCGAATATGCCGCCATCGTCGAGAAATTCGTGGTGTGGCGGGGGAGGTACGCCAGTGAGCATCATGCGGAAACGCGCCGTCGATGCGTGATTCACTCGAGAAGTACCAGGTCTTCCTCTACCTGGCGGCGGTCCTCGCCGGCCTGGCGGTGGGCACTCACTCACCCGCCAGGCTCGGCATGCTCGACGCCCTGCTCTGGCCGCTGCTGGGCCTGCTGCTCTATGCGACCTTCACCCAGGCGCCCCTGGTAGGGCTGCATCGGCGGTTGGCGAATGCTCGCTTTCTCGCCGCGGCGGTGCTCGGCAACTTCGTGGTGATTCCGCCGATCGTGTGGGGCCTGGTGCAGTGGCTGCCGGCCGACCCGGCGCTGCGGCTCGGGGTGTTGCTGGTGCTGCTGGTGCCCTGTACCGACTGGTTTCTCTCCTTCACCCATCTCGGCGGGGGCGACACCCCCACCGCCATCGCCTTCACGCCGCTGAGCCTGCTGCTGCAGCTCGTCCTGCTGCCGCTCTACCTCTGGCTGTTCCTGGGCCAGGCGGGGCTGGCCGGCCTGATCCAGCGGGAGCTGCTGCTGGCCTTCGGCGGGCTGATCCTGCTGCCGCTGGCGGCGGCCTTCCTCACCGAGCGCTGGGCCGACCGGGCGGCGGGGCGCCGGCGGCTGATCGAGGGGCTGGGCTGGCTGCCGATCCCGCTGCTGGCGCTGGTGCTGTTCGCGGTGGCGGCGGGGCAGGTCGATCAGGTGGTCGGTGCCCCGGGGCTGCTCGGCCGGCTGCTGCCGGTGTTCCTGGCCTTCCTGGTCATCGCGGCGCTGCTGGCGCGTCTCATGGCCTGGGCTTTCCGGCTGCCGGCCGCCCAGGGCCGGGTGCTGGCCTTCAGCTACGGCTCGCGCAACTCCTTCGTGGTCCTGCCGCTGGCCCTGGCGCTGCCGGCCGGCCTCGAGGCGGCGGTGGTGGTGGTGGTCTTCCAGTCGCTGGTGGAGCTGTTCGGCATGCTGGTCTTCCTGCACCTGGTGCCGAGGTGGCTGTTTCCGGCGGCGTCCTGATCCTGCCGATCCGTCACATCGAGGCCGGCTGGGCTATGCTGAGCCATGACGCGCTGATCCATTAAGCCCCGGGCTCCGGGCTTGCGGTGTGTCGGACAGGGAGCCCGCTCCGGGAGGCCCCATGGCGATCACCCTGAACGCTGGGCTGCGCCGCGAGTATGAGCAGCTGTTCGAGAGCTGCCGCATTCGCCCCGAGCGCATGGCCGAGGTCGAGCGCACCATCGACAAGCTGGTGCAGCATCGTGCGCGCTACGAGGCGGTGACGGCGCGCCGGGGTGTGCCCTGGAGCTTCGTCGCCCTGGTCCACAACATGGAGTCCGGCGGTAACTTCGCCTGCCACCTGCACAACGGCGACCCGCTCACCGCGCGCACCGTCCAGGTGCCCGCCGGACGGCCGAAGCAGGGCTCGCCGCCCTTCACCTGGGAGGAGAGCGCCGCCGACGCCATGGCGCTCAAGCAGCTGGGCGAGCGCACGGACTGGAGCCTGGCGGGCCTGCTCTTCCAGCTCGAGCGCTACAATGGCTGGGGATATCGCCGCTACCACCCGCACGTGCTGTCGCCCTACCTGTGGAGCTTCTCCGAGCACTACCGCAGCGGACGCTACGTGGCCGACGGTCGTTGGTCCGAAACCGCGGTGTCGAAGCAGTGCGGCGCCGCGGTGGTGCTGCGGCGCATGGCCGAGAAGGGGCTGGTGGACTTCGCCGACCAGCCCCGCGTCACCCTCTATGCCGCCACGGATGCCGAGCCCGCCGAGCGCGAACCGCTGGTGTCCCGCCACGCTACGCGCCGCGCGTCCGATGCCGAGCGAGCCGAGAACCTGCAGCGCTGGTTGAACACCTTCCCCGGCATCTTCCTGCGCGTCGACGGCATCCCCGGCGACAACACCTCCGAGGCCTACCGCGCGGTGACCGGTCACTACCTGCCGGGCGATCCGCGGGGCAAGTAAAGGAGATCGGTGCACTTGAATGTCATGGCCTGGCTGGCCGCCTTACTGACCCTGGGGCTGGTCGGCGTGCCCGACGCCGACCTCTTCGGGGCGGGGGCACTGACGTGGACGCTGGTAACGGTGAGCCTGGTACTGGCCATCGCGGCCATCCTGCTGGCGGTACCCGATCGACGCCAGTGGCCGTCGCGCGGCGAGGTGATCTATGTGGCGCTGCTGGGCGGGGTCTGCAGTGGCCTGTTCTGGTTCCGCGCCTGGCTGGTGCCGCCCACGGGGTTTCTGGCGGAGCTGCAACTGCAGCTACCGGCCGTCGTCGGCTGGGCCTGGCCGGCCCTCCTGCTGGCAAGCCTCTACCGGCGCCCCGGCGAGGGCTGGCGGCCGGGCAGCCGGCGTCGTCAGCTCGGCTTGACCGGGGTCGCCCTGGTGGCCGGCCTGGTGGGGTTCGTCGCCTATCTCGCGGCCTGGTCGCTATGGGGGGAAACCCTACGGCCGGAACGCTCGGCGTCTCCTCTCCATCCCGGGGCCATCCTGGCTCGGCCCACTGCCACACCGCAGGTCCTCGCCCTGCTGGGTGGCCCGAGGGAGTTGCGACTGGCTCCGCAAGGCGTCGTCTTCGTGCAGGCCGACGACAGGAGCCTGCGCCCACGAGCCCTGACCATCGAGGGGCGCTACCCGCTCGGTCTGGTGCGGGATATCGGCCATTCGGCCTATGGGACGCGTGTGACCTCGAGTCGCCCGGCGGTGGTCAAGGTGGTCGAGGAGGAGGAGGACGGCGGCTGGACCTTGCAGCCGGGCGTGCCGGGGCACGCGGTGATCCGTGTGACTCACCGGGACACCCGGGCCTATGCGGGCGTGTGGACGATCCCGACCACACGCAGCCCCATGCCGGTGGAGGAGGTGACGGCGGCCTTCTCGGTGGAGCCGGGGGCGATCGAGGATGACCCCGACGGCCCCTTCGAGGGCTTCTATCGCCAGCGGCTCATGCTGCACAACCGCTCGGGTGAACCCCAGGTGGGGCCGCTCTATGTGCTGTTCGAGCCCAGGGGAAGCGGTGAGTGGCGAGTGCTGGGCGAGGGGCGGACTCTTGGGCTGGAGCCGTTGCATACGCTCTACATGACCCTCAGGCCACCCGATGCCAACCCCTTCGCGCCACCCGCCACCGACGTGATTCGGCCCGGTGCCCGGATCGAGCTGAGCGTACGGTTTCTCAATCTCGCCCAGCGCCCCGAGGTGGACTACGACGTGCGCATCCTGCGGGCCTTTCAGGGGCCCTGACCCCCGGGCGGGTCAGGACCCCCCGTGCACGCAGGCCATCTCGTCATAACGCCCGGTGACCAACGACTGAAAGCAGGGCGAGCGCTCCAGCAGGACGCCGCCGATCCGGCGCAGGTCATCCACCTGCTCGGCGGGCAGGCGAAAGGTGGTGGGCAGGCTCAGGAAGCGCTCCCGCTGCGCCTCGTCCTGGAGCTGGTCGAAGCCGATGTAGATGCGGTACAGCTCGACCCGGTGCAGCGCCTCGTCGGGTGGGGCGGTCTCCCGGGAGAGCTGCTGGGCGTCGGCCCGGGTGCGCAGGGTCTGGCGCAGCAGCTCGATCGTATCGAAGGAGTAGTTGGCCATGGGCGTGGTGGCGATGTTGCTCACCACCGCGCGCAGCCCTGGCGCCCGGGGCGAGGTGTCGAAGTCCGGCACCTGCTGGGTCTTGGCGTCGACGACGATGACCACCAGCTTGTCGATCTGCTCCAGGTTGATCTTGCGCAGCACGCTCCAGGGCACGTCGGTGGAGCGGATGGCGGTGAGCGGGTAGCGCAGGCCGATGTTGTCGGCGACGCCGCCGTCCAGGAGATGCACGTAGCGCCGCTCGGGCGCCTGGTAGTCGCGCAGGCTGCGGGCCCGGTAGTAGCGTCGCGGATTCGAATCGAGATCCCGCAATCCGCTCGAGACCCACGCCGGCTCCCGGTAGTCGCACCGGCCGGGATAGCTGTTCAACGCCAGCGGAGTAAAGGCGATCGGAAAGTTCGACGACGCCGCCACGGCGCGGGAGAGGGTCACCCCATCCAGGTCGGCGCACATGGGGTCGAACTGGGACTGCACGAAGGTGAACCGCGACCCCTTGGCCATGTCGGTGGCGTTGATCAGCAGGAAGGGCTTGCGGCCACGCGCGGTCAGGTCACCGAAGTCGGCGTCGTCGAACAGCAGGTCCTGGTAGACCTCGTCGGCGATGTCGATCCGGCCGAAGGTCGGCGAGAGCAATCGCACCCAGTTGTAGGGATTGAACAGCTGGCCCTTTAGCCTGGCTTCGACATCCTGGTAGAGGAAGTTCGCCTGGAAGCGGCCACCGGGTTCGAAGATGTCGTCGCCATGCAGGCCATAGTAGGCCGACGTGAAGCTGCCCCCGGACACCGAGGAGATGACGTCGACCTCCTCCAGCAGGTTGCGACGCTCGCCACCGATCTCGACCCAGGAATCCCGCAATGTCTCCAGCACGCCGTAGGAGAGCGCCGCCGCCCGGGTGCCGCCGCCGGAGAAGGTGAGGATCACGAACAGGTCCTCGTCCTGGCCGGCGTCGGCCAGGTTGGCGTAGCGATACCCCGATGCGGCATCGACCCGCTCCAGCGGTCGGGTCTCGGGAAAGGCGGCGCAGCCGGCGAGCGGCATCAACGGCAGGGCCGCCACCAGCATCCAGGCGAGGGTGGTGTGTCTCATGTGTCGGCGTCCTTGCGGGTGAATTCGAGGATCAGAGGGGCGTCCGGGCGCGTGCCCGTGATCAGCAGGTCGAACTGCTCGGGCTGGAAGTTCGGGTGGGTGGGGCTGAGCGTCACCACGTGATGCCCCGTCTCGACCTGGCACACCTTGTTGGTCCAGCCCGCCGGCGCGCCGTCGATCCACACGTGGCGCCGGGTGGGAAATACGACCTTGAGATACTGGTCCATGGCGTCCCTCCCTTGCCGGGGTAGATGGTGTCCGGCTGTTGCTTCGCTGCAAGGCACTGTCTGACAAGTCGGCGAGTGCCGACAGGCTCTAGGCCTTGTACTCCAGGGCGAAATCCAGGATCCGCCACTTGCCGAGCCACACCTTGCCGAGGTAGACCCCGGGCTCGATCTCGCGGATCTCGTCGCGCACGGCCCGAAAGAAGAAGGAGGTGCTCGAGTAGTCGATGACGATGGTCTCCCGGTCATCCATCCAGCTCGGCGCCCGGTAGACCTTGGCGACCACGAAACTGAGGCTCAGCGGGGTGATCTTGTTGACCAGCACCCCCGCCGAGCCGTCCTCGGCGAACATGTCGAAGACCTTGCCCTGCCAGGCGAACAGGCGGGCGAAGTGGGCGTAGGCGCGGGCGAGGGCGCTGCCGGTGACGATCGGGGTGCCGCGGGTGTCGCCGTTGGGGATCGTGCCGGGCTCGGCCCGCCGGTAGAGCTCATCGAGCTGCTCCCGGGACATCTCCAGCCATTGCTGCACGGTGGTGCTCATCGTAGTCTCCTCTGTCCGTCAGGGCGTCTCGTTGACCGAGAGCGTCGCGTTGTGGGTGGTGCGCTGCTCGCCCGCTTCCTGGTAGAGCTCGCGACGCATGCGGTTGATGCCGCCCAGCGGGCGATGGGCCGGGTGAGTGTTCCAGGGGTTGAAGACCAGCGACTCGCAGTGCGCCAGGGCGTCCGGGGCGTCGATCTCCTGGCGCGGCAGGGTGAGCCGCGCCACCGGGCGGAAGGGCGAGGCGTCCTCGTCCCAGGCCACCGAGGCGTCCTCGATGGGCATCTTGTCCGGGTCGGTCTGGAACTGCACCTGGAACGACAGGCAGGCTTCGCCCCCGGCCAGACGCGCGGCCATGGCGTGGCGCAGGTAGTCGGGGTCGTCGCCGCTCGCGCCCTGGCCGGTCGCCGCCGCCCCGCCGCTGCCGTCACAGGGGCGCACGGCATACTTCACCGCCGAGGTCGCGTCGTCGCCGTAGCGATAGGGGGTGGTGCTGTAGTAGCCGATGGCGAGGGGGCTGTCGGGCTGGCTGCGGGCGCGCAAGGCGATCCACAGCGACTTCGGCTGCGGTGCCAGGGGATTGACGAAGTACCACCACAGGCGGTCGTCGGCCACCGCCGAGACGAAGCGGTGGAAGTCCTCGGGCGTGCCGGCGAACAGCGCCGGGTGGCTGTTGAACAGGAAGTCCTGGCGCCCGCGGGTGCCGTCGACGCCCTCGGCACCCTCCACGCCGGTGAGGCGGATCGACAGGCCGCGCAGGTCCTTCTCGCGGTCGTCCTGCTGGGTGGCATTGGCGAAGCGCAGGATGGCCGCGTACTCGCCGGGTTCGGCGAACAGCCCCCGGGCCAGCTCGCCCGTATGGGGCGGGACCTCGAAGGTGCCGAGGGCGCAGGCCACCGTCTTGGGCTGGTTGAAGCGCGGGATGGGCTCGTTCGCCGCCCGGTGCCGCCGGCCGATCTCCAGGATCCGCGCCGTCATGGCCTGGGCCCGCTCGGCCTCGTCGGGGGCGATGCGCTCCTCGCCGAGGCCGAGCTCGGGGGCATCGCTGCAGCCGGCCAGCAGCGCCAGCCAGAGGGCGATCGTCGGCACCCCGGCGGCGCGGCTACTGGGCAAAGGCCTCATCGTTCTCGGCCCCCGGGCGTGGCGTCCACTCCAGTGAATAGTAGTCGCCCCGCTCCCGTGCCCAGGGGTCGAAGACGTTGACCACCGGGGCGAGCTCGTCGGCGAGCTCCGGCACCGTGCGCTGCAGCACCCGCTTCAGCGGCGACACCGGCTGGTGGTGGCCGTTGCTGGTCGCCGTCTCCATCACCACGCCGTCGGGGCCGTTGTGCATCACCCAGTCGTGGCCGAGCTGGGTGTAGAACTCGGGGCGGAAGCTGGAGGTGAAGAAGCGGTCGCTGAACAGGCGGCGCGAGGCGTTGAGGATGAACACCACGAACTGGGTCTCGGAGATGGCGAAGCCGTGGGGGCGCACCGGCTCGGCGAGCCAGCCGACCACGGTGTCGACGTCCTCGATGTTGTCGACCAGGGTGCCGTCGGGGTGGCCCAGGCAGTCGTCGGGGTAGCGGCCCGCGGCGTCGCGCTGGGCATGGGAGATGATCTTGCTGGCGTCGCAGACATGCTGGCCGTAGACCTCGCGCATCTTCGCCACCAGGGCCTCCTGGCGCTGGCGCTCGGCGGAATCCGCCGGCAGGGTGGAGTCGATGAAGTCGTCGAAGCTGGTCAGCTGCTTGAGGCCGTACTGGCGGCGGAACTCGTTGAAGCGCGGTATGCCGCGTTCGCGGTCGCGGATGATGTCCAGCGCGGCGATATCCAGCTTGCCGGTGTCGGTGCCCAGGTGCGGCATGTCCAGGTTCTGCAGGAACTGGCCGTGGTTGCCCAGGGTCAGCAGGCCCAGGCGCTGGCGGCCCATGCTCAGGGCCCAGTCGGCGAGCCCTTCCTCCTGCAGCAGGTCGCTGGCGCCGGCGCGGAACCCCTCCAGCGCCGGCACCTTGCTGTGGATCCGGTCCGGCGCGTCGAGGCTGCGCACCTCCAGCAGGTCGGGGACCAGCGGGTGGAGGCGGTAGACGGTGATGAACTCCTCGGGGAAGTTGAACGGCGAGCCGAAGTGGTTGATGCCGCCGTTGACGTGCTCGGGGTTCTCCAGCGACCAGACGTCCTCGCGCCCGCCCTGCAGCTTCGCGAACAGCGAGCCGTTCTCGTAGCGCTCGCTGCCCAGGCCGAAGATCCCGGGGCCGGCCGCCAGCACCGAGTACCAGGCGTTGGCGTGGCGCTCGTCGTCGGAGGCGCGCAGCCGGTCGAGCACCCGCGACAGCGCGCTCTCCATGAACGCATGCTCGTGGAAGAGCCCGCTCCAGTTGGAGTTCATGCCGCGATAGAGCGGCTCGTCGTAGAGCAGTTGGGGGGTCCACTCGATGGTGTGGATCTTGGCGATCATCGCCGCGACCACCAGGCGCGCGGCCTCGAAGAGCTCGTCGTCGGTCACGTCGGCGTAGCGGATCACCTGCCGCGGCGCGGCCGGGTCGCGCAGCCCGGAATCGGCGTCCGGGGTGGCGGCGGCCTGGGCACGGAAGGCGTCGACGAAGGCGTTGTGCTCGCGGACGAAGACGTTGTGATAGAAGGCCAGGCCGACGGTCCAGTTGTCGGGGAAGGCGGCGGCCTCCTGACCGGCCCAGGCGGGGTGGATGCGGTCGCACGCCGCGTCGTCGGGGGCGCCGTCGCAGCCGGGGCCGAAGCGCGGCAGATAGCCTGGCTCGCCGGGCTCGTCCGCCACCAGCTGCAGGCGGGCGGGGTCCTCGGGGTCGCGCTTGACGCGGCTGGCGCTCACCTCGTCGTAGCCGTAGATCTGCGAGGCGTCCCACCAGGCGGTCACATGGTTGTTGAAGGTGCGATGGGCGCGCTCCAGGTGCTGTTTGCCCCCGTGTTCGAACGCTGCGGGAGCGTCGTGCTGGGCGACCAGGCTGGGCTGGAAGGCATCATCGGGGCGGCAGCCCAGGGCGGCGGCCTCGGCGTCGGGGAGGTTGCAGCCCGCCGGGCGCAGCGCCGAGCGATCATTCTCGCCCTCCTCGAGGTGGGAGAACCAGTCGTGGGTCATGAACTGAATCCAGAAGGCCGCCAGTACGTTGAAGAAGGGGGCCTTGTGGTAGTCGCAGTGCGCCTCGGTCGCGTGGCCGGGCAACCCCCGGCCCTGGTTGCACAGCTCGGGGCGCGACTGCTCGCGGGTGAACAGTGCCCGGCTGATGCGCTGGGGGTCCGGGGTCATCAGGTCGAGGCGGTCGCCGTGGCGGGCCCGGGTCAGGTCGGTGTGCCCCTCGTCGGGGAAGGTCTCCTCGAATTCGACGTTGCGGGCGAACAGGGTGCCGGTGGCGCCCATCAGGGGGTTGCGCAGGTCGTTGCAGATGCCGGTCAGGGTGCGGTGGCGGATCAGCTCGCCGCGGCACCGCTGTTCGTCGTCGCCGCCCACCGCCCGGTACTCGGGGTGCTCCGGCGGCAGGCGCATGGCGTCCCAGCGGGTCAGGGTGGTGCCCGGGGCGCCGTCGCGGCCCTGCACGTAGTCGCGGTAGGTGGCGTTGTCGAAGAGGTTGAACTTGATCAGCTCGACCCGCTGGTACTCGAGGTCGATCAGGGCGCCGTCGATGCCGCGGTCGTTGGGGTTGAGGTGCACCCGCTCGCCGAGCCCGCCGACCAGGGGGCGCAGCCAGCCGTCGTCGTAGTTGGCGTTGCGCGAGGCGCCGTCGCCGGTGGCCCAGTAGTGCTGCCAATCGACCCAGGGGGTGTCGCGGTCCAGGGCCTCCACGGCGCGTTGGCCGCCCCGGCAGCGTGCCGTGTCCTCCTGCACCTTGCCGAGAAAGCGGTCGGCCCGGTCGTCGGGCACCTCGCGCAGGCCGCCGGCCACCAGGCGCTTGCAGGCGCGCAGCGATGACCAGGTCTGCAGCCAGGAGGGCTTGTCGGCCTCCGGGTGAGGGGCGACCCGGCCGTCGCTGGCAAGGGCGGCGGAAGGGGAGACCAGCAGGGCCAGCAAGGCGGCCACGGCGAACCCGTATCGGCGGTGGAGGCACCGGCCATGGTCATGGTGGTGCAGGCCGTGGTGAAACATGGAACGTGTAGGCGAGCCCGTGGGTGAGGGCAGGGCCCCCGAAAGCGATGGTGACATGCCGCAATCCTCCCTGGGGAAGCGCACCGGGGAGCGGGGCTCCGGGGGCGATTCCTCTGCGATCGGCGATGAGACGCAGGAAGTATAGTCAACGGTTTTCTTACGCTGCCATGTGGAAGTCTGACTAGACTGCGGGAAGAAAGGGTTACGCCGACATCGGAAGAGTGGGGGACCGGGCGGCGAGCGCAGGCGGTTTTCGGACCAGGCAGTTTTCGGACAACGTCTAAGGATGGAGCGATGATCACCCAACTAGCCCTCAACCTGGTCATGGCCGTGCGCCCCGGGCATCTGGTCCCGCTGCAGGCCCTGCTCGAGCGGCTGCACGAGGACCCGGACGGCAACGCCGTGCTGCCCTTCGCCCGCCTCGAGGGGGTGCATTTCGCCCGCCTGGTGCTGCTCCCCGAGGCCCCCCGCCGCGGCGGGCGCCGCTACCCGCCCCAGCTGGTGCTGACCACCAATGTCGACGGCGACCTCGAGTCCCACCTGGAGGAACTCGTCGCGGTCGGCGGAGAGGGGCTGCGCGAGCTGCTCGCCCACTGCCGCGACTTCCCCGACGACGCCACCGACGAGCAGACCCGCGCCTATCTCGCCGACCACCGCCAGCGGGTGGGCGCCTTCTACGTCAATACCCTGGGCCGCAGCCTGGCCCAGGTCGGCCTGGAGGCGCGCCTGCACGACGCCCTGCAGCGCCACCTGGACGCGGGCGACTGGCAGGGGCGCTCGGCCGGGGAGGTGCGCCGGGCGCTGATCCGCTTCGTCGGCGAGCGCGACGACCTGCGCGAGGCGCTGACCCCGGCCCCCGGCCCCGACCGCTGGCGCTGGCTGCGCGGCTGGCTGCTGCTGGGCGCCATCGCCCTGGCCGGGCTCGTCGTGGCCGTGCTGCTGCTGCCCCTGACCCTGCTGGCGCTGCTGCTGCTGCGCCTGCACGAGATGGCCAACGCCCCCCACAATCGCCGCCCGCGAGACTCCCACGTGCGCCGGCTCGAGGCCGACGAGGACCGCGGCGTGCACAACCAGCTCGCCGCCGTGGGCCATATCCAGGCGGGGCCCTTCCGTCGGGTCGTGCTGCACCTCGCCCTGTGGCTGCTGCAGCTCGCCGCCTCCTGGGTCTTCTACCGCGGCAAGCTCGCCGAGATCGACACCATCCACTTCGCCCGCTGGGTGATCATCGACGAGGGCCGGCGGGTGTACTTCTTCAGCAACTTCGACGGCAGCCCCGAGAGCTACCAGGACGACTTCATCGAGCGCGTCGCCTTCGGCCTCAACCTGGTGTTCAGCAACGGCGAGGGCTGGCCGCGCACCCGCTGGTTGCTGTTCGGCGGCGCCTCCGACGAACAGGCCTTCAAGGCCTACTACCGCGACCACCAGGTGCCCACCGCGGTGTGGTATCGGGCACCGGCGCTGGCCGGGCTGACGGCGGTCAACCTGGCCAACAACGCGGCCATTCGTGCCGGCCTCTCGGGCGCCATGAGCGAGGCACAGTGCCGCGCCTGGCTGCAACGGTTCTGACGCCATGCCTGCACACGACCCCAAGCTCGACCTCGACGACATCCAGGGCATCCTGCTCAGCGGCTACGGCGAACTGCCCCAGGCCGCCTTCCTGCTGCTGGCCTTCGGCGCGCCGGCGCTTGCCCGCGACTGGCTGGGCGAGGCGGCGGCCGGCATCCAGAGCGCCGCGGCGGGGCGCCCCCGGGGGGGCCACCGCGTGCATCTCGCCTTCACCTGGGCCGGCCTCGAGCACCTGGGCCTCTCGTGGCAGGCGCTGAAGGGCTTCTCCCGGGAGTTCCACGAGGGCCTCGCCGGCTCCCCGCGGCGCAGCCGCATCCTCGGCGACCAGGGCGACAGCGCCCCCGAGTGCTGGCGCTGGGGCGGGCCGGAGGGGGCGGCGATCCATGGCCTGCTGATGTGCTACGCCGCCACCCCCGAGGCCCTGGATGCCCTGCTCGACGAGCAGCGCGAGGCGCTGGCACGGGCCGACATCGAGGTGGTGGAGGCGCTCGAGAGCCGGCCGCTGGCCGACGGCCGCGAGCACTTCGGCTTCCGCGACGGTATCTCCCAGCCCAAGCTGGCCGGGGTCAGCACGAGCGACGACCCGCGGCAGTTGGTCGCCCCGGGGGAGTTCATCCTCGGCTACCCCAATGCCCGCGACCAGTTCACCATGCGCCCGCTGGTCGACCCCATCGAGGACCCCGACGACCTGCTGCCGGAGGTGACCGAGGACAGCGACCTGCACGACCTTGGGCGCAACGGCAGCTACCTGGTGTTCCGCCAGCTCAGCCAGGACGTCCACGGCTTCTGGTCCTGGCTCGACACGGCGACGCCCGACGCTGCGGCGCGGGTGGCGCTGGCGGCGAAGATGGTCGGCCGCTGGCCCGACGGCGAACCGCTGGTCAAGGCCGCCGAGCGCCCGGCGGGCGAGGGCACCGACAACGACTTCGGCTACCACCACGAGGACGCCGACGGGCTCAAGTGCCCGCTGGGGGCGCACATCCGGCGCACCAACCCCCGCGACATGCTGCCGCCCAAGCCGGGCACCGACGACTCCCTGGCGATCAACCGCCGCCACCGGCTGCTGCGCCGCGGCCGCGCCTACGGGCCACCGCTGGCGGCGAGCCTGGCCCCGGACGACCTGCTCGCCGCCGGCGACGACGGCGCGGAGCGCGGCCTGCACTTCCTGTGCCTGAACGCCGATATCAGCCGCCAGTTCGAGTTCGTCCAGCACACCTGGGCCGAGAACGCCAACTTCGCCGGTCTGCACGCCGACACCGACCCACTGATCGGCGGGCGGGGCGAGGGCAGGGCAACCTTCACCGTGCAGGACGAACCGGTACGCCGCCGCTACCACGACCTGCCGCGCTTCGTGCAGGTGCGTGGCGGCGCCTACTTCTTCCTGCCGGGCCTGCGCGCGCTGCGCTACCTGGCCGCGCCGCCGCGGCGGCTCACCACCGCCATCAGCGCCCCGGCGGCCCCGGCGACGCTGCTGCCGGATACCTGGTGGCTGCGCGCCGGGCGCACCTTCAACCGGGCGATGGAGAACGGCATCGCCCTGACCCGGCGCGCCACCCGGCTGCGCAATGGCGTCGACCGGCTGCTCCAGCAACCGGCCACCGACGCCCTGCAGTGGTGGCTCCTGCGCCGCCGGCGCCAGCACGCCATCGACGCCGACCTGGCCATCGCCGAGGAGCGCCGCCTCCCCGGCGAGGAGGAGGTGACCCGGCGCATCACCGAGCAGATGAGCGACTTCCTGCTGCGCACCTACCGACACGGCACCGCCGAGCGGGCCGGCAACACCAAGACCTACGGCCTGCTCGCCGCCGAGTTCGAGGTGCTGGAGCTGCCCGACGAACTGCGCTGCGGGCTGTTTGCCGAGCCGCGCCGGTATGAGGCCTGGGTGCGCTTCGGCGGCCCCGGGCCACGGGTGACCCCGGACATCCGCAACAACGGCGTGCTCAGCCTGGGCGTCAAGGTGCTCGGCGTGCCGGGGGAGACGCTGCTCGACGACGAGGCCCACACCCAGGACTTCTCGGGCATCAGCGCCCCCACCTTCACCACCCCCGACGTCTACGAGAACGCCAAGCTGCAGCGGCTGATCGGCGCCGGCATGCCGGTGTGGTACTTCCTCAACCCCTTCGACTCCCATTACCTCGACATGCTGCTCCAGGCGCTCTACGCCAAGGCCCACGGCAGCCCCTTCGAGGTGAACTACTGGAGCTGCGTGCCCTACCTGTTCGGCAAGGGCCGGGCGATGAAGTACCGCTTCGTGCCCCTGCTCGAGCGCCGCTCGCAGGTGCCGCTGCCGGCCCCGGACGACTACCTGCGCCAGGCCATGGTGCGCACCCTGGGCGAGGTCGACGAGGTGGGGTTCGAGCTGCGTATCCAGTTCCAGGAAGACCCGGTGACCATGCCCATCGAGGACGCCTCGGTGATCTGGACCTCGCCGGAAATCCCCGTGGCCCGCCTGCGCCTCCCCCGCCAGGCATTCGACACCCCGGAACGCGACCGCCTGGCCCGCGAACTCACCATCAACCCCTGGCACGCCCTGATCGAACACCGCCCCCTGGGCAACCAGAACCGCGCCCGCCGGCTGATCTACTACGAGACCTCGCGGGTGCGCCAGCGCATCAACGGCGAGGAGCACTTCAAGCCCTGAGCGGTGCTCAGCCAAAGGTGCCAGCCCCCTACGACTTTTTTCTCAAGATTGGCTACGCACGCCGAAGCATCCTTTAGTAAGCTTGTTGTAAATAAATGTTTCCAATCGGATTCTAATGTTATCCCGATGGAGGCACGCTGGCGGCCTGCGACCGCCAATAGGGGGGGGGCTGGTGAGCGGCACCCCTGGGCGGTAGCGTGCCTGATCGGAAATTCCGCTCCGCGCCTGGCAGGGCACCGGTTTCTGTAGAAGCCTGGCTCCGCCGGGCGATCGGCGCCGCAGGCGCCCCAACTCTGGTTGTAGAGATGGTGTTCGTAGGAGCGCAGCTCTGCTGCGCGATGGCCGAGGCGCCCACGTTTGATAGAGAGAATAATGGTTGCGGCGGAGGTCGGATTATCAGGCGAAGGGCAGAAGTCGACCCAAAGCAGACGTCGCCGATAGGAAGAACCGGCCAAAAGCGATCAGACGCTAAAGGACATGGTGCAGGGTGTTTATTCTTGCTATCACCGAGGCTAGCTTCAACGCTAAAAAATTATTTGTCCAAAATATGGACATCTCCAAGGCCAGTGCCACATATTTTTTGCTAAGATGCATGGATATATCTGCCTTATGACTCGTCCATAGGTCGACTCAGCTCCACATGCTTTAGACAATGAACCGCTTCGGCCCCATAAAAATGGCGAGTTGTTTGCTTCGATCAACAGCTACATTGCGACAGCTATCGGGAAAGAGCAGAGGGCGCAGCGCCTAGAAAAGTATGTTGTTCGGTAGCTGATAGAAAACTAGCCTCAAATTCGTTTCGAAAAATTGAGCTTAAGGACTGCCTTCATGGACAATACAATCAAGGTGAACGCTCGCAACTACCGCAGCGAAAAAAGTATTTCGCCCTTTCTGGCCAAGGCCGGAACACCTCGTACTGGTGCAGATCAGCTTCCAGGCTACTACTGCGAGCAGCAGCAAATGTGGGTGGTCGATACGGAGCAAGGCGTACTGCCTATTATCAACGGGCAAGCGCTCTCGCAACTGCTGACCAAGACACGGGTGCATGAAGAAGAGGATGACGACAGCTATCTTGCGCTTGAACTGATGACCAAGACTCATCAGCAGATAGAAAGTGACGACGACACTAGGCCAACGGGATACAACAACCTCCTGCAGCTAGCCACCAAGACAGAGTCGATTCAGGAGGCCGATGACAACTATTCGGCTAGCCAACTGCTGGAACTTGTTACAAAAACCAAGGTTGAGCAGGAAGCAGATGACGATGGTTTCCGGTCCCTTGGATTTCCCTACTGACCAAGACAGGCTGAATTACGGAAAACGCATGCTTTTATTAGTCACAAATCGCCGCGACATCACCATCGACTACGTTGTGGCTGAGCTCAAGCGCCGGCAGGCTCCTTTCTTCCGCTTGAATACCGAAGAACTACCGACGGCTCGCTGCACAATGGCTACATTTCCGAGAAACGCATGGTCATTGTCATTCGAAGGGCGAATACTCCAGGGAGCCGATGTGCGCGCAGCGTACTTTCGGCGTCCTGCTCCACCAGCTGGCAACCTCACCATTTTTGATGATGGTGAAAGGCAGTACGCGGGTGCGGAATGGGGATCCTTTCTGAAGAGCTTGTATGCGCGTCTGGAAGGCCTTTGGCTGAATTCGCCGATGGACATCTTTGCTGCTGAGGACAAGCCAAGGCAGCTGATGCTCGCGAGCGAGATCGGTTTCAACGTGCCTCAGGCCCTGATCACGAACGACATCGCCTCGGTTCGTGAGGTTATTCAGGCTGGGCCCGCGATCGGTAAGCCGCTTAGGCAAGCTTTGATCAACGGAGACCAAGAAAGGGTGATCTTTACCACCCAACTGGAAGTTCTTCACAACAGCGACGAAGAAGCCATTGCCTTGGCACCGCTCATCGCCCAGACTGAAATCAAAAAACAGTACGACGTTCGAGTTACAGTCGTAGGCCGCCAAGTGTTCGCAACCGCAATCAAGTCGCAGGAGCACGAAGAAACTACAGTGGATTGGCGCTATGGCAGCCGGCCAGATCTCAAGCATGAATGCATCATGCTTCCAAGCGAAGTCGAGGAGCAATGCTTGGCGCTTATGACACGCCTAAATTTATGTTACGGAGCGATCGACCTGATTTGTGATCAACGGGGTAGACTGTGGTTTCTGGAGATCAATCCTAATGGGCAGTGGGCCTGGATCGAAAATCTTACCGGCTACCCTATTGCCGCCGCGATCGTTGACGAGCTTGAGGAAATCGCTTGGTGCCCAAGTTAATCCCTCAATGGCTATGGCCTCGCCTTACCCTTCCTTCAGGATCATCCGCTGATTCAGCTCAGCAGAGGTGGCTTCAAGGTCAGAGAGACAAAGTCGACCAAGGATCTTGGTCGAAAAAAAGTGCTGTCGCTTTGGAGGAAGTGCGGAGAATTTTCGATGCTGAACAGGAGCGCCGCCGCGGGGCTGATTCCAAAGCCGGCCTCTATCTCGCGGCTGTTACAGCGCTGATGCCGATTTTGGTAACTATCTTTCCTGACCTTTGGCAAGCGCAAGACAATAAAGCTTTGGCAGCTACTCTGCTTGGGTTATTCATTTTCGCTCTGACCTACCTGATGCGCGCAGCTTTATGGGCGCTGCAGACTATCAAGACCTCAGCTGCGGCGCAGCTAGGTGCAGGCGATATCGCAGACAGCTTCAGGTCTGATAGGCCTGAAGAGGAACTTGTGAAGCATCTGCTGAATGCAGTGATCTACAATTACAACGGCACAAACCAGAAAATTAGCTGCATAAAGATGACACATGAGTACCTACTTCGGGCCTTCTTTTGCTTTGTTGCCTTTCTTGCAGTCCAAGTGGTTTGGCCGGTCGCAGCCTGGGCCATCGGTCGAATTCATAACGAGATCATCACGCCACTAATGAGCTGTCTTTAATTGAGCGCACGTCTCGGTCCCATGCCCTTGAGCAAGGATGCGGGAAAGTCGATCCTTATGGAATCAATCTGGCTCGCACTCAATGGACTTATCGAGGGGCGCTCTGCACCACAAGACAAGAAGCGCAGCACAGCGCGAGTGAACTGGTTGACTAAACAACTGGCCAAGGCCGAAACGGGAGCATGTTCGTCAAGGCGGTTAGGCCGGGCCGGGCCGAGGAGACCCAAAAGTCGCTCGCCCAGGTGATCGAGGACGCGACGGTCATGGAGTCGCCGGCAACCACTGTGGTGCCCAGCGCCTTCGAAGTGTTCTATATGGCCGACCTAGGCCATCGCTTCGCCGGCAACAAGATATTCATCGAATAGCTGGAAAAGGCGGTGCCGCACTTTTACCAGCAGGTCGGGCAAAGGCTCAGGGCTTGGGTAGCTCCCCCACCCAAGTTGCACCGGCGTGATCCGGTCGAGGGGAAGAGCGATGCTGATGACGTTGAAACAAGTCAAGATGATACGGAAGGGGGGAAGCGGCTGAGTAGCATCAATCCATGAAATCAGCGGCGCCTCTCGCGCGGAAACGATATCAGCAGCCGTCTGCGACTACTGTTGGAGGCAGCTTTAGCTCGCGACTGGCGGAGATTTTCGTGGCTTGAGGAGGCAGCTTGGTATTGGCAGTTTCCGAAAGTTGAGCGAATGGCAGAAAACGATCCAAAGCGGAATTGATGGCAAAGGCAGCGAGCACGTTCATTGGGGATATGTAGCATGCACGGTGATTGGTGTTATACTGCCGAGCTATACTTAATGTCTAGAGCTTTCAATAGGATAGGATGTGTTCGATCGCGCAGCATAACATTGTTGAACGTGCGTGCGCGTTCAAGTGGAATATCGAGACGCTATATAATACAACTGTTAGCTTCCCTAGCGTAAAACTGTGCTACAGGGAATAATCATCATTAAGGAGAATTAAATCCATGGTTGCTGTTTACTTTGTGATCGCTGCATTTCTATATTGGCCATTTAGAAAATGGGTTGCTACTGCTGAGGCTCCAGCAATATCAGCCTTACTATGGCCGTTAATGATTGTATTTTTTCTTGGGGTGTTGATTATTTCCCCATTTATCAAAAACAAAGACTAGGGAACCGCTGATCAATTCGATGCCGAGCGCCTCTAGCGCTCAGCGCGGCAAATTTCGCGCGTCAGCGGTTGATTTTTGACCACCTCAAGTGGCCTATTTTTCCTGGCAGCCGGCTTATCCGGCTACCAGGCCAGATTCAAGACGGACTGGCCCCGTCAACTCGACCTTCACATCGCTTAGCCAACACCAGTGTTCTGGTCAAGCCAGAGCGGACACATTTTCAAGCCGCAGCTGCCAATTCAATCTCCCTCGGCGTCTGGTAGCCCAGGGTCGAGTGGAGCCGGCAGCTGTTGTACTCCATCTCGATGTATTCGA
>NZ_JCAKFQ010000033.1:0-34876 GCF_059509875.1 Halomonas sp. LMYGS-3 | reverse complement strand
ACCAGGCTCACCGCATCCGCCTTGAATTCATCGGAAAATCGACGTCGAGTCTTCTTGGTCATGAACACCTCCATTGCCTCCATTATGAGGCTTATCGGGGTGTCCGCTCCAATTGGACCACTTCACAATGCTCCCTGCTGGAGGGTCGGAGATCTCCCGGACACGAGCCAGGTCGTGCTAGATTACGGGGCCGATCGGGGTACCAGTGCGCTCCGTGAGCATGTCGCTGAGCTCTATGGCTGTAGCCCACGCGCTATTGGCATCACCCATGGAGGGCAGGAGGCCCTGTACCTCCTGTACCGGACGTTGCTCAAGCCTGGTGATCATCTGATCACCTTCTGGCCCGGCTGGCAGCAGTCCTGGCTGGCGCCGGAGCGCAGTGGGTGTACCGTTACCGCTCTGCCGTATGGCGATGGCTTTCGGATGGACTTTGTCCAGATCGTGGCGGCAATTCGCCCCACTACCCGGGCCATCGTGGTCAATACCCCATGCAACCCAACGGGGAAGGCTTTGACGGCCACTGAGCGTGACATACTGCTCCAGCTGGCCAGGTCTCGCGACCTGTACCTGATAGCGGACGAAGAGTACCTCTGCGACTTCTCGGAATCACTAGTGCATGAAGACCCGAGGGTGATATCGGTCTCAGGGCTTTCCAAGGTCTATGGGGTGCCAGGGCTGCGCATCGGCTGGTTATGTGGTGACGAAACTGTCGTGACCAACGCAATGGAATACAAGCATTTGACCACGATATCCAATTCGGCACTCTGCGAGTATCTCGGATCCACGCTGCTTGCACGTCGCGCCCATCTATTGGAGGGTTATAAGAAGCTCCTCAAGGAAGGGTATGAGACCCTCCAGTACTGGGTGGCCTCATGTGGTGGCCGGGTTTCGATCGTCGAGCCGGAAGGTACACCGTTCTGCTGGCTCAGGCTGCATATCCCAGGGTCCTCTCTGGAGTTCTGCCGAAGGGTGCTGTACAGCACGGGGGTGCTGACGATGCCCGCCGAGCTGTTCGGCGAGAAGCATGGCATGCGCTTGACCTTCGTGCGCCCCACGGCCGAGCTCGAGGAAGGTCTTGCCAGGATCAAGTCGGTTCTCCTGGAGTCGGCAGGTCAGATAGCCTAGCGGACAGTGGTTAGCTTTTCACTGTCAAACTGTTGCGGCTCAGTACCGGCCTGTTGTGACGCCGCGCTGGCGCTGATACAGGGATAAGGTGATCAATATGAAGAGTGTGTTTATCGATGGTGAATCAGGTACCACGGGGCTTCAGGTCCGTGAGCGCCTGGCTTGCCATCCGCAGATCGAAGTCGTGAGCATCGATCCGAAACTCAAGCGCGATGCGAACGAAAAGCGTCGCCTGATGCGAGAAGTGGACGTCGCCGTGCTCTGCTTGCCGGACGCGGCAGCGAAAGAGGCGGCGGCGCTGGCGCAAGAGGTAGGCTGTCGCGTGCTCGACGCGAGCTCAGCCCACCGGACAGCCGAGGGGTGGGTCTTTGGGTTGCCGGAACTCAACGGCCAGCAGCGTGCTGCGATCGCTGGTGCGCAGTGTGTGGCCAATCCCGGGTGCTACGCCACGGGGGCCATTCTGATGCTGGCGCCCTTGGTGTCTGCTGGGGTTCTGTCGGCAGATGACGTCTACGCTATCAATGCCGTCTCGGGTTATTCGGGGGGTGGTAAGCAGCTCATCGAGCGCTACGAAAGCGGGGAGTCCCAGAGCCCCGCTGTGGCGGCCTATGGCCTGGATTTTCAGCACAAGCATGTCCGGGAGATCCAGGTGCTCAGCGGCCTGGCCCATGCCCCCATCTTCATTCCGAGTGTGGGGGACTACCGCCAAGGGATGCTGGTGAGCATCCCGCTGCAGGAGGTAAGCAGCGAGCAGCTCGACCGCCTGCAGGGTACTCTCGAAGCGTCCTATCGCGCGGAAGACTTCATTAAGCCCCAGGCCTTTAACAAGATCGATCCGGATACGGCGCCGTTCCTGACGCCGCATGGCCTGGATGGGAGCAACGAGGTTCATATCCATCTCTTCGGATCCGAGGATGGTTCCCGGGGCCTGTTGGTGGCCAAGCTGGATAACCTCGGCAAGGGCGCTTCCGGTGCGGCAGTGCAGAACCTGAATCTGATGCTGGGGCTCGATGAGTCCCTCGGCGTCGATATTCGCTGAAGGAGCTGCCGTTGGAATTTATCAAATACGATGCCCTGGGGAATGACTATTTGGTTCTGGATCCTGCCTCTTGCAACCTGACCTTGGACCCGGAAGCCATTCGGCATATCTGCGATCGTCACCACGGTCTCGGGAGCGACGGCATTCTGTACGGCCCCCACCTTGACGATGGACAGTACGGGCTGCGCATCTTCAATCCGGATGGCACAGAGTGCGAGAAGAGTGGCAACGGGCTGAGGATCTTTGCTCGGTACCTGCGTGATGCGGGCTATGTGACGGCAGGAACTGCGCAAGTCCACCTCATGATGTCGGATACGATGGTGGATGTAGCCTATCTGGGCGATCAGGATGACCTGATCCAGGTGGCGATGGGGCAGTACACCCTGAGGTCGAGTGAGATTCCGGTCCTGCTAGATCTTCCCGTTGTCCTGGGGGTGAAGATGCAGGTTGGGCAGCACTCGCTGACCGCCTCCTGCGTCAACCTGGGCAACCCGCACTGTGTCGTGCTGGACCTGCCTGTTACAGAGAACACGGCGCGTTCGGTGGGGCCCGCACTCTGCGAATCCGATCTTTTTCCGGAAAGGGTCAATGTCCAGATCACGCGCGTCCTCGATCGCCAGACGCTCGAGATCGAAATCTGGGAGCGTGGCGCCGGCTACACCCTGGCTTCCGGAAGCTCCAGCTGCGCGGCGGCCATCACCTGCCACCAGCTAGGCTTGGTCGATGCCGAGGTGACGGTGCACATGCCAGGCGGAACCGTCGGCGTGCAGATTGATAAGGCATCCGGCGTTCATCTGACAGGCCCCGTGAAAGCGGTCTTCGCCGCCAACCTGTCGCAAGACCTGAATTCTTACCTCGCTAAGGATAAGTGAGACCTACAACATGAGCTTTACCCATCGCGAAGCAACCATTGACGAGCTTCCCCGAATCGTCGAAATCTACAATCACGCCATCGAGACGCGGCGGAGCACCTGTGATGTGGAGCCTCTGACGACTGAGTCCCGCGAGGCGTGGTTCTACAGCCATAGCGGCAGCTGCCGGCCGATCTGGGTGGCGGAGGATTCCGCGGCGCCGGAGAAGGGCGTGGTCGGGTACCTGAACTACTCCTACTTCATGAATGATCGGCCCGGGTACTTCATTACGTCCGACATGGGCTTGTACCTCCATCCGGACTATCAAGGGAAGGGGCTGGGGAGCTATCTCCTAGGGCAGGCGATCGAGCATGCGCCGGCCCTGGGTATCGAGGTGCTGTCGACCACTATCTTTGCCTCCAATACGCCCAGTATCAGACTGTTCGAGAAGTTCCAGTTCGAGCGCTGGGGCTTCATGCCGAAGGTAGCCCGCATGGGCGATATCGAGCATGACCTCGTGATGGTCGGGCGTCGCGTGACCTCTTAACGAGGCGAACAGGCCGTGAGCTCATCGACCCCGCCAGGAAATTGTAAGGGGATTGCGTGACCAGCTTGCCCGATAACCTCCTCCACTTGCCGGAATACCACATCCTGGGCACCAAGGTAGAGGAACATGATCTCCACCTCCAGGTTGAAGCGCCGGACCCTGTAGCCTGTGGGGGTGCGGTGTAGAGAGCGAGTTCGTCAGGTTCGGTAAGCGCGATGTCGCCTACCGGGATCTCCCCATCCATGGCAAGCGGGTCACACTTTGGGTGGTCCGCCGTCGTTATACCTCCCGGGTCTGTGGCTTGAACCGTTCCGTCCTGCGTCGGGCTGTGGGGCGGATTTGACACCCCTTCACGCGCCTACCTACGTTGAAGCAAGCGGTGCGGACGGTGTCGGCACCGAAATTCCATGACGAGGCCACGCAATACGATGAACAACAAACCCCTCAAGCTATTACTGCTCTCTTCCGTTATCGCAGGGGGCTCAGTGAGCCTGAGTGTCGCCCAGGCCCAGACACTGGTCGCAGGGATCGAGGCCGCCTTCCCCCCCTGGGCCTATGCCGAAGGCGGCGAGTACAAGGGCATCGCGGTGGATGCCATGCGTGCCATCGCCGAGAATCAGGGGCTGGAGGTGGAGTTCCGCGATATGCCATGGCCCTCGCTGATTCCCGCTCTGGCCAACGAGCGCATCGACCTGTTGGTCACCGGCCTGAACGTGACCGAGGAGCGTAACGAGGTCCTGGACTTCACCATCCCCTGGTGGGAGAACGATGACGAGGTGCTGGTCAATATCGACTCCGAGCTGAATGTCGTCACTGCCCTGTGCTGTGGCGCCACCATCGGTGCCCAGGGCGGCTCGACGCAGAACAGCTGGGTAGAGGCCAACCTGGTGCAGAACGACGCCATCGATGTGACCCTGCGCAGTTACGAGGATTACGTGACCGCCATCGAGGACATGCGCGTGGGACGGATCGATTCGGTGATCGTGAGCACCGACACCGCCGAGGACTTCATCGACAAGGGCCGCGAGGTGCGCATCGCCGGTACCATCACCCAGGGCCAACCCCAGGCACTCGCCGTCTCGAGAGGCGACCCCAATGGCATCCTGGGCACTCTCAACCGCGGCATCATGGAGCTCTACGAGTCCGGGCAGTGGCAGGAGATCGTCCACTCCTACGCCCCCTATGCCACCATCCGGCAGATTCCCGCCACCATGCCGGACTACGTGCGAACCTATCAGGAACCCATCGCCGGTCTCGACGACTAGGCCCTCCCCGCGGCCCTCGCCGTTCGGCGGCGAGGGCCCGCCCTGACATCGACTGGGAGTTGCCTCGATGGTCTTCGACACCCTGGTGGCTGAATTTCCGTACCTGCTGCGCGGGCTGTGGATCGGGATTCAACTGTTGGCGGCGCTGCTGGCGCTCGGCTTCGTGCTGGGCCTGACCCTGTCGGTCATGAGCACTTACGGCCACTGGACGCTGCGCCTCTTCGCGGTGATCTTCGAGCGCATCTTCCGCGGCATTCCCGAGATCGTCCTGCTGCTGCTGTTCTTCTACGGGGTGGGCGAGCTGATTCCCCTCTCGCCGTTCGTGGCGGCCGTGATCGCCCTGGGGCTGCGCTCCACCGCCTATCAGGCACAGATCTTCCGTGGCGCCATCCAGTCGGTGGCCGGCGGTGAAGTGATGGCCGCGCGGGCGCTCGGCATGTCGCGCTCGAGCGCCATTCTGCACATCGTGCTGCCCCAGGCGCTGCGGCGCTCCATCGGACCCTGGACCAACGAATATTCCTCGGAGCTGAAGGCGACTTCTCTGGCCTATGTGATCGGGGTGGTCGAGCTGACCCGCCAGGCGAGCTATATCGTCTCCAATCTGCAGGGCAACACCCTGACGGTGTTCGCGGTGGTCGCGGCGATGTATTTCGTGGTCAACCGCCTGGGCAATGCCGGCCTCTATGCCCTGGAGCGCAGGATGGCGATCCCGGGATTCGAAGGGCGGGGGAGCGAGTCATGAGCGACACCCCGATTCTCAGCGTGCGCGACGTGCACAAGACCTATTGCGGCGTGGAGGTACTGAAGGGGGTCAGCTTCGACCTCGAGCGTGGCCAGTCGAAGATCGTCATCGGCCCCTCGGGGACCGGCAAGTCGACGCTACTGCGCTGCATCAACCTGTTGAGCCCTCCCGATAGCGGCACCGTCATCCTCGACGGGACCCGGGTGGAGGAGAAAGGCATCAACCAGGTCCGCGCCCAGATCGGCTTCGTCTTCCAGGAATTCAACCTGTTCACTCACCTGCGCGTGCTCGACAACGTGCGTCTGGCGCAGCGCAACGTGCTGGGTCGCTCGAGACAGGAGGCCACCGAACGCGCCCTGGAGGAGCTCGAGCGCGTCGGGCTTGCCGACAAGCGCGACGCCTATCCGGCCGAGCTGTCCGGAGGCCAGAAGCAGCGCGCCTCCATCGCCCGGGCGCTGGCCATGGACCCCAAGCTGATCCTGTTCGACGAGCCCACCTCGGCGCTCGACCCGGAGCTGACCGGCGAGGTGGTACAGGTGATGAAGGACCTCGCCCAGGCCGGCATGACCATGCTGGTGGTCAGCCACGAGATGGGGTTCGCCCGGGCCGCCGCCGACGAAGTGATCTTCATGGAGGGTGGTGTGATCGTCGAGCAGGGGCCACCCTCGCAGCTGTTCAGCCGGCCCGAGCACGCGCGCACGTCACAGTTCCTGCAGATGATCACCCATGATCAGCATGACGCCTGACCCGAGGGGAGCCCGACCATGACGGAGTTCATCGAGTTCGGCCGCACCTGGATGCCGTTTCTGCTCGAGGGAGTGGGCGTGACCATGGGGCTGTGGGCAATCGCCATGCTGCTGGGCTTCTGCCTGGCACTGCTGCTGGTGTGGGGACGGATCTACGCACCCAGGCCGATCTACCTGCTGGCGACCCTCTACGTCGAGGTGTTCCGCGGCACCCCTATGCTGGTGCAGCTGTTCTTCATCTATCTGGGCCTGCCGGAAATCGGCATCGTCCTCGATCCCTTCACTGCTGCCGCGCTGGCCATCGGCCTGAACAGTGCCGCCTACCAGGCCGAATACTTCCGCGGTGCCATCCTGTCGCTGCCAGCGGGACAGATGGTCGCCGCCCGAGCCATGGGCATGAGCCGCTTCCAGGCGCTGCGCGATATCATCCTCCCCCAGGCCGGCCGGCGCGTGATCCCGCAGTGGTCCAACGAGGCCATCGTCGAGCTCAAGTACACCTCGATCGCTTACGCCATCGGTCTCACCGAGCTCACCTCCCGCGCCGAACAGGTCGGCTATCAGACCTTCCAGTTTCTGGAAGCCTTCACCCTGGTAGCCATCATCTACCTGGTACTGACCGGCACCGTCGCCCAGGCGCTGGATCTCCTGGAACGGAAGACCCGGATCCCGGGGCTGACCTACAGCGGCGGCAAGATGGAGTGATGTTCATCGCCGCCGTCCGGTGCCGGGCAGTGCATCGCCACGCGTACGCTCAACACCCGGCAGCGAGCGCTTCCACCACCTCGGCGGCGGGTACCTCGCGACAGCCGCTGGCGTTCTGCCCGGCCCACAGCGGCGAGAAGTCGCCGCTGCCCTGCGCTTCCGCGGCAGCCCGCAGCGGGGCGATGGCCGCGGTGGCGAGCGGGAAGGCCGGGGCGACATCGCCGAGCGGGCCGAGCTCACGCATCAGGCGGGTGACGATGCCCCGTGCGGGTCGGCCGCTGTAGAGGTTGGTCAGGGCCGTGTGGCGGGCCGCCTCGCTCATCAGCGCCTGCCGATGAATCCGCGAGCTGGTCGCCTCCGGGCAGCACAGGAAGGCGGTACCGACCTGCACGGCATCGGCGCCCAGCGCCATGGCTGCCGCCACGCCGCGGGCATCGCCGATGCCACCGGCGGCGATCACCGGCACCTCGACCGCCGCCTTGACCTGGGGGAGCAGGGCGAGGGTACCGACCTGGGTGGTGATCTCCTCGGCAAGGAACATGCCGCGATGGCCTCCCGCCTCGAGCCCCTGGGCGATGATCGCATCGGCGCCCCGGGCCTCGAGCCACAACGCCTCCTCCACCGTGGTGGCGGACGACAGCACCATGGCCCCCAGGGCCTTGACCCGCTCGAGCAGTTCCGGCGCCGGCAGGCCGAAGTGGAAGCTGACCACCTCGGGCCGGACGGCCTCCAGCAGATCGCAGGCCGCGTGGTCGAAGGGCCGTCGACCGCCGCCGGCCGGCACGCTCGCGATGTCGAGGTCCAGCTCGGCATAGTAGGGAGCCAGCGCCTCGCGCCAGCGAGCCTCCGCGGCCGGGTCCGGCTCGGGCGGGGCATGGCAGAAGAAGTTGACGTTGATCGGTGCGCGAGTGCGCGACCGGATGGACTCGAGTTCACGTGCCATGGCTTCCGGTCCCAGCATGGCGCAGGGCAGCGCCCCGAGGCCGCCGGCCCCGCAGACCGCCACGGCGAGGTCCGCCCCCTGCGCGCCCGCCATGGGGGCCTGGAGGATGGGAAGGTCGATGCCGAGTCGCTGCTTGAGGCTCACGGGTTCTCTCCTTGGTCGGGCGTGTCGCCGGATCGGTCGCGATGCCAGGCGCGGCGGCCCAGGGTGTCGGCCACATGGGCGCCACGCTCTCCCATGGGTCGCGGCTCGCCGGTGGTGGTATCGCATCGGGTCTGGCGCTCCATTTCACCGTTGATCTCGGCACCGAGCAATACGACGAAGGCGGAGAGCCAGAACCACAGCATCAGTACCACCACGGCCCCCAGGGAGCCATAGAGCTCGCCGAGGTTCGCCACATGGCCGACATAGAGCGAGAGCCCGCCGGAGCCGAGCAGCCACAGCAGGGTGGCGGTGACGGTCCCGACGCTG
Source organism: Halomonas sp. LMYGS-3 (assembly GCF_059509875.1). Classification (NCBI taxonomy): domain Bacteria; kingdom Pseudomonadati; phylum Pseudomonadota; class Gammaproteobacteria; order Oceanospirillales; family Halomonadaceae; genus Halomonas; species Halomonas sp. LMYGS-3. The sequence continues at coordinate 26,445 of NZ_JCAKFQ010000033.1, read as the reverse complement.
ACCCACTCCCAGCGCGGCGAACGCCGATAGGGGCCGAAGCGGTAGAGCACGGCGATGACGAACATCATCACCAGCAGCAGTACCGGCCAGCGTAGCCAGCCGATCGCCCTGACCAGGGCGGCATCGAGGCCGAGCATGCCCATGGCCAGTGGAACGAGCGTGACGAACAGGAGGCTGGCCTGGGTCATCACGATCAGCCCCAGGGTCAGGGCGGCAATGACCAGAACGCGGTGGCCCAGGCCGCGGCGCTCGTCCTCGCCATAGACGACATTCAGCCCGACGATCAGGCCGCGCACTCCCCGGGAGGCCACATACATCGCCACCAGCAGGCTGCCCAGGGCAGTCAGGCTGAGCCCGGTATCGGTGTTGTCGCCGATCCTCCGCGCCTGCTCCTCGACCAGACGCGCCCCGCCCTGCGGGAGGAAGCGGCTCAGCTCGACGATCTGGCGCGTCATGTCCTGGGGATCCAGCACCAGCGCCCAGAGCGAGATGACCGCCGCAATGGCGGGAAACAGCGACAGCAGTGCGTAGAAGGCGATGCCGGCGGCCAGCATGGTGACACGGTCGTCGCTCATCTCCTGCTTGACGCGCCACAGGATGTCCAGCCAGCCGGCGCCGGAGATCTCCCGTGGCCGCCCGGCCAGGCGACCTCTCGAGTGGTTCGACATGGGCACCTCAGGGTCGCTGTGCCGGGCGCAGGACCATGCGCGCGTCGCGGATCTCGATATCGAAGCGGTTGAGGAAGCTCATGCCCAGCAGGGCGACGTCGCCTTCCAGGCCGGGACTGATGGAGGCGCGCACCTCAGCGGCGGAGAAGCCCCCCAGGCTGACCTCGTCGAGGGTAGTGAGGTCGCCTCGCACCCGGCCGTTGGCGGTGTTGAACCAGGCCGAGCCCGCCCGCTCCAGGCCCAGCCGGTCGGCGAGGTCGGCGGGCAGAGCCACGTAGGTGGCACCGGTATCGAGCAGGAACTCCACCGGTTCGCCGTTGATGCGTCCGGTGGCCATGAAATGCCCGGCACGATTGCGCTCCAGGGTGACCGGCTCGCCCTCCCCCACGGCATTGACCAGGTGGGCGTTGGGGTTGCGCTGGCTCTCCAGGTAGCCCTGGAACCACCAGCTGCCGACACCGATGAACAGCGCCCAGAACAGCAGCATCATGCCGAGCCCGGCACGCCGCGTGGAGTCTTTGTCGCTCATCCGCCGTCCCCCTCACTCGCTCGGCCCCGCAACCGGCAGGCGCCGGGGTCTTATCACATTGACACCTGTTTCCGCGCTGTCAGTACGGAAGTCCGTCTGCCTGACGGCCAGGATAACCCCATGCACGCGAGCCATGCTGCTTCGATCTCGTTCGGCCCCGAACATTCCCCTCCCCACGCCTTCTCTCCCCCCTATTCCCCCTCCACAGGCCATAGCTCCCAGTAGCCGCCGTCGTCGGCGGAGCGCTCGCGCCCCCAGCTGCCGTGCAATCGCTCGTCGTCCGCCGCCGCCTCGAGCACGCCCAGTCCCTGCTCCAGTCCCAGGGTCCAGCCGAAATGCAGGCGCCCCGCCTCCACCTCCCCTTCCAGTTGCCCCAGGCCGAGCCCGTAGGTGAACGCCCCCCGGACCCGGTCGCCCTGCCGCTCGAGCACCAGCCACACCGGCAGCTCCCCCGAGGCGTCGCCGAGCGTGCCCTGGAAGGTGCCGTCGAATGGCTGCCCGGCGGACGGCACGGCCCGGTCGATGATCAGCTCACCCGTCCGCCGAGGCCGCAGGACCGCCGGCTCGGTGGCACGCCCCAGGCGCACGATGCCCTCCTGGATGTCGCGATCGTCCATGAAGTCCGCCAGGCGACCGATCTCGGTGGCCACGCCGACGACCCGTGCGCGGGCCGCGGCGAAATCTGGCTCGGCCCGGGCGAAGGCGTCGCCGCGCTCGGCCAGAGCCGTGGCCAGCCCGCGCAGCCGGTCCGAGGTCAACGGATGGGTGGCCTCGGCCAGATGGGCCCGATAGGCCGCCTCGTCGGCGAAGTGCCAGCGATTGGGCTCCCAGTGGGCCAGCAGCGTGAAGAAGACGCTCATGCCCAGCGGTGGATAGGCGAGTCGGGCCATGACCTCCAGGGCGAATTCGTCGGCCTCGGTCTCGTGGTGGCGAGCCGCCTCCCGGGCGACCCCGGGCCCGTAGCCGGGATGACGGTGCAGGGCATGCCCCAGCTCGTGGAGCAGCACGAAAACCACCGAGGAGGTGAAGATCTTGCCATAGAGTTCCATCACCTCCGTCCGGTCCCGCACATCGTCGGGCACCCCCAGCGTGGCGAGCGGCGGCGGGTAGCGGCCATCGGGAAACGACTCGGAGCGGCGGTGACGCAGCATGGCCAGGTACTGGGCGGGCGTCTCGATGGAGAGCCCCTCGAGCTGTAGCCAGGCCATGGCCAGGGCGAGGTCGCCGAACAGGCGCAGCGAGGCCACCGACATCACCACCTGCCGACGTCCGTCGGCCAGGGTCTGCTGGTAGTAGCAGAAGGGTTCATTGGCGGGCAGGGGACAGCGCAGGGGAAAGAGCAGCTCGACATCCGCCAGCCGGTCGCGCTCCTCGGCCTCCAGGACCGGAACAAGATTCGCGTCGTACACGCCACGGATGTCCTCGGGCGTGATCCGCGACCAGTAGGCCAGGGTGGCATCATCGTAGAGGCTGGTCATGGCGGCGACCGGTGGCGCCAGTAGCCAGCACGACAGGACCAGGCCGGCCCGCCAGCCGGCCTTCATGGCCGTTCCCTGCCCTGATGGTAGAGGGCCGCCGGCGTGGCAAAACGGGCATCCGGCGGCTCGCCCCGGGCGTCGGTGCCATTGGCCCAGTCGCTGAAGGCGGCGTAGTCGCCCCAGACATCCAGCCAGGCGGGGCGCATCAGCCGCAGCTTCACCTGGCGCAGGTCACCACGCTCGGCCACGGCCTGGCTGCCTTCCGCGGAGGAGGCGTCGCCCAGGGCATTGAGGGTGAAGAAGAGGCGGCGCAACTGGGCCTGCTCCAGGGCGGGGTCGATACCGCCGGCATCCTGGCCGAGCCCCGAGTAGCTGGCCAGGGTGGGGGCCTCGCCGGTCGTCAGGGCCGGCGCCGAGGTGGCCTGGACGGCGCTGTAGAGCGAGATTCCCAGGGCCACGCTGCCGAACAGGGCGAAGAAGAGCCCCGGGGCGGCACGGTTCAACACCACCTCGGTGCCGCCGGGCAGGGTCACCTTGCCGTCGCTGTCGCGTTGGGCGGGCACCGCCAGGAACAGCCGGTACCCGAGATAGATGGCCATGCCGGCGAACAGCACGACCAGGATGCGCTCGATGGCACGCAGCATGACGGGGTCCATGGCGGCGACCTGCTCGGGCCGCGGTGAGCGGCGACTCCCTCAGTCTAGTCGCCACCACGAGGCCTTACCCGTACGGGAATCACGGTCGACGGTCAGCAGGCCATTCACCACTCCGGAGGTCACGCCCACCAGCGCCAGCCCCCCGATATCCGACGCCGACACTCAGGACGTCCCCGCCTGTGCCAGCCCGTTGCGCACCTCCCAGTCGTGCGCCGCCTGCTGCCCGCGGGCCTGATTCACGGCCAGGCAGATCAGGATGGCGACGATGAACAGCGCCGCGCAGAGCAGGATCGAGGCCTGCAGGCCCACCAGCGACTGCAGCAGCCCCAGGGCGATGATGCCGAAGACCCCGGCCAGCTTGTTGGCCAGGCCCCAGAAGCCGAAGAACTCGGCAGCCTTGCGGGTCGGCGAGAAGAGCCCCACCAGGGCGCGGCTCGCCGACTGGCTCGAGCCCAGGCTGAGGCCGGCCAGGCAGCCCACCACCAGGAAGAGGTGCTGCGCCTCCCAGTCGAGCCCCAGTCGCGCATTGAGGAAGGCGGTCACCTCGGGGGTGGCCCAGATGGCAAAGATCGCCGCCACCCAGAGCGTCAAGGTGATCAGGTAGGTGACCTTGGTGCCGATGCGGTCCTGGATGAAGCCGAACCCCAGCGCCCCCGCCGCGGCGGTGATCTGCACGATGATGAACATCAGGTTGCGGATCGACTCGTCCCAGCCGATCACCTGGGCACCGTAGATAAAGGCGAAGGCGATGATGATGTAGACCCCCGCCATGGAGAACAACAGCGAGACCAGGAAGATGCCCAGGTCGCGGAAGCGCCTGAGCTCATGCAGGGTGGTGGAGACCCGCTCCCAGGCGATCCGGTGGTAGGGCATGCCGGGGGGCTGCGGCGTGCCGCGCTCCCTGACCCACAGGAAGGTGGGGATGGCGGTGACCAGGAAGAAGCCGGCGGCGAAGGGCCCCACCCAGCGGATGCGTTCGAAATTCTCCGCCGTGGCCTCGCCCAGCGCCACCAGGGTGAAGCCGGCCGCGAACAGCCCGCCCACGTAGCCCAGCGCCCAGCCGAAGCCGGAGATCTTGCCCAGATCCTCCGGGGGCCCGAGGTCGGGCAGGAAGGCGGCGATGAAGGACTCCCCCATGGAGTAGGCGTAGTTCGACACCACGATCAGCAAGAGCCCCAGCACCACGTAGCCCGGGGCCACGAAGTAGAGCATGGCGGTGGTCGCCACCGTGGCCAGGTAGCTGGCGAACAGGAAGCGCTTCTTGGAGGCCTGGAAGTCCATCACCGCCCCGCACAGGGGGCCGGTGATCACCACCAGCAGGTAGCTCACCGCCAGCGCCAGGCTCCACAGCAGGTTGGCCAGCCGGTGGTCGTCGCCGCGGTCGCCGACGATCACGGTGGTGAAGAGCTCGCCGAACACCACGGTGATGATCAGCAGCGTATAGGCCTGGTTGGCGAAGTCGAACATCGCCCAGCCGAAGATTTCCTTTCTCGATGCCCGCTGCCGGGGCGATGTGCCGGCAGCCACTGGAACCACACTCATGCGCGCCTTCCTTGCCATGCAGGGGCCGGGCCCCGTCAGCCCCCTAGCCTACCAGCAATGACGCGAATCGGGCATTCACGGCAACGGCGGCCCCTTGAGCTCGACGGTATTGCCCATGGGGTCGCTCAGGTAGAGCGAGGGCCCGCTGCCTTCGGCACCATAGCGGATCTTCTCCTCACCGACCTCGATGCCGAAGGGCGCCAGCTCGGCACGGATGGCCGCGGCGTCGAAGGGCTCGACACGCAGGCAGAAGTGATCCAGGTGGCGACCCGTGGCACCGGGTGCCGGCCCGCCCCGGCGCCCCAGTTCGCTCTCCACCGGCACCAGGTCGATCAGCGCGGCGCCGGCACGCAACTGGATCAGGCCGAGAGCGTCGTCGCGGCGTTCGATCGCGCAGCCCAGGGCCTCCACGTAGAAGCGCAGCATGGCGTCGAGATCGGTGACGCGCAGCACCACATGGTCGAGACCGGTGATTCTCGGCATGGCCACCCTCCTCCGGCAGTGTCGAGGTGAATGTCAGACCAGGTCGCGGGGCACGGTCTCGTCCCAGGTTCGGGCATAGATGCGAGTGTCGCCTTCCCAGGCGTCCAGGGTCGCGCGGATACGGAAGCTGCCGGCATCGCTGGTCATCAGCGTGCGGGTCAGGGTGTGTACCTCCCAGTCACCGCGCTGGAAGCTGCGTCGCCACTCCGTCCAGCCGCTGACGCTGTCGTAGTTGCCATAGGCGTAGCTGTAGCGCTCGGTGACCCGGGCGGCGATCTCCAGGTCGATGTCGTCGAGACGGTAACGCCCTTCGTCGTTGACCACCTCCAGGGTGGTGCGGTCGTTGGCCAGATCGCGGATCACCTGCCAGGTCTCCTGGGTCGGCTGCAGCAGGGTCTTGGCCAGGGGGGGCGCGCCCTCCGGCTCAGCGAACTCCGGCAGCGCCGCCTCCTCGGCGGGCCGCGGCGCCCGCACCGGCAGGATCAGGCGGCAACGGCTCGGCCGGATCGTGATCCTGGCCGGCTCCGGGGTCGGCCAGGCCAGCGGCCAGTAGCTGGTGGAGAGCGCCAGGCGAACGGCATGCCCGGCGGCAAACTGCTGGGCGATGTGCTTCAGCAGCACCCGCACCCGATAGCGGCGTCCCGGCTCCAGCGGTTCGGGATCCTCGTCGCTGTCGCGATGGGTGAGGTTGAGCAGCCCGTAGGAGACCCGGGTGGCCTTGTCGTCCTCGGCGATGTCGGAAAGGCGCAACGCCACCATGGCCACCGGCTGGTCCGCCTCCAGTTCCAGCTCGACCAGAGGCTGGCCGCAGATCTCCAGCGGCGCCTCGAGGCGCGGCGTCTGGAAGATCAGCGAGCCGCCATCCTCGTCGCGCTGGTCATGGGGCAGGTCGGGCGGCGCATTGTAGGAGCACCACTTGCCGGCGTAGAGCCCCACCGAGAGCGGCGAGCGGATATCCAGGCTGGCCTCGTCATCCTCGCCGTCGTCCTCCGGCAGCAGGTCGTGTCCCGCGGTCAGACGGAAGGACGTCGGCACGATGTTCGGTGATGGCCAAACCGGCTCGGCCACCCAGCGACCGGGGCGCACGTCGTAGCGTGCCGAGGGCGGCACCGACTCCTGCATCCAGACGCGCAGCATCGGCTCCTCCATGATCCCGGTATCCTCGCCCTTGAGCCACTGCCCCCACCAACGCAGAGAGTCCTGCAGGAAGCCGATGGCCGGCCCCGGCACGCCCAGGTGCGGGTACTTGTGGGCCCAGGGGCCGACCAGCCCCTTGCGCGGCACCTCGAGGCCGGCCAGCAGGCGGAACACCGCGTTGCAGTAGCCGTCGGCCCAGCCACTGACGGCATAGACCGGGCACTGGATGCGCGAGTAGTCCTCGCACACCGAGCCGTGCTTCCAGTAGTCGTCGCGACGCTGGTGCTCGAGCCACTTGGTCAGCCAGAGGCCACTGCCGTCCAGGCGCTCGAGCCACATCTCGCGCCAGCGCTTGCCCACCAGTTCGGGATCCGGCGGGCAGGCGTTGCCATCGAACATGGTCGAGGCCCAGGAGAGGTTGTCGGCCAGCAGACAGCCGCCCATGTGGTGGATGTCGTCGGCGTAGCGGTCGTCGGTGAAGCACAGGGTGATCACCGCCTTGAGCTGGGGGGGCTGCAGGGCGGCGATCTGCAGGCCGTTGAAGCCGCCCCAGGAGATGCCGATCATGCCCACCTCGCCGGTGCACCAGGGCTGGGCCTCGAGCCAGGAGAGGATTTCCAGGCCATCGTCCAGCTCCTGGGGCAGGTACTCGTCGGTGAGCACGCCATCGGACTCGCCGGTACCGCGGATGTCGACCCGCACCCCGGCATAGCCGTGGCCCGCCCAGTAGGGATGACTCTGGACATCGCGCTCGGCGGTGAGGTCGCGCTTGCGATAGGGCAGGTACTCGAGGATGGCCGGTACCGGGTGGCGCTCGGCATCCACCGGTCGCCAGATGCGTGCCGCGAGGCGGGTGCCATCCGCCAGGGGTATCCAGGTCTCCTCCTCCTGCACCCGGCGGGGAAAGTCGTTGACGATGCGCATGGTCCTGCTCTCCTTGTCCCTTGTGGCCCTTGCTCGGCCCTGGATGTCCTCAACCCTGGATATCGTCGAACTCGAACACCAGGCGCGCCGCCAGCTGCTCGTAGTCGGCGAGTAACTGCTCGGCCGATGACGCGCCCAGATAGGCATGCGCCAGCGCAAAACTGTAGGCGTCCTGCTCGGGCAAGGAGGAGAGCCGCTGCCCCTCCTCCACCTGTACAGCGATCTGGCAACCGGGGAAGTCGGCCCGGAGTTCCGCGAGCTCCGCGTCGGTGGGGACCCGGGTCACCACCGCATCGCTGAAGAACACCCGGTAGAAGAACTTGGCCGCCATGGGAAACTCGCCCTCGCGATGGGGCATGTCGGGGCGCCGCCCCAGCCCCAGGTCGATGGTGACCTGCTGATTGCTGACGCCGTCGACCTTCTCGAACAGGTCGCAGTGCGACTGGGAGATCCGGGTGTTGATCTCGAGCAGCCAGATCCGCTCCTGCACCTCGTCCCAGTAGTATTCGATATTGAAGGCAGCGTTGTCGTAGCCGATATGCGTCATGACCGTGCGCGTCAGCTCGGTCATCTTCTCCTGCACATAGCCGGGCAGCCCCGAGGGGTAGCGGTAGTGGAAGAAGCTCAGCACCTGGGGGTAGCGCAGCGAATCGACGATACCGTAGCTGACCACCTCTCCCTCGAAGACGTAGCCCTCCACCGTGCACTGCCAGCCGCCGATGATCTCCTCGGCCATGCAGAAGTGGCCGTCCACGGCGGCGACCTCCGGCGGTAGGCGGGCATGCTCGAGTACCGTGTTGAAGGGGTCGGCGATCAGGCCGATCTGCTCGCGCAGCTGCTCGATGGCCAGGTAGAAGGTCTCGGGGCTATCGATGAGGAAGCCCAGCCGAGAGCCCGATGACTTGATCGGTTTGACGAAGAAGGGGATATACAGCCCCGCCTCGCCGATGCGCGTGAGGGCGTCATCGTCGAAGGGATCGAAGGCGGTGAAGGCGGGGATGAAGTCGGGAATCACCTCGCGCTGGACCCGTCGGCTCCAGTACTTGTGCTCGCACTTGAGCAGACTTTCCAGGGAGGTGGAGCGGGTGCCGAAGTGCTCGCAGAGGATCGGCAGCATGGTCGAGACGGGAAAGTCCATGTAGCCGACGATGGCATCGATGGGCTCGTCGAAGGCCTCGAGTTGCGCCGTGGCCTCCGCCAGCATGGCGGCGATGTCGAACTCCTCGGTGTCGTAGACCGCCTCCGGGGCGATCACCCCATGGAAGCGGCATCCCCGCGCCCCGTGCAGCGTCTCGAGTCGCTGTCGATTGAAGTCGTTGAGCCCCACCACGAAGATATTCTTCTGGTTCATGTCACGATTCGTCACCCGTGGGTGGCGCCTCCTCGATGGGACCACCGGCGGGCAGGCCGGCGGCTATCCTCGAAGCATAGTCCACGGTCGCCGTCGGGGCGGGTTGCCACCGCCCATGCGTTGGCAACCCGCTGATGACATCGCCCACGGCATCGGCTAGGTTGGAAACGGCAGGTTACCCACCGGTAACATTCGATCCGCCCCCCGGGGCCGCGACGATCGAACACGACAGGGGAACTGACGGGCACATGAAAAGATGGCTACTCCTTGCGATCTGTGTACTGCTGCCCGTTCCGGCACCAGCGAGCCTGGAAGGCCTCACCTTCATCACCGAGGAGTATCCGCCCTACAACTTCAAGCGCAATGATCGCCTGGAAGGGATGTCCGTCGAGATCCTCGAGCGCATCTTCGAGCAGACCGATACGCCGCTGACCCGAGACGCCATTCATTACTATCCCTGGGCGCGCGGCTACGACACGGCGCTCGCCGAGCCCGGCACGGTGCTCTTCTCCACCACGCGCACCGCCCAGCGCGAAGCGCTGTTCCAGTGGGTCGGCCCCATCGCCACCGATCGCGTCTCGCTGATCGCCCGCCGCGACAGCGGCATCCGGCTCCGCGACATCGACGAGCTCATCGCCAGCGACTACCGCATCGCGGTAATCCGCGAGGACATCGGCGCCCAGCGCCTGCTGGAGGCCGGTGTGCCGGCGGAGCAGCTGCGGCCGGCTATCTCCAACGTCAGCGCCATGATGATGCTCGACCGTGGACGGGTCGACCTGTGGGCCTACGGCGAGGACGTGGCGTTCTGGCTGATGGAGGAGAACGGCCTGGAGATCACCGACTTCCTCTCGGTGCTGACGCTCAGCGAATCGGACCTCTACTACGCACTTCACCGCGATACCGATCCGCGGTTGGTGGAGCGGATGCAGTCGGCCCTGGATACCCTCCGCCAGCGTGGCGCACTGCGTGACATCCTCGGCGACACCCTGATCTTCAATACCGAGGAGTATCCGCCGTTCAATTTCCTCGATCGCAGGGGAGAGATCGACGGCACGGCGACGCGATTGCTGCGGGCCGAGCTGTATCTCGCCTGCCCCCCCTCGGTTGCCGACACGCTCGTCAAGCGTCTGCAGGCCGCCCTGGAGGGGCAGCTGGCCGATGGCCACCTCGAGGGCTTGCGCCGCGATGCCCTGATGGAGTGGGGACCCTCGCCATGACCGCCCCTGCCGCCCCCCTCGGCCCTCGGCCCTTCCGTCGACACAGCCTGACCGCCAAGCAGGCCGTGCTGACCCTGGGCATCGCCATGCTGCTGAGCGTCCTGGCCGGGGGCATCGAGCTGGCCTCGGATGCCCGCTCGATGCGCCAGGAGGTGGAGAGCCAGACGCGCCACCTGCTGGCGCTGGTCAACGGCACCGCCGCCGAGGCGGCCTTCCAGCTCAATCCGGACCTGGCGGCACAGGTCGCCGATGGCCTGTTCGCCGCCGGCCACGTCGCCAGCGTGACCATCCGCGACGACTTCGACCGCATCATGGCCACCCGCGAACTCCAGCGGGAGACCGGCGCCGGGTGGCTGGCCGACACCCTGTTCGGCGACATCCTGCACTATCGGGTCCCCCTGACCTACGACCTGGGGATCGGCGAGCCGTCCGGCTCGGTGGGCGAGGTCGAGCTGAGCCTGGCCCTGGACAGCCTCGGCCGGGACTTCGCCGACCGCAGCCTGCTGATCTTCACGCTCGGCATGTTCAAGGCCCTGGCGATCGCCGCCCTGGTCGTGGCGGTCTTCCATGCCTTCATCACGCGGCCCTTGCTGCGCGTGCATGCCGCCATCGTCGATGCCGATCCACGCCGCCCCGGGCGATGGCCCAAGCCCAGGCTCGAGCGGCACGCCGGGGATGAACTGGGCCACCTGGTGGAGAGCCTGGACGACCTGCTGAATGCCTTCCAGCGCGGTCTCGACCAGCGTGACGCCCTGCATCAGATCTCCACCCTGGACGGCCTCACCGGCATCGCCAACCGGCGACGGTTCGACAGCTTCCTGTCGGATGCCTGGCAGCGGGCACGTCGATCCCGGCAACCGCTGTCGGTGATCTTCCTCGACATCGACAACTTCAAGGATTTCAACGACCACTACGGGCATGTCGCCGGCGATGATACCCTGCGCGCCGTCTCGGGCGTCCTGTCCAGCGTAATGACGCGAGCCACTGACCTGGTGGCCCGTTACGGTGGGGAGGAGTTCGTCTGTATCCTGCCCGACACCGACCTGGAGGGCGCACGCCGGGTGGCGATGCGTATCAGGGAGGCGATCCTGGCGCTGGAGATCCCCCACGCCGCCTCGGATCACGCCGAGCGGGTCACCGCCAGCTTCGGCATCGCCTGTACCCTTCCCGGTGACGACGGCATGAGTTGCGAGCAGTTGCTGGAGCAGGCCGACAGCCAGCTCTACCGCGCCAAGCACCAGGGACGAGACCGGATCATCTGGCAGTCATGAGGCGTGCGCTGCCAACGCGCGCCTCCGTTCCTCGGCGCAGGCGCCTTATAACAGGAGGGTGAGCACCAGCGCCACGACACCGACCGCCAGGGCGGTGAGCACGGCGATATCGACCAGTCGGTCCAGCCAACGGTCGATGGCGTGCTTGTCGAAGCGACGCGGCGGTCGGCGACGGGTGGCCCCGCGGCGCCGAGCACCGCGAGCGGTGCGAATGAGAGTCATGGCGGAAATCCGATTTCACCATTGCCCCTTGAGCTTACGACCTGCGCCACCGGCTGACCACTGCCGCCGCCTCGTCGTGACCGGCACGGTGCCACGGAGGGAACCCGGAAAGGGTAAAAGGATCGTTATGGGAAGAGGCAGTACCACCCACGAGGCAGCATCATGAACAAGCGCGACGACTTCATCGAGAGGGTGAAGGCCAACCTCGACGCCTGGAATGCCGAGATCGACATCCTGGTCGCCAGGGCCAGGGAGGCCGGCGACGAGGCGAGAGACAAGTACCATGACGATATCGAGCGACTGAAGCGGCATCGCGACGAAACCCGCGAACTGCTCGAAGAGCTCCAGCAGACCAGCGAAGCGGCCTGGGGTACCCTGCACCAGGGGCTGGAGGAGTCGTGGGAGCGCCTCCGCAAGGCCTTCAGGGACGCCTCCTCCCACTTCAAGTAGACGCCTTCAAGTCGCCCGCGTCGGGATGCCCGCGCCCGGCTCAGCTCCCCTTCTGCTGCGCCGCGGCCGCATCGTCGCCTCTCTTCTCCGTCCGGGATTCGCCGCCCCGGTGCAGGCGCTCGATCGCCGCATTGCCCTCGTCGGCCAGCACCGCCAGACGGTCGATCTGGTCATCCAGCCGCGGCAGGGCCTCCTGCCGGTAGCGGGCGAGGTCGTCGAGGGCAGCCATGACATCGCCGAAGGCCTGCTCCAGGGCCTGCATGTCGAGCTGCGCCGAAGCCGCCCGGGTCTGGATCTCCACCCCTTGCTGGCGTAGCGTCCGGGCGGTCCCGGCGATCATCTCCGAGGTGGTGGCGTTGAGCGACTCGACGCGATCCAGTACCAGCCGCTGGTTGGCCAGGGCCAGGGCGACGGCCACCGCCACGGTGAGTGCCGAGACGGTCACATGGATGGCCCGGTCCACCCCGCGAATCAGCTCACGGTTGTTGCGGATGATCACCTCGAGGGCCAGCACGCCCTGCTGGCACACCGCCTGCTGCTGCTGCAGGTCGACGATGCGCTGGCGCAAGGGAAAGAGCAATTCCTGTTCGAGGAAGGCACGCCGCTGGCTCGTGTCGTCGAAGCCGGCGACGGCGTCCTGCAGGCGCCGATCGATCAGGCGCCCGAGCTCGACCTGGCGCTGCAGGCGCCCCAGAAGCTCGTGCAGCGCCTCCTGGTCGTCGCCCAGGGTCAGGTTGTCGCGGTGCAGCATGTCGCGCCCCGTCTCCAGGTCGGCGATGATCGCATCCAGCGCCTGCTGGGCGTTCTCGAACTTGCGGAAGTAGCGCTGCAGACGACTGCCGGCCCCCGGTATCACGGCCAGTACCCGATCGAACCGCCCCGACGAGAGGCGCTGCCCACGAGGGTCCAGCGCCTGCATCCTGCCGCGCAGGTCGACCAGCGCACGCGCCACCGGGCCGCCATCGTCGCCCTGGTGCGCCAGCTTGCGCAGCGGCGTCTTCAGCATGGCGCTGCGGTGAGCGGCCTGCTGCTGCAGCTCCATCCCCAGTTCGTCCACCGCCCGCCGTTGTTGCGCCAGACCGGAGGCGTCGTCGCCGCTGTCCAGCACCTCCTCCACGAAGGCGTCGGCCATGGCGGCGAGTTCGGGGTCGTCCTCGACGGCCTCCTCACCGGCCTGTCCCGGAGGCGAGTTCGCCAGTTCGCTGGCGACCTCCTCCACCGGAGGCAGGGAGAGACGTGGATCGCGTTCGGATGACTGGCTCATAAGCACCTGCGTACGGAAGCCCTTGCCTTACAAGCTAGCAGAGCCCGCCCCCCTTTCCGACAGAAACGGCAGCTAACGCGGCTCGCTGCGCCCGTAACGCTCGGCCCTGCCGATGAAGCGGCGCAGCTCTTCCAGGGCCCGGTCGGCGGCGACCGACGCCTGGGGACGTCCGGTCTCGATGCGCGCCAGGGCCACTGCGGTATCGTCGAGCAGGGTCAGGGCGGACTCGTTGCGCGCGGCGAACCGCCCCAGGCGGCGCTCGGTCCCCTCGAGCAGCTCCAGGCGCCGCTCCAGGGCCGTGCGCTCCTCGGTGGACAAGCGCCGCCCTTCACGCTCCAGGCGTCGGCGCACGAAGTCGCCGTCCACCCCCATCACGCCCTTGGCCTGGGACGCCATGGAGGTGAGGTTGTCCACCGCCCCCAGGCACACCTCGGTGACCAGTGCCTGGGCCCGCTCGAAGGCCAGCTCGCCGCGTTCGAAACGGGCGGCCAGCACATCCAGCACATGACGGTAGCGGCTATAGAGACGGTCGGCCTGGATGGCCAGGTCGGGACGCCTGACATCGAGCAGCCCCTGCTTGGCGCGGCACAGGGCCAGCACCACCTCATCGGCATCGACGGGCGGTCGGGCCGGGTCGAGCACGGCCACCCCGGTCTCGCGGGCTTCGCGCTCCCGCTCGGCCCGGCGCCGCAGGGCCTCGGCCTCTAGTCGCGCCTCGAGCCGCTGTCGATGCCGGCGGGCACGCCAGCGTCGCCAGCGTCGCTCGAGGGGGATCTCCAGGGCGATCGCCGCCAGCCCCGCCAGCCAGCCCTCAAGGCTCGGCCCGAAGCCGCCCCACAATGAGGTCAGCCACAGCAGGACGCTGAGGAAGGGGACCAGCAGGGCGTAGCGGAAGAAGACTTGCAAGCGGCTGGGGTGTTCGGTCGGCACCGCCAGCCGCGGGTTCGCCAGCCCCACCAGGCACCACGGCAGGCAGGTGACGAAGAGCCCGTAGGCGAAACCCTGCAGAAACCCCAGCATAGGCCTACCCGGTGTCCAATATCAGGATATCCTGAGTGTAAGGGGGCAGGCGGCAACGCGCGACCCCGCTCGGGCAGGAGCCCGTCCCACGACCTCGACTCCTGGCGGGCAGGGATTGCATTCCCGGCTGGTTGCCCCGATGCTGGCAACATTAAGCAGACTAATGATCATCGGAGCCACCATGTCCCGCCTCGCCACCACCCCGCTCTCCGTCCTCGACCTGGCACCGATCCGCGAGGGTGGCAACGCCGCCGACAGCTTCCGCGAGAGCGTTGCCCTGGCCCGGCACACCGAGCGGCTCGGCTACACTCGCTACTGGCTGGCCGAGCATCACGGCATCGAGGGCATCGCCAGCGCCGCCACGGCGGTGCTGATCGGCCATGTGGCCGGTGCCACCGAGCGCATCCGCGTGGGCAGCGGCGGCATCATGCTGCCCAACCACCCTCCGCTGGTGATCGCCGAGCAGTTCGGCACCCTGGAGACCCTCTACCCGGGGCGCATCGACCTGGGCCTGGGACGCGCCCCGGGCTCCGACGCCGCCACCATGGCCGCCCTGCGTCGCGATCCCCATGCCGGCGTCGATGACTTCCCCGAACGCCTCGCCGAGCTGCAGGGCTTCCTCGCCGACGAGCGCCCGGAGCAGCGGGTCCGCGCGGTGCCCGGCCAGGGCACCAAGGTGCCGCTCTGGCTGCTCGGCTCCAGCGGCTACAGCGCCCAGCTGGCCGCCCGGCTCGGCCTGCCCTTCGCCTTCGCCGCCCAGTTCGCCCCGGGCTACCTGCACGAGGCACTGCGCCTCTATCGTGACCATTTTCGCCCCTCGACGGTCCTCGACAAGCCCCACGCCATGGTCGGCCTGCCGGTGATCGCCGCCGAGAACGACCAGCTCGCCGACTACCTCGCCTCCACCACCCGCCAGAAGTTCCTGGGGATGATCCGCGGCAAGCGCACCTCCGCCAAGCCCCCGGTGGAACGTCTTGACTGCACCCCCATGGAGGAGATCCAACTGCAGCAGTTCCTCGGCGAGGCCATCATCGGCGGCCCCGATAGCGTGCGCCAGGGGCTCGAACGCTTCCTGGAGCGCACCGGTGCCGACGAGCTGATGCTCAATACCGACGTCTATGCCGCCGAGGACCGGCTGCGCAGCTACGAGATCGTCGCCGAGATAGGGCGGCCTTAGCGCCGCCGGTAGTCGGCGTCGGCGCTCTCCGGAACGATTGTGCCCGACCGGCCTCCAAGGGGCAGCCACTCAAGGAGCCCCGGCTTCGACAACAGGGAGACCCCGATGCCCGATTCTCACGATCCGCGCCAGAATGCCGCCTGGCGAGCCGCCCGCCAATGGCGCGAGCGAGCGAGTCAGTCCCGTCCCGGCGGCCCCCTGGGTGGCGTGAAGCTGCTGCTCACCTGGCTACTGTTCGGCGCCATGATGATCGTCGCCATGGTGCTGGGGCTGCTCTTCCTGCTGCTCGGCTGGGCCCTGCTGCCGCTGCTGCGCTACCGCATGAAGAAACGCATGGAGCAGATGCGGGCCGAACAGGCCGAGGACGTCGGCGGCGGCTTCCACTACCGCGAGACTCGCTACCGGGAGAGCCACGGCGATGGTGGCGGCTACCGCGAGCAACGGGTGCTCGAAGGGGACTACGAGATCAAGAACGAGGAAGGACGGGAAGGCGACACCGGCAAGCGGTGACCCGCTCGATGGCCCCCGTTGGGAGGCGCCACCAGGGGGGCGCCGGGCAGTCGGCGGCGACTCCGTGCCGTGGCCGGATGGTGGCAAAACCGCGCCAAGTGCCATAACTTGAAGGCTGGAGATTCCCTACGGCCCGGAGACCACCACAATGCCGACACGACGGACGAGTCCGGCCAACGTTCTCCCCCGGTTCGCCCTGCTGTGCCTGCTCGCGGCAGTGCCCTTCTCGGCGATGGCCAACGACTACCCCACCGAGGCACGGGTGGACTACGTGCTGGGTTGCATGGCCTCCAACGGCAACAGCTACCTGACCATGCAGAAGTGCTCCTGCAGCATCGACGTGATCGCCGAGCACCTGACCTACGAGGAGTACGAGCAGGTCGAAACGGTATTGAGCATGCAGGACCAGCGTGGCGAACTGGGCGTGCTGTTCCGCACCGAACGCGGCATGCAGGACCAACTGCAGGCGCTGCGCCAGGCCCAGGCCGACGCCAACCTGCGCTGTTTCTGAGGCCCCCGTGCCCTGCCGTGTCTCCCCCCCACCGGGACGCATCGCTGCCGGGTTGCTGCTGGGCGCCATCCTGGCCGGCGCCGTCCTCCCGGCCGCCGGCGATGCCGAGCGCGCCCAGGGCGAACGCCTGTTCCGCGCCCAGTGCGTCGGCTGCCACAGCCTGGCCCCCGGCGAGCACCTGGCCGGCCCCAGCCTGCATGGCCTGATCGGGCGCCCGGCCGGCAGCGTCGAAGACTTCGACTACTCCCCGGTGCTGCGCGAGGCCGAGCTGACCTGGAACGCCGAGACCCTCGACGCCTTCCTGACCGACCCCGACGCCTTCCTGCCCGGCACCCGCATGGTGTTCTGGGGGCTCGACGAACGCGCGCGCCGACGCATCATCCACTTCCTCGAGTCCCTCGCCCCGGAGAAGCGCCCCGATGCCGCCGACCACTGAGCCCTCAGTCGCCGCCTCCTCCCTTGCGCGCCATCATGCCCCGCGACGGGTTGTAGCCGAGGATCGCCAGCGCCAGCAGCACCAGGGCCACCGTCACGCTGATCAGGATGGCATCAAGGTTGAAGCGCTCGTAGAGCGCGAAGCGAATCATCTCCACCGCGTGGGTGAAGGGGTTGAGCGCGGCGATCTGATAGACCAGGTAGCTGCCCTCGCGGATGCGCCACAGCGGATAGAGCGCCGAGGAGAGGAAGAACATCGGGAAGATCACGAAGTTCATGATGCCGGCGAAGTTCTCCAGCTGACGCACGAAGGTCGACAGCAACAGGCCGAGGGAGCCGACCATGAAGCCGGTGACCAGCAGCGCCGGCAGGATCCATAGATAGCCGAGCGGCGGCGCCTGGATACCGTACCACCAGGCGATGGCGAGGAAGACGTAGACCTGCACCACCGAGACCAGGGTACTCGCCAGCAGCTTGCACACCAGCAGGTACCAGCGCGGGAAGGGACTGACCAGCAGCACCCGCATGCTGCCCATCTCGCGGTCGTAGACCATGGAGAGCGAGCTCTGCATGCCGTTGAACAGCTGGATCATGCCGACCAGCCCCGGCACGATGTAGACCTCGTAGAGGATGTAGGTCTGGTAGGGCTCGGTCATGGCCACGCCCAGCGCCATACGAAAGCCGGCGGCGAACACGAACAGCCATACCAACGGGCGCACCAGGGCGGCGAGGAAGCGGCTGCGCTGGTGCAAAAAGCGCAGCAGCTCGCGCCCGACCACGCCGCGCAGGCAATGCAACCAGGGCATCAGGGGCATGGCGCCTCCTCTTCCCCTACCAGGAGGTCGAAGGCCTCGCCCAGGGTGTCGACGCCGAGGCGGGCGACCAGCTCCTCGACCCGGCCATCGGCGCGCAACCGGCCGCGGTGCAGCACCAGCACGCGATCGCCGGGACGCACTTCGTCGATGAGGTGCGTGGCCCACAGCACCGCCACCCCCTCCTCGGCACAGAGCCGATGCGCATGCTCGACCAGGTCCCGGCGGGAGCCGACATCGAGTCCCACGGTGGGTTCGTCGAGCAGCAGCAGGCGCGGCTCGTGGAGCAACCCCCGGGCGATCTCCACCCGCCGCCGCTGGCCGCCGGAGAGCCGCCGGATGCGGGTGCGCCGCTGGTCGGCGAGCCCCACCCGGGTGAGCTGTGCCTCGGCCCGCGTGCGCGCCTCGCGGCGCCCCATGCCGTGCAGGGCGCCATGGTAGGCGAGGTTCTGGGCCACGCTGAGGTCGAGGTCGAGGGTCGGCTGCTGGAACACCACCCCGATGCGGGCATGCGCCTGCACCGCCTGGCGGCGCACGTCGTAGCCACCGATGCGGATCTCACCCCGGCGGCGGTCGTGCAGGCGCGTGATCAGCGAGAAGAGCGTGGTCTTGCCGGCCCCGTTGGGGCCCAGCAGCACGACGAACTCCCCGGCCGCAATGGCCAGGGAGAGCGACTCCAGCACCGGCGTGTCGCCATAGGCGAAGCTCAGGTCGCACACCTCCAGGGCAGGCAGGGCCCCTTCCTGCCGCGGGAGAGCACGCTCGTCGGTGACGGGGGCATCACTCACGGCTCGACGATCACCCCCCAGGGGAAGCGCCCCACCGGGATCGACTTGATCGCCCGCAGGCCGTCGACCTCGATCACGGTGACGTCGCCGCTGACGCCGTTGGTGGTGTAGAGCCGGCTCTCGTCGGCATTGAGCGCCAGGTGCCAGACTCGCTGGCCGACCAGGATGTAGTCGAGCACCTCATAGGTCTGCTGGTCGATCACCGCCACCCGGTTGGAGGGCCCCAGGGCAACGAAGGCGTAGCGGCCATCGGACGTGAGTGCCACCCCCACCGCCTGGACGGTCTCCCGCGGCACGCCCGGCACGTCGAAGCGAATGGTGTGCTTGACGTCGAAGGTCTCCTCCATGTCGAGGATCGACACCATGCCGGCGATCTCCGACGAGACCCAGGCCTCGCGACCGTCGTGGGTGAACTCGGCGTGCCGCGGCCGGGCCCCCACCAGGCGATGGTGCACCGCCTCCATGGCCTCGGCATCGATGATGTGGGCCATGTTGGAGGTCTCGGTGGTAGCGATCAGCCAGCGGCCATCGGGGCTGATCCCCAGCCCCTCGGGCTCGACGCCCACCGGGATCTCGGTCACCAGGGTACGCGCCTCGTAGTCGAGCACCGAGACGATGTTGTCGTCCTCGTTGGAGACGTAGATATAGGGCCGATTGGGGTCGACGCGGATCACCTCGGGATCGTCCCCGGAGGACTGGCTGCGCACCACCCGGAGGGTCTCCAGGTCGATCATGTCGATGGCCTCGTCGTCGCCCACCGCCACGAACAGCTCACTGCCGTCGCTGCTGAAGGCCATCGCGCGAGGGCGGCGCCCGACGCTGATGGTCTCCACCACCTCCAGGGAGTCGCCGTCGATCACCGAGACGGTGTTGTCCTTCTCGTTGGAGACGAAGATGCGCTCGGCCTGGGCGGCCAGGGGCAGCATCAGCAGCCCCCCCAGCGCCAGCCCGAGGGCGGCACGCTTGATGGCGGGCGTCATGTTCCCTTGGCTCAGAAACGGCATGTCGATTCCCCCTCGTCGGCGCCGAGTGCATCGAGCGGCGTGCGTGGATGCAGGTAACCCTCCTGGGGCGAGACGGACGCCACCATGCGCGGGCCGGTGATCAGGATCGGCTGGCGAAGCTGGTGGTTCCAGGTGCGATAGCTGACCGGCAGGCCCAGGTAGCCGGCGAGCTCGAACTCGTCGCCGAGCATGTACTCGAGCACCTCGTCGCGCGCCACCGAGCCGGTACGTGCCGCCGCCTCGCCCAGCGAACGCACCGCCAGCCAGGCGCCGAAGTCTCGAGGCGTCATCCAGCGGTCGGCGAGCTTCTCGAAGCGCCGCTGCAACTGCACCGCCCCCCAGGACTCGTGGGCCCGGTGCCAGGCGGTGGCGATCAACCCCTGGGTGCCGACCACCGGGCGCGGTGCCCAGGTCTGGTAGGGGAAGTACTCGCCGAAGTAGTCGGTCTCGTCGGCGATCACCAGCACATCGTGCTCGGGAAGGTCCTGGACGAACACCGGGATCTCGCGCTGGATGGCATGGAAGCCGCCCTCGGCACGGCGGGCCATGGGGTCGTGGGGCCACATCTTGTCGCCCACCACCCGGTGACCGTAGCGCTCCGCCGCGGCGCGCAGGGTCTCGGCCAGGACCCGGTCCTCGTCGGTGTTGCCGTAGACCAACGCCCAGCGCTCCCACTGCTTGTAGCCGAGGAACTGGGCCAGGGCATCGGCCAGCATCCGCCGGCTCGGGGTGGTGTGGTAGAGGTTGGGGTGGCAGGACTCGCCCCGCAGCACATCGTCCGGCGCCCCGGCATTGAACACCACCCGGTCGCCCAGGTCGGGGTGCGCCATCACCTCGAGCAGCGCCTCGGCGGGCAGGCCGCTGACGATCCAGTCGGCGCCCTGGTCGAGCAGGCGCTCCAGCGCTTCACCGACATCACCGCCCTGGGGCACTTCCGCCTCGTGGAGCACGAACTCCTGGTCGAGAAACTGGGCCGTGGCGTTGTTGTCGTTGATGCCCAGGCGAGCCCCCTGGACACCCTCGTCGTCGAGCACCGGATCGAGCACCGAGAGCGGCTCCCGGTCGTCCGGTCGCTCCATCCCGAGATAGCCCAGGGTGATGGTCTCCACCGTGTCGGCCGGCAGGGCCGCCGACCAGCCGAGGCCGGCGGCGAGCCCTCCCACCGCCAGCCAGCGGAGGGAACGTGGCGAGGTCCTCATGCGTGCTCCTCAGGCAGACGGCGCTGCCGCGGTTGTTGTCGTCGTTCGTGTTGTCATTCACGGTGGCGATCAGGGCAGGCGCTCCATGATCACCCGGACCATCCTGCCGAGCTTTTCCTCCAGCAGGGCCGGCTGCTCGCACATGGCCGGCAGTGCCTGCTGGCGT
Source organism: Halomonas sp. LMYGS-3 (assembly GCF_059509875.1). Classification (NCBI taxonomy): domain Bacteria; kingdom Pseudomonadati; phylum Pseudomonadota; class Gammaproteobacteria; order Oceanospirillales; family Halomonadaceae; genus Halomonas; species Halomonas sp. LMYGS-3. The sequence continues at coordinate 5,631 of NZ_JCAKFQ010000033.1, read as the reverse complement.
CGCTCGAAGGTGCGCTGCTCCCAGAACAACTCCTGGGAGAGGCGCTCGATCTCGGCCTGGTCCGCCTGCTCATCGTCGCGTCGCGCCTCCAGCTCATCGACCATCTCGGAGATGTCGTCGAGGCGCGCCATCTGGGCGCGGGAGGCACGCCGGATGCCGTCGATGGCCCGACGGCGCTGGCGGTCGGTGAGTTCCAAGAGTCCGGCGAACAGCAGTGTCAACCGCTCCTCGGCTTCGCCATTGTCTACCGAGGCGACAAAGTCCCGGACGCGTTCCAGGGCCTCGTCCGTGGGGGTATCACGCGCGGTGGCGAAGCGCGCCACGCGCCCGACCTCCTCGTCGTCCCACCAGTCCCGTTCCAGTTCATCCAGCGACGGGCCGGTCCAGATGGTGCCCCAGGCCAGCTCCGGGATCAGCCGCTGCACACAGGGCCAGTCGGGGGGACCCGCCGCCGCTCGCTGGGCTTCGACCCGCTCCACGCCGCCCAGCGCCAGGGCCGCCCCCAGCCCCAGCATCAGCAGAGTCGAATGCAGAAGATTCATGGCTCACCTCCTGCATCCGCCGGATCGGAGGTCAGCAGTTGCCCGTGCCGGTCGAGCAGGGGCACCCCGTATTCCACGAGGATGGCGTGGATCTCCTCCTGGTGGCGGTCGATGAAGTCGTTGATCCAATCCTTCCAGTGGGGCTCGCCGCGGCGAATCCCCATGGTGATGCGATAGTCCAGTCGCGCGCCGGAGGTGTCATCGACCAGGGGGATGACCTTGAGTGGCGGATCCTGGCGTGCCGCGTAGTAGCCGGCCAGCGGCCCCCACAGCACGGCCCCCTCGGTATCGCCAGCCACCACGTCCTCGATGGCGTCGCGTACCGGTGCCCGCACTCGGGTGTCGACCATCAGCGGGTAACTCTTGACGCTGGCGCCGGTACGGCGCAGCGCCACCAGTGGCGGCGTTTCCGTGACCACGCCGATGCGCCGCTCCCGCAGCGCCGGATCGGTGAGGCTGGTCACCTCGAGGTCGGAACCCTCGGGCACCACCAGGGCGTAGACCGAGCGGTAATAGGCGTTGGTGTTCTGCACGAACCCATAGCCGGCAGCCACACCGACGATCACATCGCAGACGCGCAGGTCCAGGGTGTTGCGTACGAACCCCATCACCTGTGGCGCCCAGACGTAGACGAGCGGGCCCCCCAGCTCCTCGGCCATCAGCTCGGCGATGCGGTTCTCGAACCCTTCTCCTTCGCGGTTGGTGAACGGCAGGTTGTTGCCGTCGGCACAGACGCGCAGTTTCTCTCTTTCGAGGCGCTCGGGCAGATCGGCGGCCACCATGCCGCTTCCGCTCCCCAGGGCCAGGGCGATCAGCAACGGCAGCAGCCAGGCGAATCCTCGTTTCATGCGTCCTCCGTTACCGGGAAGAGAAGATGGCATGACGACGCTTAGTCGTCGGCCTTCTCATCAGGGACGGCTTCGTCGGACTCCGCCTCCTCCTGCAGCGACTCGACCTCTTCCTGCAGCGCTTCGGCTTCTTCCTGCATCGACTCGATGATCTTGGGACGTCCGCGCCCCAGGCCACCTTCCCCGCGGGCACGCATATAGCTGTAGATATTCTCCATATTGGCCAGCACATAGGGGTCATCGGCGAAGGAGGGCATAACCAGGCCCGGCTGCACACTGCGCCCGGCGGCGATAGTGCCGGCGAAGTCGGCCCAGCCGCGACGCTCGGCGGCCCGGATCAGGTTGGGTGCGAAGGAGGACCCCAGGCCGTCCGGCCCATGGCAGGCCATGCAGGCCCGGGTGAAGGCGATGTAGCCCTGGTAGGTGTTGGGGTCGACCTTGCCGTCCTCGACGACGAAGGCTCCCGGTGCTTCCCCGGTGACACGGTGCTCGTCGGCCACGGCCGGTGAGACGAAACCGGCCAGGGGCAATCCCAGACCAAACACGGCCGTCAGGATGAGGCTCCGGCTCGAGACTCCGTTGAAAACCGTCATGCAGCGCTTCCTTCTCGGTACGACCGGGGCCGCCGACGGGCGGCCCCTGGACAGGGATGGCAGGGAACGGGTCACGGACCGCAGTCCGTGACCCGCCTGCAGGGCGTGATGGCACTCAATCCGGCAGCGCGAAGACCGTCAGCACCCCGCCGAGCTTGGTGTAGTCACCGAGGGCGGCGAAGGCGCTCACGGCCCCCAGGCCCTCCTCGGGCTCCACGAGACCCGCCGCCAGGCCGACACCGGCCCAGCCGCCAACCCCGGAGAGCACGGCCACATACTGCTTACCTTCGTGCATGAAGGTGTTGACGTTGCCAATGATCCCGGAGGGGGTCTTGAAGCGCCACAGCTGCTCGCCGCTCTCGATGTCCACCGCCTTCACATGGCCCTCGAGGGTGCCGTAGAAGGCCAGGTCACCGGCGGTGGCCAGGGCGCCGCTCCACACCGCAAAGCGCTCGTCGATCTCCCAGACGGTCTCGCCGGCCACCGGGTCCCAGGCGATGAAGCTGCCCATGCGGCCTTCCATCCCCCCATTCGCCGGCGCCGGCATCATGGTCAGGGTCGCCCCGACATACCAGTTACCCGCCGTGTATTCGACCTCGCTGGGCTCATAGTTCATGCAGATCCGGTTGATACCAGCGTAGATGAGCCCGGTCTTCGGCGAGTAGGCGCTCGGCTGCATGTTCTTGGCCCCCATGGCGGTGGGGCAGATATCGGTGGTGTTGACACCGACGCCCTGGCGGTAGGTGCTGAACTCCTCGTTGACGTTGGGCCGGCCGGTTTCCATGTCGTAGCTGTCCGCCCAGTTGGTCTCCGGAGCAAACTTCTCGGCCACCAGCAGCTCGCCGCTCTCGCGGTCGAGCAAGAAGCCGAAACCGGTTCGATCGATGATCGCCAGGCCCTTGCGCTGCTCGCCGTCGACCTCGACGTCGATCAACTGGTTCTCGTTGACGCCGTCGTAGTCCCACTCGTCGAAGGGCACCTTCTGGTAGACCCACTTGGCCTCACCGTTGTTGGGGTCGCGGGCGAAGACGGTGATCGCCCACTTGTTGTCGGCCGGCTCGCCGTCCTTGGTGCGCTGTTCCGGGTTCCAGCTCCCCGGGTTGCCGGTACCGTAGTAGATCAGGTCGAGTTCCGGGTCGTAGGTGATCCAGCCCCAGGGCGCTCCACCGCCACGCTCCCACTCGCCTTCGGGCCAGGTAGAAACGCCCAGGTCGGCCTCGCCGATCGGCTCACCCAGCATGGTGGTGGTTTCCGGATCGAGCAGCACCTCGTCGTCCGGTCCGGTCGAATAGCCTCGCCACTCCATCTCGCCGGTCTCGACGTTGTAGGCGGTCATGTGGCCGCGGATGCCGAACTCACCGCCACTGATGCCGACGATGACCTTGTCATGCACCACCAGCGGCGACATGGTGTTGGACTCGCCGATGGTGTGGTCGCCATTGCTGACATCCCACAGCAGCTCACCGGTCTCGGCATCCAGGGCAATCAGGGTGTTGTCGGCCTGGCCGAGGAACAGGCGTCCATCGGCATAGGCCAAGCCGCGGTTGACGGTGTCGCAACACATCACCGGGATGACGCGGGAATCCTGGTCGGGTTCGTAGCTCCACACCACCCGGCCCTCGTCCTCCAGGTCGAGGGCGAATACCTTGTTGGGGAAGGGGGTATGGATATAGAGGCGACCATCGCCGACATAGAGGGGACCACCCTCGTGGCCGCGCAGGACGCCGGTGGAGAATTGCCAGAGCGATCGCAACTCACCCACGTTGTCGCGATTGATCTGGTCCAGTGCGCTGTAACGGTTGCCCTGATAGTTGCCCAGTTGCGTGGCCCAGTATTCAGGGTTCTGTTGCAGCTCGAGTTGATTCTGGTTGGCATGAGCCAAGGATGCGGCCATCAACCCGGCGGCCGTCATCGCAAAACCGATCTCCCGAAGCATGGCGTTCTCTCCGTCGCACTGAAGGGTGTGCCGCGGGGTACGGCACATCTCGTTTGTGGTTGTTATCCGGTTTCAGGCAGTGACACTGGAAGGTCTAGCACAACTTTCGGGGGCTACAGCGTGGCCGCGAGGAATTCGGCATTCGCCTATGGTCAAAAGACTTTTGCGCTAGAGCAACAATCCCGACAGATCCCTGCCAGGACAACAACCTGGCGTGTCTCCAGGCCACCGCGCCCCCCGAACCACGTCACCGACGGTGAGGTATTCGACTTTCGTCGCAAGGTGAATCCCGTGTGGCGTGCTTAACTGGGAGAGTGCAAGCCACATCCACTCGTACCGTGGAGGTAACCCCATGTGGACCAAACCCGCCTATACCGATCTACGTCTAGGCTTCGAAGTAACGCTGTACATTTCCAACCGTTGACACCCTGGGTGATGCAGTACCTCTCGGGCTGACGCTTCGCGTACGGAGCGTCAGCCTTTCGTTTTCAGGGACCGGGAGCCCCACATGCACGTACTGGTGCTCGGCGCCGCTGCCGGCGGCGGCTTTCCTCAGTGGAACTGCAACTGCCGGCTCTGTCGCGGGGTTCGCACGGGCACTGTCGAGGCCTCACCACGCACCCAGTCGTCGATCGCCATCAGCAGTGACGGTGAGCGCTGGTTGCTGTGCAACGCCTCACCCGACATCCGCACCCAGCTCGCCGCCAACCCGGAGCTGCATCCCCGGCGGGTGCCACGGGACAGTGGCATCGGTGGCGTGCTGCTGGTGGACGGCCAGATCGACCATGCCACCGGCCTGCTGTCGCTGCGCGAGGGCTGCCCCTTCGATGTCTGGTGCACCCCCAATGTGCACCAGGACCTGAGCAGCGGCTTTCCCCTGTTTCCCATGCTCGAGCACTGGCAGGGCGGGCTCACCTGGCGCCCGATCCCGATCGATGCCGCTCACCGGGAAGCCAGCTTCGAGGTCCCGGCCTGCCCCGGGCTGGCCTTTACCGCCGTTGCCCTGACCAGCAACGCCCCGCCCTATTCACCTCGCCGCGGCGCCCCGACCCCGGGCGACAATATCGGCCTGCTGATCGAGGACCGCGCCCGGGGCAGCCGGCTCTTCTATGCCCCGGGCCTGGGCGAGCTCGACGATCGTGTACGCCGCTGCCTGGCACAGGCCGATTGTGTGCTCGTCGACGGTACCCTGTGGCACGACGACGAGTTGATCCGCGCCGGTGTCGGCCGGGCCACCGGCCGCGACATGGGCCACTTGGCGCTGTCCGGCGAGCAGGGCCTGCTGACCGAACTGGCCACCCTGCCGAGGACCACTCGGCGGGTGCTGATCCATGTCAACAACACCAACCCGATCCTCGACGAGCGCTCGGCAGAGCGTGCCAGCCTGACCGAGGCCGGGATCGAGGTGGCCGTCGACGGCATGCGCCTGGAAGTATGAACGCACGCGAGCCTCCGGCGTCTCACCCCCAGAGGAGCGATCTCCGCTTGCGGCTGGATAACGTCAAGGACCCTATAAAAGGAGGAGCCCCGCATGACACGCATCGCGTCACCGCTGTCGGGGTCGCCGGGCGAGGCCATGAGCCCTGCGGCCTTCCGCGAGGCCCTGCTGGCCAAGGGCGCCTACTACCATGTCCATCACCCCTACCAGGTCGACATGGCCGCGGGGCGCGCCACGCCGGAACAGATCCGCGGCTGGGTCGCCAACCGCTTCT
>NZ_JCAKFQ010000032.1:0-34974 GCF_059509875.1 Halomonas sp. LMYGS-3 | reverse complement strand
CGGACGGGGACGGACCTCCAAAAAGACGACGGCTGCGCCTCTGGCACCAGCGCTGAGTATAGGCGGCCGCCGAGTTTCTGTGCCGACAAGAGGGTGCAACCCTAAACAGTTTTCGGCGAACAAGCTGCCAATGTCGAGAAAAACGTGAAGATTCCCCAGGCTCAGTCGCCGTCGGCCAGTGCCGGCAGCAGCGTCTTGAGCTTGCGGGTGAGCGTATTGCGCCCCCAGCCCAGCAGCTCGGCGGCCTCGCCCTTGCGGCCCCCGGTGTGCTTGAGCGCCGTCTCGATCAGGATCCGCTCGAAGTCCGGCACCGCCTCTTCCAGCAGGTGGGTGTGGCCGGCGGCCAGTGCCCGGTCGGCCCAGTCGCGGAAGGCGGCGCGCCAGTCGCCGGTGGCGGCCTCGCCGCCACTGCCGTCGCGCAGCTCCGGCGGCAGGTCCTCGATCAGCACCTCGCGGCCCGAGGCCATCACCGTCAGCCAGCGACAGGTGTTCTCGAGCTGGCGCACATTGCCCGGCCAGGAGAGCCGAGTCAGGTGCTCCTCGGCCTCGGGGGTCAGCACCTTGACGTCGGTCGAGAGCTCCTTGGCCGCCTCGGCCAGGAAGTGACGCGCCAGCCGCGGGATGTCCTCGCGCCGCTCGGCAAGCTTCGGCAGGTGCACCCGGATCACGTTAAGGCGGTGGAAGAGATCCTCGCGGAAGCGCCCGTCGTCCACCAGCGTCTCGAGGTTCTGGTGGGTGGCGGCGATGATCCGCACGTCCACCTTCACCGGGGTGTGGCCGCCGACGCGATAGAATTCGCCATCGGCCAGCACCCGCAGCAGCCGCGTCTGGGTCTCGGCGGGCATGTCACCGATCTCGTCGAGGAACAGGGTGCCGCCGTTGGCCTGCTCGAAGCGCCCCTGACGCTGGGCGGTGGCGCCGGTGAACGCCCCCTTCTCGTGACCGAACAGCTCCGACTCGATCAGATCACGCGGGATCGCTGCCATGTTCAGCGCGATGAAGGGCTGGCCGCCCCGCGGACTGTGCTGATGCAGGGCACGGGCGACCCGCTCCTTGCCGGTCCCCGACTCGCCGTTGATCAATACCGTGATGTGGGAGTGCGACAACCGGCCGATGGCGCGGAACACCTCCTGCATCGCCGGCGCCTCGCCGATGATCTCGGCGTCGAGCCCCTCGGGCACGCTCACCGGGCGCTTGCGCTCGCGGGCATGGGCCACGGCGCGGCGCACCAGGGCCAGTGCCTCGTCGACATCGAAGGGCTTGGGCAGGTACTCGAAGGCCCCGCCCTGGTAGGAGGCGACGGCGCTCTCGAGGTCGGAGTGGGCGGTCATCACGATGACCGGCAGATCGGGGTGGGCCTCGCGCACCCGCGACATCAGGTCCAGGCCGTCGATACCCGGCATGCGGATATCGGTGACCAGCACGTCGGGGGGATCGTCGAGCAGACGCCCGAGGGCGGTATCGGCGCGCTCGATGCACTCGACCTCCAGGTCGGGCTGGGCCAGGGCGCGCTCCAGCACCCAGCGAATGGCGCGGTCATCGTCGACGATCACGACACGTGCGGCATCAGTCATGGCGCTTCTCCAGCGGAATCAGCAATCGGAATTCGGTACGGCCGGGCGAGGAGTCACACTCGATCAACCCCTGGTGCTGGTGCAGGATCGACTGGGCGATGGACAGGCCCAGACCGCTGCCGTCGGCCCGTCCCGAGACCATCGGGTAGAACAGCGTCTCGCGCAGCGCCTCGGGGATGCCGGGCCCGTTGTCGATGATGGCGACCTCGCAGACCAGCCGATGACGCTCGGCGCCCAGGGTGAACTGGCGACGGGCCCGGGTGCGCAGGACCAGACGGGGCTCGGGAATGCCGGCTTCGGTCATCGCCTCCACGGCATTGCGCGCCACGTTGAGTGTCGCCTGGATCATCTGCGACTCGTCGCCGGCGAGGTCGGGCAGGCTGGGATCGTAGTCGCGCTCGATCTCCACCCCGGGCCGCTCGACGGCCAGCAGCGAACGCACGCGCTCCAGCACCTTGTGAATGTTCAGCGGCTCATGGCGAGTGACCCGGTTGGGGCCCAGCATGGAGTCGACCAGGTCGCGCAGGCGGTCGACCTCCTCGACGATGATATGGGTGAACTCCCTGAGCCCGGGGTCGTCGAGGTCGCGCTCCAGCAGTTGGGCGGCGCCACGGATCCCCCCCAGCGGGTTCTTGACCTCGTGGGCCAGCCCGCGGGCCAGCACCTTGATGGTTTCCTGGCGACTCAGCAGGGCCTCCTCGCGGGAGATGCGCATCAGCCGGTCGCGCGGTTCGATCTCCAGCAGCAGCTCATCGGAGCTGAGTGGCGTGACCGTGTAGTCCACCGTGAGTGACTCGCCACCGATCACCAATCGCGCCTCCCGCTGGGTGAAGGGGTGGAACTCGGCCCGGGCCTTGTCCAGCACCTCCTCGATATCGCTGCCCCTGCCCACCACGCTGGTGAACTCGACGCCCGCGACCCGGCTCAGGCTGACGGCCAGCAGGGCCTCGGCCGAGGGGTTCATCCAGCACAGGCGCAACTCGCCGTCCAGCAACAGCACCGCCGTGGTCAGGTGCTCCATCAAGCGTTGATACATCAGGCCTTCTCGACTCATGGCATTGTCCCGCTCACCGTCCATGGAGGGGCAGTGACCTCTTCGGCTCTCGGTCGCCCTGCCCGGGGCGGCACGGCGTACTGCCAATAGCGCTGCAAGAAGCGCGCCAGCACCGGCACGAGCGCCCTGGCGCCGTTTCGGTGCCATCACGCACCCCTTTAGTGCACCACAATAGTGCATGCCGCGAGGCGACGCACGAAAGCGAGACAGGCTACCCTCCTCTTGCACCAGCAACGGGAATGGGCCGCCGAGGCACGCCAGCAAACGAGCCGTCAGGGATGACGTGGGGCGAAGCGTCGCTCGCTGTCGAAGCGGCGCTTGGGCCGTCGCTCGAAGCGGGGCTTCTCGGCATCGCCCGCGGCGGACGACCGCCGCTCGAGGCGGCGCCTCTCGCGGCGGCGCTCCTCGCGATCGAGGGATTGAAACTCCAGGTCGACGCTCCGGCGAATCCGCTCGGCACGATCCATGGGATCAAGGGGCCGGTCGTCACGCGTCACGTCACGACAGGGCCTCGGGCTGCCGTCCGGGCACAACGGCCGGGGTGCCCGGCGAGGGGGCAGCTAATCGGGGCGGTTGGGGTTCTGGGGCAGGTTGACGCTGGCCCGCTGCACGTAGAGGGTCACCGGCGACGTGCGATGGCGGACCTCGCCGCTGGCATCGAGCAGTTCGGCCTGCAAGACATGCTCGCCGCGATCGAGGTTGGTGAGCATGAAGGCATTGGTGTGCATGGCCGACTGGCTGACCCGGCCATCCAGCAACAGCCGCACGCGATGGTCCTCGCGCAGTTCGGGCTCGATGCCGAGTTCCACCTGGACATTGCCGGCATAGCCGGTGGGCAGCGTCTCCTCATGCCCCGGCGCCAGGATCCGGAAGCTGTCGTAGGGCATGAAGGGCTGCCCCGGCGAGGCACCGACCGCCGCGGCACGGCTGCCGTCGACCCGCGGCACGGCCTGCTCCTGGCGCACCTCGCGGGAGGGCACCACGGTGAGCGGTGTCAGTTCGACCTCCTCTCCGCCGCGTTCGGGATCGTCGGTGAAGACCACGTTGCCCTGGGCATCGGTGGTGCGATAGACGGTGGTGGCCGCTGCCGTCACGGGCAGGCAGACACCGAGAACCAGGATGACGAGACGCATGTTCATGACTATCCCCCTGCGGTGGCGCCCTCTATCGCCGGGCAGCCTCTTCGATCGTGCGCCGGCTCGCGCCCGGCTACCCGACATGGCCATTGGATAGTGAACGACAAGAAGGGGTTCCGCCATGGCGGAACCCCTTTTTCGCTCAACGCACGAAGCGGGAGGCGACCCCTCAGGGCCGCCGTCCCGCTGTCCTGCTCAGCAGCTGTAGTACATGTCGAACTCGATCGGGTGAGTGGACATGCGGATCCGCTCCACGTCTTCCATCTTCAGCTCGATGTAGGCATCGATCATGTCGTCGGTGAAGACGCCACCCTCGGTGAGGAAGGCACGGTCGGCATCCAGTGCCTCCAGAGCCTGATCCAGGCCGCTCGCCACGGTGGGCACGGCCTTGCCCTCTTCCGGCGGCAGGTCATAGAGGTTCTTGTCCATGGCATCGCCCGGATGGATCTTGTTCTTGATGCCGTCGATACCGGCCATCAGCATCGCCGCGAAGGCCAGGTAGGGGTTGGCGGTCGGATCCGGGAAGCGGCACTCGACGCGCTTGCCCTTGGGGCTGGCGGTGTAGGGAATGCGGATGGAGGCGGAGCGGTTGCGGGCGCTGTAGGCCAGCATGACCGGCGCCTCGAAGCCCGGTACCAGACGCTTGTAGGAGTTGGTGGAAGCGTTGGTGAAGGCGTTCAGGGCACGGGCGTGCTTGATGATGCCGCCGATGTAGTAGAGCGCCATCTCGGAGAGGCCGGCGTACTCGTCACCGGCGAACTGGTTGACGCCATCCTTCCAGAACGACTGGTGGACGTGCATGCCGCTGCCGTTGTCGCCGACCAGCGGCTTGGGCATGAAGGTCGCGGTCTTGCCGTAGGCGTGTGCCACGTTGTGCACGACGTACTTCATCTCCTGAAGCTCGTCGGCCTTCTTCACCAGAGTGTTGAACTTGACGCCGATCTCGTTCTGGCCGGCGTTGGCCACCTCGTGGTGGTGCACCTCGACGGTCTGGCCGATGGCCTCCAGGGTGTTACACATGGCGCCGCGGATGTCGTGGAAGCTGTCCACCGGCGGCACCGGGAAGTAGCCACCCTTGACGCGCGGACGGTGCGCCAGGTTGCCGCCTTCGATGGGACGGTCGGTGGCCCAGGCCCCCTCCTCGGAGGAGATCCTGTACATGGCGCCTTCGATGTCGGCCTTCCAGTGCACCTCGTCGAAGATGAAGAACTCGGGCTCGGGACCGAAGAAGGCGGTGTCGCCCAGGCCACTGGACTGCAGGTAGGCCTCGGCACGCTTGGCAATGGAGCGCGGATCCCGTTCGTAGCCCTGCATGGTGGCCGGCTCGATGATGTCGCAGCGCAGCACCAGGGTGGCGTCTTCGGTGAAGGGGTCGAGGAAGGCGGTGCCATCTTCCGGCCGCAGGATCATGTCCGACTCGTTGATGCCTTTCCAGCCCGAGATGGAGGAACCATCGAACATCTGGCCATTCTCGAAAAATTCCTCGTCGACGTCGCGCGCAGGGATGCTGACGTGCTGCTCCTTGCCACGGGTATCGGTGAAGCGCAGGTCGACCCACTTGACGTCGTGTTCTTCAATCAGGGCGAGAGTCTTGGCAGACATGATGTCCTCCACTGGTGAGCTTGGCTCGATAAGTTTGGATGATGATCCACTGGCGCTGGTCGTCCCAGCGAGAGTTTTAGCACGTCGCGGGCACCCTGCCCACGACCGCCACGCACGAACATGGCGCTGGCCAAATCAATGCAGGCAGCGTGCCAGAAATGCACCAGCATGGCGTGTATCTACGACAATAAATTGATTATATTGGTTTTTTTCATGCATCATGAAGCACCCCTCTGCACCATGCCAGTCATCACACACCCGGGAGGGCCTCTCACCCCACCACTCAGGCACCAAAATGGTGCGACAAACTACCGGAAAGCACCAAATCAATGCATTGCCGACACCCTGCTCCGCCATCCCGCCTGGTTGAGGGCACGGCTCATGCCCTAACAGGGCAGAAGTCCTCTTCCGATCCCAGGAATTCCATATCGGAAACATATTGATACGCTTAACAACCAAAAACTACACTCTATTACACGAAGGCTCCGGATCGGGAACGCCCGCGTTTCAGCCCCGGCGCCATGGTCTGGTGTCCAGCCCGCGGAGTGCGCCCGAGCATGTTCGCCTGCAGCCTTTTCCTCGATGCACGTTCGACGGGCACGGCTCTGCCGAGGCGCCTGGCGGCTCTGCGTCGGCTGTTGCAGGATCGAAACGGGCATATCGAGCTGCTGCTGGTCGACGATACGGGAGACCCACGGCTACCGGGACTCGCCAATCGCTTCGGTGCCCGCCTGCTCCCATGCGCAAGCGAGCCCCTGGGCGGCCGCCTGAATGCCGCGGTGGCCCGCAGCCAGGGCATGGTACTGGTCTTTCCCGGACCGACCCTCCCCGCCGCGTCCACCGACTGGCTGACCGCGGTCATCGAGCGGATCGAGCATCATGCCTGGGATGTCCTGGTCCTGCCCTCGCGCCCCCGCGGCCCCGCGACCCGCCTGTGGCACTGGCTGAGCCGCACCCCACCCAACGATACCCTGTGCGTGGCGCGGCAGTGGTTCGATCGCATCGGCGGCTTCGACCCCTCGCTGGACACCTCGGCCCTCCCCGAGCTGCTGGAGCGGCTACGGGCCTGTCAGGCGCGGGTACAGACCCGCTTCGGTTGACGCCGCAACGCCCGACCCTCACTCATAGGTCACGACCAGAAAGCCCACCAGCTCCTCGTCGCTGACGTTCTCGATGGTGTGCTCCAGATCGGCGTGGTAGTGGGCCGAATCCCCCGGGCTCAGCTCGCAACAGCTGTCGCCGGCCTGCACCCGGGCATTCCCCCGGGTGAGCGTCAGGAGCTCGCGGGTGCCCTCGAAGTGTGGCGCGCTGTGGAGGCGGGCGCGGGGCGCGATGCGCAGCTCGTAGAACTCCACGTTCTTCTCCAGATGCAGCGGCGAAAGCGTGCGGATCCGGCACTCCGGGTCGTCGCGAAACATCTGGTTGGCATCGTCACTGCGCACGATCTCGATCCGCGAGGCAGTCCAGGGCTCGTCCACCAGCTCCCGGATGCTCAGCCCGAAGGCCTGGGCGATACGCAGGGTCACCGCCAGGGTGGGATTGGCCCGTCCCCGTTCGATCTGGCTGAGCATCGAGCGGCTGACCCCCGAGGCGGCCGCCAGCTGCTCCAGGGTCAGGTTGCGTTTCTTGCGCAGCTCGGTGACGCGGCTGGATAGTACCTGACTGCCCACATCGCCGTGCTGATCCCGAGTGACTGTTCTACCGTTCAATCGAGGCACCTCTTTTTTCGTGCGGCCCTGTCAGTGTGCTTCCTCGTCGGGGAACCCCAGACCCGCCCCACTCACGACAAGAATCCACTATGAGAGAAATTAATCTTGTATAACGGAATTGTTCTGCGATACTGGAAATGGTTCCTTCATACTAAACGCCTTGCGACGGATTGCCAGGGCCCCGATGCACACATATCCAGGAAGGGGGTAGGGTCATGAAAGCACTGGTCAAGCGAGAGGCCGCACCGGGCCTGTGGCTGGAAGAGGTTCCCGACCCCGAGATCGGCATCAATGATGTGCTGATCCGGGTCAAGCGCACCGCCATCTGCGGCACCGACGTCCACATCTACAACTGGGACAGCTGGGCACAGAAGACCATCCCCGTGCCCATGGTGGTGGGCCACGAATTCGTCGGCGAGATCGTCGAGGTGGGGTCCAACGTCAACGACTTCCACCCCGGGCAGCTCGTCTCCGGCGAGGGCCACGTGGTGTGCGGCCGCTGCCGCAACTGCCTGGCGGGCCGGCGCCACCTCTGCGCCCATACCAGCGGCATCGGCGTGAACCGCCCCGGCGCCTTCGCCGAGTACGTGGCCCTGCCCATGTCCAACGTCTGGGAGCACCGGCCCGGCATCGACCTCGACGTGGCGGCGCTGTTCGACCCGTTGGGCAACGCCGTGCACACCGCCCTGCAGTACGACCTGCTCGGCGAGGACGTGCTGATCACCGGTGCCGGGCCGATCGGTGCCATGGCCGCGGCGGTGTGCCGCCATGCCGGGGCGCGTCACGTGGTGATCACCGACCTCAACCCCGGGCGCCTGGCCCTGGCCGCCCGCCTGGGTGCCACGCGCACGGTCGACGTGCGCGAGGAGAGCCTGGCCGAGGTGCAGCGCGACCTGGGGCTCAGCGAGGGCTTCGACGTGGGGCTCGAGATGTCCGGCAGCCCCGCCGCCTTCCGCGACATGCTGGCCAACATGTGCCATGGCGGCAAGGTGGCGATGCTCGGCATCCCCAGCGGGGAGATGGCCATCGACTGGAACACCGTGATCTTCAACATGCTGACGCTGAAGGGGATCTACGGTCGCGAGATGTACGAGACCTGGTACAAGATGTCGGTGATGGTCGACTCCGGGCTCGACATCTCGCCGGTGATCACCCACCGGCTGCCCTGCACCGAGTTCCAGCAGGGCTTCGATGCCATGCTGAGCGGGGAAGCGAGCAAGGTCGTCCTCAACTGGGAGTAACACCATGTACGGCAACTTTCAGCGCCACCTGCGCGACGAGCTCGACGCCATCGCATCGGCCGGGCTCTACAAGCACGAGCGCCAGCTGACCACCCCCCAGGGGGCCCATGTCGGCCTGGGCGCAGGCCGCGAGGTGCTCAACCTGTGCGCCAACAACTACCTGGGCCTGGCCCAGCACCCGGCGGTCAATGCCGCCGCCGCGGAGGGCCTCGCCCAGTGGGGCTACGGCATGGCCTCGGTGCGCTTCATCTGTGGCACCCAGACCCAGCACAAGCAGCTGGAGCAGCGCTTGAGCGACTTCCTCGGCACCGAGGACACCATCCTCTACCCCTCCTGCTTCGACGCCAACGGCGGGCTGTTCGAGACACTGCTGGGGCCGGAGGACGCGGTGATCTCCGACGAGCTCAACCACGCCAGCATCATCGACGGCATCCGGCTCTCCAAGGCCAAGCGCTACCGCTACCGCAACCGCGACATGGCCGACCTCGAGGCCCAGCTGCAGGCCGCCGACCGCGACGGCGCTCGCTTCAAGCTGATCACCAGCGACGGCGTCTTCTCCATGGACGGCTACATCGCCCCGCTCGACGCGATCTGCGACCTGGCCGAGCGCCATGGCGCTCTGGTGCACTTCGACGACTGCCACGCCACCGGCTTCCTCGGCGCCGGCGGGCGCGGCACCCACGAGCGCCTGGGCTGCATGGACCGAGTGGACATCACCACCGGCACCCTGGGCAAGGCTCTGGGCGGCGCCAGCGGCGGCTACACCAGCGGCCGCCGCGAAGTGATCGAGCTCCTGCGTCAGCGGTCGCGCCCCTACCTGTTCTCCAACACCGTCGCCCCGCCGGTGGTGGCCGGCGCCCTGAAGGCGCTGGAGCTGGCCGCCGAGTCGGGCGAGCTGCGCGACCGTCTCAATGACAACACCGCGATCTTCCGCGAGGGGCTCGAGCGGCTGGGCTTCGAGCTGCTGCCCGGCGAGCACCCCATCGTGCCGGTGATGCTGCACGACGCCGCCGTCGCCGGACGCTTCGCCGAGGCCATGCTCGAGGAGGGCATCTATGTCACCGCCTTCTCCTACCCCGTGGTACCGAAGGGCAAGGCCCGCATCCGCACCCAGATGTCGGCGGCCTTCAGCCGCGACGACCTGGAGTTCGCCCTGGCGGCCTTCGGCCGGGTCAAGCAGCGCCTGGCCGCCGACGGGACCTGACCCGGGACGCCCCGGCGGCGGCCCTTTCCGCCGCCCAGGTGGCAGAAGGGACGATTTCGGCGCTGCGATGCCGAAATCGCCCCTCGCCAAGCCCCTGAATTCCCTTGCCCCGGCGTTCGAGTCACGCGATAACCGCCGACAGAGCTGGTAGGGCCCGCCGCCCTCGCTTTATAATGCGTCCCCACTTTTTCCCAGCAGGATCGCGTCGTGATCGAGAAACTTCGCAACATTGCCATCATCGCCCACGTCGACCACGGCAAGACCACTCTGGTCGACAAGCTCCTCAGCCAGTCCGGTACCCTGGACCGCAAGGCCGAGGGGCAGGAGCGCATCATGGACTCCAATGACCAGGAGAAGGAACGCGGCATCACCATCCTGGCGAAGAACACCGCGATCCGCTGGGAAGATGCCTCCGGCACCCCCTATCACATCAATATCGTCGATACCCCGGGACACGCCGACTTCGGTGGCGAGGTCGAGCGCGTGATGTCGATGGTCGACTCGGTGCTGCTGCTGGTCGACGCCGTCGACGGCCCCATGCCGCAGACCCGTTTCGTGACCCAGAAGGCCTTCGACCAGGGCTTGAAGCCGATCGTGGTGGTCAACAAGATCGACCGCCCCGGCGCCCGTCCCGACTGGGTCATCGACCAGATCTTCGACCTGTTCGACAACCTCGGCGCCACCGACGAGCAGCTCGACTTCCCGATCATCTACTGCTCGGCCCTCAACGGCATCGCCGGCATGGACCCGGAGGAGTTGGCCGAGGACATGACCCCCATGTTCCAGGCCATCGTCGACATCGTCGAGCCGCCCAAGGTCGAGCTCGACGGCCCCTTCCAGATGCAGATCTCGGCACTGGACTACAACAGCTACGTGGGCGTCATCGGCCTGGGCCGCATCAAGCGCGGTGCGGTCCGGCCCAACCAGCAGGTCGTGATCGTGGGCACCGACGGCAAGACCCGCAAGGGCAAGGTCGGCCAGGTGATGACCCACCTCGGCCTGGAGCGCGTGCAGACCGAGCAGGCCACCGCCGGCGACATCGTCTGCATCACCGGCATCGACGCGCTGTCGATCTCCGATACCCTGTGCGACCCGGTCGCCGTCGAGGCACTGCCGCCGCTGTCGGTCGACGAGCCCACCGTCTCGATGACCTTCCAGGTCAACGACTCGCCCTTCGCCGGCAAGGACGGCAAGTTCGTCACCAGCCGCAACATCAAGGATCGCCTCGAGCAGGAGCTGATCCACAACGTGGCGCTGCGCGTCGTGCAGGGCGACTCCCCGGAGAAGTTCAAGGTCTCCGGCCGCGGCGAGCTGCACCTCTCGGTGCTGATCGAGACCATGCGCCGCGAGGGCTTCGAGCTGGCCGTGGGCCGCCCCGAGGTCATCATCCGCGAGATCGACGGGGTCAAGCAGGAGCCCTACGAAGAGGTCATCATCGACTGCGAGGAGCAGCACCAGGGCGCCATCATGGAGGAGCTCGGCTACCGCAAGGGCGAGCTGACCAACATGAATCCCGACGGCAAGGGCCGGGTACGCCTCGACTTCATGATTCCCGCCCGCGGCCTGATCGGCTTCCGCGGCCAGTTCATGACCCTGACCTCGGGCACCGGTATCCTCACCAGCCGCTTCGACCACTACGGCCCGCTCAAGCCCGACGCCGCCATCGAGCGTCGCAACGGCGTGCTGGTCTCCATGGTCCCCGGCAAGGCGCTGGCCTATGCCCTCTATGCCCTGCAGGAACGCGGCAAGCTGATCATCGATCACGGCACCGAGGTCTACGAAGGCATGCTGGTGGGCATCAACAACCGCGCCAACGACATGGTCGTCAACCCCACCAAGGGCAAGAAGCTCGACAACATGCGTGCCTCGGGCAACGACGAGAACATCGTGCTGACCCCGCCGGTGAAGTTCACCCTCGAGCAGGCGATCGAGTTCCTCGACGACGACGAACTCGTCGAGATCACTCCCCACCACATCCGCCTGCGCAAGAAGCACCTCACCGAGAACGAACGCAAGCGCGCCAGCAAGAAGTGACGCTGGATGCCTCGACAGGCCCGCCTCCCCGGCGGGCCTTTTTGCTGTGCCCACCCGTCCGCGACGCCTCCTTGGCATTCCCGTCCCCTCGGCTAGGCTCAGGGAAGCGGGGTCGGCATGACCACCGCACGCCATACCCAGCAGAGGAGACAGCGTCATGCACAAGCATGTGGACTGGGACGACCCGGGTACCGACGGCGTCATGCACCACTTCGCGCAGGACCCCACGGGATACTCCGAACCGGGGCCCGGCGATATCCTCTCGGCCCGCCACGAGGGCGCCATCGTGCGGGTCAAGGTCGAGGCCTATGTCGACGGCACCAGCATCGGCGAGGTGGTGGCGCTGATCGCCGCCGGCAATGGCCGCCGCCTGAAGTCCCATGGCAAGCTCTGCCTGGGTGACACCGTACGCCTGCCCGACGCCAGCCGGGCCCTGGAGCCACACCGCGATGCCCACGAAGACGACGACGCCCGGGACTGATCCCTCGAGGCGATACCATAGCGCCCCCTTAACGCACCCTAAACGCTTGGCCACTAGCCAGGCGCCCGGGTGATGACGCAAAGTTGGCGCCACCCCAGGGGCACACACTCCCCGACGCTGGGCACTCGGGTCCAAAAGTTCACTCCAGGGTCCACCAAGGCCCACAAGGCCGATCAGGCACATCCGGAACTCCCATGAGCACGCATAACGTCTGGACACACAAAGGCACCTTCCTGCTGGCCGCGGTCGGATCGGCGGTGGGGCTCGGCAACCTATGGCGCTTTCCCTATCTCACCGGCGAGAACGGCGGTGGGGCCTTCATCCTGGTCTATGCCCTGACCATCTTCGCCGTGGGCATCCCGATCCTGATCGCCGAGACCATGCTCGGCCGCGCCAGCCGCCGCAGCCCGATCATGGGCATGCGCCACCTGACCCGGACCCATCGCACCTCGCGAGCGTGGGAGTCGATCGGTTGGCTGGGCGCCTCCTCGGCCTTCCTGATCCTCAGCTTCTATTCGGTAATCGCCGGCTGGGCGATCCACTACACCTGGCAGATGCTCACCGGCTCGCTCGTCGGCGCCGATGCCGAGACCATCGGCGCGGGCTTCGACGCCCTGCTCGCCTCACCGGCCCTGCTGACCCTCTACCACACCCTGTTCATCATCGCCTCCGGCCTGATCGTCGGCATGGGCATCCACAAGGGCATCGAGAGCGGCCTGCGCATCCTGATGCCGTCGCTGTTCGTGATCCTGCTGGTGGTGCTCTTCTACGGTATCGCCAACGGCGACATCGGAGCGGCGGCCAGCTTCCTGTTCACCTTCAACCTCGCCGACTTGAGCCTCGAGGGCTGGCTGCAGGCCATGGGCCAGTCGTTCTTCACCCTGAGCCTCGGCATGGGCGCGATCATGGCCTACGGCGCCTACATGGACGGCGAGGCCTCGCTGACCCGTACCGCCATCGCCATCGCCGTCGTCGACACCGCCGTGGCCATGGTCGCCGGCCTGGCGATCTTCTCGCTGGTGTTCGGTGCCGGCCTTGGCCCCGGGCAGGGGCCCGGCCTGATGTTCGTCACCCTGCCGCTGGCCTTCGCCGAGATGCCTCTCGGGGCACTGATCGGCGGCGTCTTCTTCATCCTGGTGCTGGGGGCGGCGATCAGCTCCTCGATCTCGCTGATCGAACCGGTGGCCGCCTTCCTCGTCGAGCGCTTCGACCTCACCCGCCCCCAGGCCGTGGCCCTCATGGTGGTGGCGAGCTGGGCGCTGGGGCTGCTCACCGTGGTCAGCTTCAACCTGTGGGCCGAGGGCACGATCTTCCACACCCTGTTCGGCCGCAGCGCCTTCGACTTCATCGAGCTGCTGACCAATATCTTCATGCCGCTGGGGGGCCTGCTGATCGCCCTGTTCGCCGGCTGGGCCCTGACCCATTCGGAAGTCATGAAGGAGATGCGCACCAGCGAGGCCTGGTTCGCCACCTGGCGCTTCCTGGTGCGCTTCGTGGCCCCCGCAGCCGTCTCCTTCGTGTTCCTGCGGACCATTCCGCAGGTCGACGGCTACCTGATTCCGGTCATCGGCGCCCTGGTGATCGTCGGCGCCTTCGCCGCCGGCCGCACCTTCCTGGCGGAAAGCAGTCAGGAACCGTGAGCCGTCTCGCCGCCGCCCCATCGGGCGGCGGTTTGCGGCCGGCCCATGATGCCGCGGCCCGCGGCGCGACAACGCCGCCCGGGCACCACGCCTCGCCAGCGGCGGGCAACAGCGACAGACAACAACAGTGGAACGGAACATGGCAGCCATCATCGACGTTCGACACGTCCACAA
The DNA here is from genome assembly GCF_059509875.1 of Halomonas sp. LMYGS-3. Lineage (NCBI taxonomy): Bacteria > Pseudomonadati > Pseudomonadota > Gammaproteobacteria > Oceanospirillales > Halomonadaceae > Halomonas > Halomonas sp. LMYGS-3. The sequence continues at coordinate 21,125 of NZ_JCAKFQ010000032.1, read as the reverse complement.
GGCGTTCGGTGGCCTCAAGGTCATCGACGACTGCTCGATCCGGGTGGAGGAGGGCTCGATCACCGGGCTCATCGGTCCCAACGGGGCCGGCAAGTCCACCCTGTTCAACATCATCGCCGGCGCCCTGCCGCTGGACCGAGGCCAGGTGCTGTTCGACGGCGAGGACATCACCGGCCGGCCTGCCAACGAGCTGTTCCACAAGGGGCTGCTGCGCACCTTCCAGATCGCCCACGAATTCTCCCGGCTGACGGCGCTGGAGAACCTGATGATGGTGCCGCCCCGGCAGGCCGGCGAGGAGCTGTTCGACGCCTGGCTCAAACCCGGCCTGGTGCGTCGGCAGGAGGCCGAAGTGCGCCGCAAGGCCCTGGAGGTGATCGACTTCATCGGCCTGCACCACGTGCGCAACGAACTGGCCGGCAACCTCTCCGGCGGCCAGAAGAAGCTCCTCGAGCTCGGCCGCACCATGATGACCGACGCCCGGGTGGTGCTGCTCGACGAGATCGGCGCCGGGGTCAACCGCACCCTGCTCGGCGACCTGATGAGCAACATCGAGCGCCTCAACCGCGAGATGGGTTACACCTTCCTGGTGATCGAGCACGACATGGCCATGATCGCCCGGCTCTGCGACCCGGTGATCGTGCTGGCCCAGGGCAGCGTGATGGTCGAGGGCACCATCGAGGAGATACGTAACGACCCCCGGGTCATCGAGGCCTACTTTGGCTCCAACGTAGCCTGAGGGGCGCCGGCGCCGCCTGACGGCGCCGCGGAACGCGATCGCCCCGGAAAACAACAAGACAGCCATGACGCAGGGAACCATCGATGCCACTACTCGAAGCGCGCGACGTCTACGGCGGCTACGGCGGCATGAACATCCTCAACGGGGTGGACTTGGCGATCGAGGCCGACGAGATCGGGGTGATCGTCGGGCCCAACGGGGCCGGCAAGTCGACCATGCTCAAGGCCATCTTCGGCCTGCTCACCGTCAGCCGGGGCGAGATCCTGCTGCGCGGCGAGCCGATCCACAACCTGCCGCCCCACAAGCTGGTGCAGATGGGCATGGGCTTCATTCCCCAGGAGAAGAACGTCTTCCCCAGCCTGACGGTGAAGGAGAACCTGGAGATGGGCGCCTTCCTCAAGCCCGAGAACATCAAGCGCATGTTGGCGCAGGTCTACGAGTTCTTCCCCCCGCTCTACGACAAGCGCCACCAGCCCGCCGGCGAGCTCTCCGGCGGCCAGCGGCAGATGGTCGCCATGGGCCGGGCGCTGATGGCCGAGCCCAGCCTGCTGCTGCTCGACGAGCCCACCGCCGGCCTCTCGCCGCTCTACATGAACGAGATCCTCGAACGGGTGAAGACGATCAACGCCGCCGGGGTCGGCATCCTGATGGTGGAGCAGAACGCCAAGCAGGCGCTGGCCATCGCCGACAAGGGCTTCGTGCTGGCCGCCGGCCAGAACCGCTTCACCGACACCGGCGCCGCGCTGCTGGCCGACCCCGAGGTCGCCAGAAGCTTCCTGGGCGGCTGAGCCCGCCGCCCCCGCGCCCTCCGGAATCTCCCGTGGAGAACACGTCTTGAACGAACTGGTCTTCTTCATCAACAACGTGGTGGTGGCCGGCAGCGTGACCGGCTCGATCTACGCCATCGGCGCCGTCGGCGTGACGCTGGTGTTCAGCATCATGCGCTTCGCCCACTTCGCCCATGCCGACATGATGACCTTCGGCGCCTTCATGGTGCTGCTGCTGACCCTGGCCTTCCCCGGCGTCGGGAGCGCCGTGGGGCTGCCCACCGCCGTCGTCATGCTGCCGCTGGCCATGGTGCTCACCGCCGCCCTCGCGGTCGGCATCGACCGCGCCATCTACAAGCCGCTGCGCGCCCATGGGGTCCAGCCCATCGTCATGGTGATCGCCTCGCTGGGCGTGACGCTGATGCTCCAGGGAATGATCCGGCTGTTCGCCGGCACCAGCAGCCGGAGCCTCTACATCGCCGAACGCAAGGAGATCTACCGCCTCGAGCTGCCCTTCGAGGTCGTCACCCGCCCGGTGGTCGTCACCGAGCCGCAGGTGATCCTCTTCGTGCTGACCATCGCCGCCGTGGTGGGGCTGCACCTCTTCCTCAGCCGCTCACGGCTGGGCAAGGCGATGCGCGCCATGTCCGACAACCCCGACCTGGCCCAGGCCTCCGGCATCAACACCCACACCATCGTGGCGGTGACCTGGGTGATCGCCGGTGGCCTGGCCGCCATCGCCGGCACCCTGCTGTCGCTCGACGTGACCTTCAAGCCCGACCTGAGCTTCTTCCTGCTGCTGCCGATCTTCGCCGCGGCCATCGTCGGCGGCGTGGGTCACCCCTACGGGGCCATCGCCGGCGGCTTCGTGGTCGGCTTCGCCGAGACCCTCGCGGTGTTCAACTGGACGGTGCTGCTGCGCCCTCTCCAGCAGCACTTCCCCGAGTGGCTGGAGCTGCCGCGCAACCTGGCCTTCGTCGGCACCGAGTACAAGATCGTGGTGCCCTTCTTCATCCTGGTCGCCATCCTGGTGTGGCGGCCCACCGGACTCTTCAAGGGCAAGGTGATCACATGACCGAGACGAGCCAATCCCAGCCCCCCGTCCGGCACTTTCCGCGGCGCGAGGTGATCCTGTTCGCTGCCCTGCTGGTGGCCGTGCTGGGTGTCTACGCCGTGATGGGCGTCGCCTACAGTACCCGCATGCTGGTGGAAGCCGCCTGCTACGCCATCCTGGCGCTGGGGCTGACCATCCAGTGGGGCTATGCCGGCCAGTTCAACGCCGGGGTGATGGGCTTCGTCGCCCTGGGCGGCTTTTCCGCCATGTTCTTCAGCATACCGGTCAACGACGCCTTCTGGGACAGCGAGCTGCCCGGTGAGCTCGGCCTGGCGCTGCTCTACCTGCTCGCTGCCGCCGTGGTGGTCTATGGCGCCACCAAGCTCGACCGCCTGGGGGTGCCGAAGCGGCTGCGCACGGTGATCGCCGTGGTCGTCGCGGTGGTGCTCTACCTGATGGTGATCAGCGTGCTGCGCGGGGTCACCGGCGAGATCGAGTCGCGCGCCGGCTTCATCGGCGGCCTGGGCCTGCCGGCCTGGACCGGCTGGATCGTCGGCGGGATGCTGGCCGGCGGCATCGGCTACTTCATCGGTCATATCTGCCTGGGGCTGCGCAGCGACTACCTGGCCATCGCCACGCTCGGCATCGCCGAGATCATCAAGGCCTTCCTCAAGAATTCCGACTGGCTGACCCGCGGCACCGCCACCGTCTCACCATTGCCCTGGCCGACCCCCGGGGCCGGCGATCTCGGTTTCGTGGTGTCCCGCTCACTCTATCTGTCGGTCACGGCGGTGATGATCGCGGCGATCTTCTTCCTGCTGCACCGCGCCTATCACGCCCCCTGGGGGCGCATGATCCGCGCCATCCGCGACAACGAGGTCTCCGCCGCGGCCATGGGCAAGGACATCAACCGCCGCCGCCTGGAGATCTTCGTGCTGGGCTGCGTGCTGATGGGCATCGGCGGGGCGGCGCTGACCAGTTTCAACAGCATCTTCGACCCCCAGGGCTTCCTGCCGCTCAACCACACCTTCCTGGTGCTGGTGATGGTGATCCTGGGCGGGCCGGGCAACAACCTCGGCACCATCTTCGGCGCCGTGGCGGTCTACCTCATCTGGATCATGTCCGAGCCGCTGGCACTCTTCCTGATGCAGCTGGCAGTAAGCTTCGGCGAGGGCGCCTTCGACTGGGAGGCACCCCGCCACCTGGAAAGCCGCGCCCTGCAGGCCCGGGTGTTCGTGATCGGCCTGCTGATCACCCTGGTGCTGCGCTTCGCGCCCAGGGGGTTGTTGCCGGAGAAGGTCCGGCACATCGGATAGAAGAAAGGCCCCGGGGGGGAAACCGCCGGGACCTTCGTTCATCCGCGCTGGAGCGCGCAATCAGGGCTCGATGAAGCCCCGGCTGACGAAGGCGCCACTCTCGACCGCCATCTCGACCACCACGCCGGGCACGTCGCCGTTCTCGTCGAACTCGTGGCTGCCGGAGGCGCCCTCGTAGTTGATCTCGGTGCCGGCGGCGATCAGTTCCACGGCCTTCTCCCACTCGCCGGGCAGGATCACCTCGCCGGGGGCGGAAGAGACGCTGCGCAGCGCCGCGGAGAGCCCCTCGCGCTCGGCGCTGCCGTTCTGCTCGATGGCCAGGGCCAGCAGGAAGGCGGCGTCGTAGGCCTGGGCGGCGAACACCGCGCTGGGGTCGAAGCCGGCCGCCTGGGCGGCCTCGTTGAAGATCTCGGTCCCCGGCAGGTCGGGGCTGCCCGGGCGGGTGGCGATCATGCCCTCGAGCACATCGGCGCCGACCGCCTCGACCAGCCTGTCCCCCACCATGCCGTCGGCACCCACGTACTGGGTGAACATGCCGCCCTCGTAGGCCTGGCGCAGCACCGTCTGGCCGGAGCCGTCGGCATAGGCCAGCACCACCAGGGTCTCGGTGCCGGTGGCCGACAGAGACCCTAGCTCCGAGCGGTAGTCGGCACGACCATCCTCATGGGCGAGGTTCTCGGCCACCAGGCCGCCGCCGGCCTCGAAGGCCTCGCCGAAGGCATCCGCCAGGCCCCGGCCATAGTCGTTGTTGACGTAGGTGACCGCCACCTCCTCGATGCCCTGATCGAGCAGCAGCTTGGCCAGCATCTCGCCCTGGAAGCTGTCGGAGGGCACGGTGCGGAACACCAGGTCGTTGTCGTCGAGCTCGCTCACCGCCGGGGCCGTGGAAGCCGGCGAGACCATCACCACCCCACCGGGAATCGCCGCGTTGTTGGCCGCGGCGATGGTCGCCCCGGTGCACAGCGCCCCGACGATGGCGGTGACCTGCTCGGTGTTGACCATGCGATCGGCCGCATTGGTCGCCGCCGAGGCGTCGGCACAGGTGGTGTCGGCACTGGGCATCACCAGTTGCTGGCCGCCCAGGATGCCGCCCTGCTCGTTGATCTGCTGTACCGCCAACTGGGCGCCATCGAAGATCGGTGGTGTGAGACTCTCGATCGGCCCCGTGAAGCCGCCCAGGAAGCCGATCTTCACCTCGGCCTGGGCCGCTCCGCTCAGGGCCAGGGCAGACGCCGCCACGGCCATCGCCAATACACGCTTCTTCATGGTGGTTGTTCCCCTTCGTGTGACTGCGTACGTAATTGAAATTGTAGCGGGTGCAGTCGAAATTGCGGGTTCCTTCAGGACCTAAATCTGGAAGGCAACGGCCAAAAACACAAGCTTACGCTGCCAACGCTAGGCATCGCCGATGCCCGGCCACTCATACTCTTTGCCTACCATGACGAACGCCTCGACCTTACAACGCTGATGAACTGCCGCCCGCGGCGGGCGCCTATACTGACAGGTCGGATCCTCACGCCCCCGACAGGAGTTCCCATGCGCCCCCTCATCGCTACCGCCACGCTGCTGATCGCCTTCGGCCTGACGACCGGCGTTCACGCCTTCACCCCTGCCGGCGACGACATCGTCTACGAGGTCGGCGACGAATCCTTCGAGGGCTATCTCGCCACGGCCGAGGGCGAGGCACGCGGCACCGTGGTGATCGTCCACGACTGGGACGGCCTGGGCGACTACGAGCGCCAGCGTGCCGACATGCTGGCCGCCGAGGGCTACGACGCCTTCGCCCTCGACCTCTTCGGCCAGGGCAACCGCCCGGCGACCACCGAGGGCCGCCAGGCCGCCACCCGCGCCCTCTACGAGGATCGCGAGCGCATGCGCGCCCTGACGCTCGCCGGCCTGGCCGAGGCCCGCGCCCAGGGGGCCGCCGAGACCGCGGTGGTGATCGGCTACTGCTTCGGCGGCGCCGTGGCCCTGGAGATCGCCCGCTCCGGCGAGGCCGAGGGCGTGGCCGGCTATACCAGCTTCCACGGCGGGCTGGGTACACCGGAAGGCCAGCAGTGGCCCGAGGACACCCCGCCGCTGCTGATCGCCCACGGCGGCGCCGACAGTGCCGTGCCCATGAGCGATGTCGCCACCCTGGCCGAGGAGCTCGAGGCCGCCGGCGCCACCTACGAGATCCAGGTCTACTCCGGCGCCCCTCACGGCTTCACCGAGTTCGACAGCGACCGCTACCAGGAGCGTGCCGACGAGCGCTCCTGGGCCGCCTTCCTCGGCCTGCTCGGCGAGGTGCTTTGACCTGAGCGCCCCCTGCCGGGCCGGTACGGGGCCGGCCCGCCGCATGCTACAGTGACGACATCGGGGCCCACCGATTCGCGAGGTCGTCATGCAACTCATCACGCTTTCCGGCAGTCGCCGCGAGATCGGCGAGGCCCACGGCCTGGCCCATGCACGGCTCATCCACCGCAGCCTCGAGGTCTACGACCGTCTGTTCCTCGACTTCGTCGGCATCCGCTGGCAGGAGGCCCGCCAGGAGGCCGAGCGTTTCGGCGCCATGATCGAGCGCGGCTTCCCCGAGATCCTCGACGAGATGGTGGGCATCGCCCGCGGCGCCGGGCTCGATCTCGCCGACGTCCTCACCCTCAACTGCCGCAGCGAGATCGCGCTGACCCGGGCCAGCGGCGGCTGCTCCGCCTTCGCCCTGCAGCGCGCCGGCCGGCAGTGGCTGGCTCAGAACTGGGACTGGCGCACCGATCAGCTGCACAACGTCGTGGTGCTCAAGATCGTCGGGGAGGACGCCGCCCCGCTGATCAGCATCGGCGAGGCCGGCATGGTGGCCAAGATCGGCATGAACGCCCACGGCATCGGGGTGTGCCTCAACGCCATCCGCTCCCGGACCTGCGGCGAGGGCCTGCCGATCCACGTCGCCCTGCGCAAGATCCTCGAGAGCCCCGACCTGGAGAGCGCCGTGGGCGTGGCCACCCGCGACCGGGTCTGCTCCCCCGCCCACTTCCTGATCGCCAGCGCCGACGGCCAGGCCGCCGGCCTCGAGGTCCACCCCGGCGAACCCGGCCGGCTCACGCCCAAGCGCGGCGTGGTCACCCACACCAACCACCTCTATGCCCGGGCCGCCACCTGCCAGGTCGAGGACTTCCCGCGGCCCGACTCCCGCCCGCGGCTGGCGCGCCTGGATGCCCTGCTGCGCGAGCGGCTGGCCACCGATGCCGAGGTGAGCGACGCCATCCTGTTCGAGATCCTCAGCGACCATCACGGCGCCCCGCTGTCGATCTGCCGGCACTTCAACCCCGCCCAGCCACCGGAGGAGCGCATGGAGACGCTGTTCGCCGTGGTCATGAACCTCAGCGAGCGCCGCCTCACCCTGCGCCACGGCAAGCCCTGCGAGGCCACCGACACCCTCAGTGTGACCCTCGAATCGGCCTGAGCTCGGCGCTGGCACACCTAGCGCGCCACCCGCTGACGCCGCCAGGCGCCCAGCGCCGGCGCCTCATCCAGTTCCCCCTTGAGGTACTGCTCGGTGGTCAGTAGGAACAGGCGGCGAAAGAGATCGTGGATCGCCTCCTCGCGGCGCAGGACCAGCAGCTCCTGCTCCTCCAGTGTCATGTCCTCCGGCGCCTTGGGATACTCCCAGGCCACCCGCACCGAGCCGGTGGTGGCATCACAGATCTGCAGGGTCGGGTTGGTACCCTTGAGTCCGGTATTGATGCGGTACGGCATGCTGTCCTCCTTGATCGCTCTATCAAATGACAACAATTATCATTTGCAATTGAGAATCTAGGCGGCATGCTGCGCCTTGTCAAATCCTGCGTAGATCGCGGAAACCGTTCGCAGGCGCCACGGGCAGCCCAAGCGCCAGCACCAGCGCGGGGGCCCGCGGGGGCGAATGCCCACGATGGTGAAAAGCGATATGGATCAACACGCCCTGCCCATCTACCGGCTATGCTGGGAATCATCCCTTGCTGCAATGCAATGCATGACGACCGGAGCCGCCCGACATGGATGCCTCATCCGACGACCGCTACATCGAGAACCGCACCTTCGACGAGATCCAGGTGGGCGACCAGGCCCAGTTGGAGAAGCGCCTGACCCTCGACGACATCAAGCTGTTCGCCATCATGTCCGGCGACGTCAATCCCTCCCACGTGGACGACGACTTCGCCCGCAGCACCCGCTTCCAGGAGGTGATCGCCCACGGCATGTGGGGCGGCGCCCTGATCTCCACGGTGCTCGGCACCCAGCTGCCCGGCCCCGGCACCCTCTACCTGGGCCAGACCCTGCAGTTCCGCGCGCCGGTCAACCTGGGCGACGTGCTCCGAGTCAGCGTGCGAGTCACCGCCAAGGACGAAACACGCCAGCAACTCACCCTGGACTGCCGCTGCGAGAACCAGAAGGGCAAGGTAGTGATCGAGGGCGAGGCCCAGGTGCTCGCCCCCACCCAGAAGATCCGCCGCCTCCGGGCCGTGCTGCCCACGGTGCGCCTGGCCGAGCGCGGCCGCCTGCACGAGATCCTCTCCGCCGCCGACCACCCCGCCGCCATCCCCATGGCCGTGGTGCACCCGGTGGACGACGTCTCGCTCACCGGCGCCGTGGCCGCCGCCCGCCACGGGCTGATCGTGCCACTGCTGGTCGGCCCCGCGGCCAGGATCCGGGCCGCCGCCGACGCCGCCGGCCTCGACATCGGCGACTTCGAGCTGATCGACACGCCCCACAGCCACGCCGCCGCCGAGCGCGCCGTGGCCCTGGTACGCGAGGGGCGCGCCGAGGCATTGATGAAGGGCGCCCTGCACACCGACGAGCTGATGCACGAAGTGTTCAAGCGCGACAGTGGCCTGCGCACCGAGCGCTGCATCAGCCACGTGATGGCCTTCGACGTGCCCACCTACCCGCGGCCGCTGTTCATCACCGACGCCGCCATCAACATCACGCCGGGCCTCGCCCACAAGCGCGACATCATCCAGAACGCCATCGAGCTGGCCCACGCCCTGGGCAATGCCAACCCCAGGGTGGCGATCCTCTCGGCGGTGGAGACCATCAACCCGCGCATGCCCTCCACCCTGGACGCCGCCGCCCTGTGCAAGATGGCCGAGCGCGGCCAGATCCGCGGCGGCACCCTGGACGGCCCGCTGGCCTTCGACAACGCCATCTCCGAGGCCGCCGCCCGCGCCAAGGGCATCGATTCGCCGGTGGCCGGGCGCGCCGATATCCTGGTCGCCCCCGACCTGGAGGCCGCCAACATGCTGATGAAGCAGCTCACCTACCTGGCCGATGCCACCGGCGCCGGCCTGGTGATCGGCGCCCGGGTGCCCATCGTGCTCACCAGCCGCGCCGACGAGGCCATCACCCGCATGGCCTCCTGCGCGCTGGCCCTGCTGCTCGCCGACCACCAGCAACGCCACGGCCTGCCGGGCAATGTGAGCGACTGAGATGAGCGACATCCTGACCCTCAACAGCGGCTCCTCGAGCCTCAAGTTCGCCCTCTACGCCGGGCAAGCCGGCCAGGCGCTGGCCGACCTCACCCCGCGCTATCGCGGCCAGTTCGCCGGGCTCGGCACCGCCACGCCGGGCTTCCAGTTGCACGACGCCCGGGGCCGGCCGCTGGACGCCGACCTCGGGCCGCTGCCCGAGCGGCTCGACCACCGGGACGCCACCTCCCGGCTGCTGACGTGGATCGACGCCATGCCCGACCTGGCACTCGCCGTGGTCGGCCATCGCGTAGTGCATGGCGGGCAGCGCTACCACCGCCCGGTGGTGCTCACCCCGGCGATCGTCGACGAGCTGGAGGCGCTCAACTCCCTGGCCCCGCTGCACCAGCACTTCTGCCTGGCGCCGGTGGCGCGGCTCGCCGAGCGCCACCCCGCGCTGCCCCAGGTGGCCTGCTTCGATACCGCCTTCCACGCCACCCAGCCCGACGTGGCCCGCCACTTCGCCCTCCCTCGCGACCTCACCGCCCGTGGGCTGATCCGCTACGGCTTCCACGGCCTCTCCTACGACTACCTCAATCAGGTCCTGCCAGAGCACCTCGGCGACGCCCCCCGGGCGCGGGTGATCGTCGCCCACCTCGGCAACGGCGCCAGCCTGTGCGCCATCCGCGACGGCCAGAGCGTGGCCTCCACCATGGGCTTCACCGCCATCGAGGGGCTGCCCATGGGCACCCGCAGCGGCAGCCTCGACCCCGGCCTGGTGCTGCACCTGATCCACGAGGAGGGCATGAGCGTCGAGGCGGTCAGCGACCTGCTCTACAAGCGCTCCGGCCTGCTCGGCGTCTCCGGCATCAGCAGCGACATGCGCGACCTGCTGGCCAGCCCCGCCCCCGAGGCCCGGGAGGCCATCGAGCTCTACACCTACCGCGCCGTGCGCGAGATCGGCAGCCTGGCCGCCGCCCTGGGCGGGCTCGACCAGCTCGTCTTCACCGCCGGCATCGGCGAACACGCCGCGCCGGTGCGCGAGGCCATCTGCCGCGGCTGCGACTGGCTCGGCCTGACCCTCGACGCCGCCGCCAACCGCCGCCACGACCGACGCATCAGCAGCGCCGACAGCCGCGTCGGCGCCTGGGTCATCCCCACCGACGAGGAGCGGATGATCGCCTGGTACAGCGCGGGGGTGGTGGTGCGCCGCCTGGCGGATTCCTAAGCTTTGTCCGAAAGTCGTCGAGCGATGGTCAGACAAGGCAAAAATTGGCGAAAAGACGGAGTTTACGCGGTGTAAATGAGGTCTTTGAGCCGATTTTTAACGCCGTATGACCGAGCGCAGGCAGTTTTCAGACAAAGCGAAACTCCCCGGCACCGCCGCGCGCTCTCAGCCCGCCAGAGCCTCCTCCACCAGCGCCCGCGCCTCGGGCGCCATGGGCAGCCCCAGCGCCAGCTCGTGGGCCCGCGGCGACATCTTCTTCCAGGTCTTCTGCACGATGCGGATCAGGTGGTCATGCTCCACCTGCTTCGAGAAGTCGGCGAAGTAGTTCTCCAGGAACACCAGGCAGGCGCAGTCCTCCACCGCCTGGGTGCCCTCGTCGCGCCCCAGGCCCTGCTTGCGGATCATCTGCGCCACCCGCTCGGCCTGCTCGGCCGTGTAGCCGGCCTCCTGCATCACCCGCGCCGTGGTCTCGCCGGCCCGCTTGCCCTGGTCGCGCCGCCAGGTGAGATAGCCCACCCGCCCCTCGGGGTAGTCGCCACGCGGCACCTGCCAGCGCTGCAGATGCTGCGCCCGCACCGCCAGCTGCACCAGCTCGTCGGGAGCCTCCATCAACCGCTCGAGCCAGGCGCTCATCCGCCGTCCGTGCCACAGCTCCAGCGGCAGCGACTCGCCCGCGACCTCGACGCGGCGCGGGTCCTCAGCGTGGAGGGCATCGAGGGCGGCGAGGGTCTTGTCGAAGTGGGTAGTCATGGCACGGTTCCTTGCGATGATGGACTGGGTCAGAGGGTAACAGGATCGGGCGCGGGCCACGGCCGGGTCACGGAAACCTAACCGAAGAAGGCCAGGGTGCGGACCTCGATGCTCTCGCGCGGCGGGGCGCCCGGCGGCGTATGGGGGTCCTGGAAGGCGGTATGGGGGGTGAAGCGGGCACGGCCGTCGCGACGCGAGTCATACCCCTTGATCAGCAGGGCTTCGTCACGGCGCATGTCGGGAAAATAGTACCAGCGCTGGTGCGGATGGTAGGCCAGGTGGTAGATCTCGCCGATACGATTCGGGTAGACGAGATCGGTGGCCAGCAGGTCGCCGGGGTCGAGCGTCGAGGCGTCCAGCAAGGCCAGCGGCGAGCGTTTGACGGGCCCGCGTATCGGGCGCCACAAGTTGATCTGGGCCACCGGCACCGCCTCCAGCGCGGCGGCCTCGTCCCTGCCCAGTACGTCGCGGATCCGCTCGGGGCCCGAGTGCTCGGTGTAGTCGTTATGTACACGGCTGGCCGGGCCGCGAATATCGCGCTGCTCGGCATCGCTGCGCCGGGTGTGATCGAAGACGACGACCCGGCTCGCACCGGTCAGCTCCTTGATCAAGGCCTCGACCTCGGCATAGTAGACGCTTTCGACCGCTGCATCGTCGTAGAGGTCGTCGACCGCCGTCTCCCGCCGGTGCAGCTCGAACCCCTGCGTGTCCAGGGAAAAACCGTCCGCCAACGGACGGCCGTTGTGTAGCGTGACCTCGCGCGCCTCCTGCTCGGCGAAATAGTGCGGCTCGCTGTCACCGGTCAGCGCCTCGGTATGCACGTAGGGTTTCGCCTCGCGCTTGACCAGATAGGTGAGTGTCGCGGTGACGCTGGCGGGCGTGTCGGTCGTGCGCTGCATGTCATGCCTCCCGGTTGGCTGGCCGCATCCGATGTGGTGTCACCGTGGCGGCTCGGTAGCTTGCCTGTCGGCTCCTTCCTATCAGGTATATGGCTTCGAACCGGCGCTTTCAAATGCGCCCGGCGGTGCATGGCCCCGACCGGGTCTTCCCTTGAGATCCAGGGATCTTACTGAAAAATCAGCATGTCGAGGGTGTTCTGGCGGTGGACCGCCAGCGCCGGGAGGCCCTAGGGGCAGGCCTCGGCGCCTTTCGGCGAACATGCCGCCATCGTCAAGATATTCGTGGGGAAGCCCCAGAATTAGATCTACTGCATCACTGACTGGCCGTCTGGTTGAGCCCCGCTCCTGCGGGAGCCGGGCCTAACGGATCCCCAGAGGTCTTACTGAAAAATCAGCATGTTGATGATGTTTTGATGATGGACTGCCAGCGCTGGGAGGCCCTAGGGGGTCAGACCCCGGCGGTGTCGAATCCGCTTTCCACGTGCGTGATGACGATCCTGGCAACTCGGCTGGGGTCTGACCCCATAGGGGCAGGCCTCGGTGCTTTTTTCGGCGAACATGCCGCCATCGTCTAGATATTCGCGGGGAAGCCCAGGATTAGACCTGCTGCATCACTGACTGGCCGTCCGGTTGAGCCCCGCGCCTGCGGGGATCGGGACCAGGTGAGACTCGATCACCGTTTCGGCATCGGTTGAGCCCCGCGCCTGCGGGGATCGGCCCTTGGCCTTGCCGGGGCGATGGATGGTGTGCGGTTGAGCCCCGCGCCTGCGGGGATCGGAACCACCAGATCCCGCAGACATCATTGTCGTCCGGTTGAGCCCCGCGCCTGCGGGGATCGGGGTCTGCCGTGGCTCGTCTCTCGACGGACAGCCGGTTGAGCCCCGCGCCTGCGGGGATCGGCGCTGCAGTCGGTTCTGATCGAGGCTGCGGGCCGGTTGAGCCCCGCGCCTGCGGGGATCGGTTCAGCTCGAGGATCTTCTCGAAGTTCTCGGCCGGTTGAGCCCCGCGCCTGCGGGGATCGGGTTAGTACCTTTTCTGAAGGAATGTATGCTGACGGTTGAGCCCCGCGCCTGCGGGGATCGGGACAAGCGGTTTCGCTCCGAGGCCTACCTGGCCGGTTGAGCCCCGCGCCTGCGGGGATCGGTACTGCGCCTTGCGCTTCGAGACGGCGCTGGCCGGTTGAGCCCCGCGCCTGCGGGGATCGGGACCGAGGAGGAGGCCGAGGAGGTCCGCCGGCTGGTTGAGCCCCGCGCCTGCGGGGATCGGGCCGCTACTGCCGCGCGTAGGCGAGCGTTCGACGGTTGAGCCCCGCGCCTGCGGGGATCGGCACTTGGTCACCTCGTCGAGGAAGCCGCCGCGCGGTTGAGCCCCGCGCCTGCGGGGATCGGGCGGCGCCGACGAGATCGATCTGGCGCAGCGCCGGTTGAGCCCCGCGCCTGCGGGGATCGGCGCTCCTGGTGCACACCAAGCACAATCGAGCCCGGTTGAGCCCCGCGCCTGCGGGGATCGGTCCTCGCGGCGCCGGACCAGGCCGGGCAGCACCGGTTGAGCCCCGCGCCTGCGGGGATCGGCACTAGACCACCAGGGTTCAGGGCTGCAAGAACGGTTGAGCCCCGCGCCTGCGGGGATCGGCTGCGTGAAAGTGTCTTGAGTGGTAGCCATTACGGTTGAGCCCCGCGCCTGCGGGGATCGGGCCTTCTTCTTCAGCTCCTCGTTTTCCTCGTCCGGTTGAGCCCCGCGCCTGCGGGGATCGGGGTTTGCTCGTCGGCAACCTCGACCTTGATTCCGGTTGAGCCCCGCGCCTGCGGGGATCGGATGCTGCCCGGCTGGCAGAAGTGGCGCCCAACCGGTTGAGCCCCGCGCCTGCGGGGATCGGGACAAGGTGGCGGATGTCCTGACGCACAAGGACGGTTGAGCCCCGCGCCTGCGGGGATCGGCGGGTCGTCGCCGTGCTTCTCGAGCACCATGTCGGTTGAGCCCCGCGCCTGCGGGGATCGGTAAGTCGGCCATGGAGATGATGTCATGAACAACGGTTGAGCCCCGCGCCTGCGGGGATCGGGGCGGCGGCGGTGATGTCGCCATCCACCTGGCCGGTTGAGCCCCGCGCCTGCGGGGATCGGGAGCAGCAGGGCTTCACGGTGGACGGCGCGACCGGTTGAGCCCCGCGCCTGCGGGGATCGGAGCGCCCAGCCGGGCGCGACGCTGCCGATGGCCGGTTGAGCCCCGCGCCTGCGGGGATCGGTGGACGTTGATCAGCGACAGGTCGCCGCATGCCGGTTGAGCCCCGCGCCTGCGGGGATCGGTTAGCGATGAAGTGACGTTCGCTCAGTTTGAGCGGTTGAGCCCCGCGCCTGCGGGGATCGGCAACACTCCGCCCCCCAGAAGCTCGCCCGCGCCGGTTGAGCCCCGCGCCTGCGGGGATCGGTGATGAGGGTGCTTGATAGCTTCATGGTGAATCGGTTGAGCCCCGCGCCTGCGGGGATCGGGGGCTGGGCCGCAACATGCGGGGCCAAGATGCCGGTTGAGCCCCGCGCCTGCGGGGATCGGGGGGAGGCCAAGGAGGGCGACCGGCTGGCGGACGGTTGAGCCCCGCGCCTGCGGGGATCGGGTCGATGCTGTCTGTCCAGTTCATGCGGCCTCCGGTTGAGCCCCGCGCCTGCGGGGATCGGGCGCTCGTTTGACGCCAGCTCCTCCATCGCTACGGTTGAGCCCCGCGCCTGCGGGGATCGGGGAAACGCTGCCAGCAATGCCATCGGCAGTGGCGGTTGAGCCCCGCGCCTGCGGGGATCGGACCGGCCGCCAGATCACCCGCGGCCAGGGTGCCGGTTGAGCCCCGCGCCTGCGGGGATCGGCTTGCCCTTGAAAAAGGCCTTGAGGTCGGGAACGGTTGAGCCCCGCGCCTGCGGGGATCGGGAGTTCTCGCCGAGGATAAAATCGACGGCGGTCGGTTGAGCCCCGCGCCTGCGGGGATCGGTTGTACTCGGCTCCGATTCGGTCAAGGTGAGCCGGTTGAGCCCCGCGCCTGCGGGGATCGGGAATTCATGCCGGCTCTCGTGCCGGTGGACGCCGGTTGAGCCCCGCGCCTGCGGGGATCGGAAAATCAGCCTGAGTGGCATCATGCCCCTTGGCGGTTGAGCCCCGCGCCTGCGGGGATCGGCAGCGACACGAGGCAAACACGACGGGCCGAGACGGTTGAGCCCCGCGCCTGCGGGGATCGGTGCATGGGGCTGCGCAAGTACGACGCGGTGATCGGTTGAGCCCCGCGCCTGCGGGGATCGGGTGCGACTCAGTGCCTGAAAGATGCCATCGACCGGTTGAGCCCCGCGCCTGCGGGGATCGGGTCGGCGAGTGCGATGCCGATGGCGTCGACAACGGTTGAGCCCCGCGCCTGCGGGGATCGGTTCCACGGGCCATGGTCTCGCGCACCGTAAGGCGGTTGAGCCCCGCGCCTGCGGGGATCGGGCTGGCAGCACCATCATCACTGTGGGCGTGGACGGTTGAGCCCCGCGCCTGCGGGGATCGGATGGCATCGCCGGGTATGTGGAGCAGGCACAACGGTTGAGCCCCGCGCCTGCGGGGATCGGACCGCGACAGCTGACGCCACCCACTCCCTGGCCGGTTGAGCCCCGCGCCTGCGGGGATCGGGAGGCCCTGGAGTCCGCCGACTTCTCCAGCTTCGGTTGAGCCCCGCGCCTGCGGGGATCGGAGGATCGCGTCCGCGCCGAGACAAGCCGTGATCGGTTGAGCCCCGCGCCTGCGGGGATCGGTTCGGCGGCATCCAGGAGGCCATCGCCGCCATCGGTTGAGCCCCGCGCCTGCGGGGATCGGTCGAGCTTGCAACCTGGCACCTTCTCGCCCGCCGGTTGAGCCCCGCGCCTGCGGGGATCGGGTGCCAGCAGGCACGCAACGCCAAGCGCCGACTGGTTGAGCCCCGCGCCTGCGGGGATCGGGCCCCCAACTCCGGCAGCGTGGTCACGCCGTTCGGTTGAGCCCCGCGCCTGCGGGGATCGGTCCCTCGCCCGATGCGGCGCCAGGTGCGCGTACGGTTGAGCCCCGCGCCTGCGGGGATCGGGTGCTATCCATCGACATATCCCTCCCATGCCTCGGTTGAGCCCCGCGCCTGCGGGGATCGGTCAAGGTCGATATTCGGGACGATGGATTGAGGCGGTTGAGCCCCGCGCCTGCGGGGATCGGGTCGCCTGACTTCGAGGAGGCGACGGTGCGCGCGGTTGAGCCCCGCGCCTGCGGGGATCGGTCTACATGCGTACCACCTACGAGGACTTCACCCGGTTGAGCCCCGCGCCTGCGGGGATCGGAGCACCATGGCGCGGGGGCTGGGCGCGGCGGGCGGTTGAGCCCCGCGCCTGCGGGGATCGGCCCGCATTCAGCGGTAACACGCGGCCCGGAGGCGGTTGAGCCCCGCGCCTGCGGGGATCGGAGCGCCTCGCGAGGAGACAGTGTGCGGGTGGGCGGTTGAGCCCCGCGCCTGCGGGGATCGGACTAATCGTAGATTATTGTTCTACAAAAGGAAAATCGCCGGCAGAAATTCTACCGACGATTTTGCCTATTTTTTATACAGCCCAGATTCTTAAAGAGCCTTTCTTATCAGTTATTTAGTATCACGAGGCATAAATCGCACCAAACGTAGGCCATCATGGTCCCAGGGTTCACGCCGGTTGATGCCGTATGTCTGAAACTCGAAGCCAGACTCATGGTTGCTGGCCCAGGCCATGGCGACATTGCCATCCTCAGCAAGAGCATGGACTTGTTCCCAGATCATTTCCCTGACTCGTTTGCTGACATCCCCGACATAAACGCCGGCGCGAATTTCCAGCAGCCAGACGGCAAGCCGTCCTCTCAGGCGGGGCGGCACCGCTTCGGTCACAACCACTAGCATGGCCATCATCCACTCCTATGCCCTGCATCACCGATGGATGGTGGTTCGGGAATCGCCGCCGGTACGGCTTCCGGTGCGGGGGGTGGTGGCACGATCTCCCCGGCCGCCAAGACCTCCTCGATCATCGGGATCAACCGCTGCAATATCTTGGTCTGCTTGAAGGCGTCCCGGCAGGCGATACGAACCTCACGCTCCGCCATGGGAGGATTGCGCGCCGCAACCCGAAAGGCCGCCGGGACCACCGTCTCGAACTTGACGATATCGGCAATATCGTAGACGAAGCTTTTCGGCTTGCCGGTATGCAGAAAACCGATGGCGGGGGCATAACCCGCGGCCAGGATGGCGGCCTCACTGATGCCAAGCCGTCCTCTCAGGCGGGGCGGCACCGCTTCGGTCACAACCACTAGCATGGCCATCATCCACTCCTATGCCCTGCATCACCGATGGATGGTGGTTCGGGAATCGCCGCCGGTACGGCTTCCGGTGCGGGGGGTGGTGGCACGATCTCCCCGGCCGCCAAGACCTCCTCGATCATCGGGATCAACCGCTGCAATATCTTGGTCTGCTTGAAGGCGTCCCGGCAGGCGATACGAACCTCACGCTCCGCCATGGGAGGATTGCGCGCCGCAACCCGAAAGGCCGCCGGGACCACCGTCTCGAACTTGACGATATCGGCAATATCGTAGACGAAGCTTTTCGGCTTGCCGGTATGCAGAAAACCGATGGCGGGGGCATAACCCGCGGCCAGGATGGCGGCCTCACTGATGCCATAGAGACAAGCCGTGGCGGCGGAAAGGCATTGGTTGGCCACATCGGAGGCGTCCCACTGGGTCGGGTCGTAACGCCGCCCCGACCATTTGACGCCATACTGCTTGGCGATCAGCTGATAGGTCTTGCGAACCCGTGCGCCTTCGATCCCTCGTAACTGTTCGACACTGCGCCGCTCCGGCGGTGGCTCGCCGAAGCGCAGCTCGAACATCTTGCGCACCACCTTCAGACGCAGTTTGTCATCGAGTGCCAGTTGGGCCTGATAGAGCAGCTTGTCGGATCGCGCACCTCCCGGCTGCCCGGCACTATAGAGCCGAACCCCGGCATCCCCGACCCAGATCAGCAGGGTTCCCACGGTTGCCGCCAACTTGATGGCGGCATGGGAAACCCGGGTGCCCGGCTCCAGCAACAGGCAAGCCACCGCCCCCACCGGGATATGCATGCGCTCGCCATTGACCTCATCGATAACCACGAAGGCGCCATCGCGCACATCGATCTGCCCCATACCGACGAAGATCATCGACATGCGGTCCTTCATGGGGATCGGCTTGAGCGGGATAAACCCCATCATGGCCTCCTTGCCGAGGTTGTCCTACGGTCGACGGATCAGCATCAGGCCACAGCCGAATGCCTTGGCCCTGCCAATGCCGTGCGCCAAGGTTTCGATCAGGCGGCCAGGGTCGGTCACCTCCAGCAGCCCTTCATAATCCACGCTGGAGAACTGGATGGCATCACGCCGCCCCGGCTTCTGGAGGGCGTGTTGACGATAGGCGCCGACCTCCGGTGTCACCGGCAAAGCAAAGCCGAGCCCCTCGGCTCTCGTCTCCAACCAGCCTCGGGCAGCCTGATCCATGGCTTGAATACACTCAGGACTGGTTCGATGCCCCGGAGGAAAGGGTTTCTTCGCCGCCATCAGCACATCGCTGCGGGCTGAGTGCTTAGCCCCCTCGACCCGCCGCGCCACCGTCGGGTTGGCGCGCAACCGGAACGCCAGTTGCTCGCCTTCCCGTAGTGTCGGCGCAAAGGGTTTGCACTGCACATCGAGCAGGCCAGCGATGGCGACGGGTTCACGGTCGGAGAGTACATAGAAGAGCGGCAGCCCCTTGGGAGGCTTGCCCTGCTCGGTGTCCTCTTCCATCTCCTGACGAAACAGGAAGGGCCGAGCCCCCTGATAGCCAGAAAAAGCCTGCCAGAGCAGTTGGTGGGCGCCATAGGCGCCACCCTGCATGACATCGAACAGGGCCTCGCGGGAGAGACCATTGAGATCGACGCGAATACGTGAAAGATACATCAGCGTCCCTCCTCTGCACGCACGAACCGCCGGAATTCGGTGCGTGGCCCGAATTGCCAGCGACGACGGTTGAGTGGCCTGTCCCAGACATCGCTGGACTCAACGCCGCGGCTCTCGCCATCCAGCAGATCGGCCCCTCCTTCCCAGGCATACATCACATCGTCAGTAAGTCTCAAAGCCACTTTTTCAGCCTTTTCCTCTTTACCAACCAGCACGGGAAACGCCGTGTCCAGTGCATCACGCAACCGCTCTGCCCGGACCAACCGGGAAGCCAAAGGCGCGGAAAGAGGGCAGGACTTACGACCTAGATAGAGCAGATATTGCGGTCGCTGTAGCGCTGCTTGCATCGCTTCCAGGGAGACCTCAGCATCCTCGGCAGCCCATACCGCGACGGTCCAGAGACCGTCGCAGCGATAGTCGCGGCTGGAGAGGATGGTGTTGATCACCTTGCGCGGCGCATTCAGTTCATCGCGGCGCGTGCGATAGCTCACCCTGGCCTGAGCCCCAGGCACTTGGGCGGTATGATAATCACGCAACAGAGAGCCAGGGGAGCGTTGCTTGACGGCGATACGCACGCTATCACCCAGGGCCTGCTGTTCGGCTTCATCCTCACGCTTGATGCCCAAGGCGGCGCCGAGCAGGCCGAGGATCGCCCCACGTCCGGGGTGAGCAGCGGTAGGGCGTGTCTCGCCTACCGCCGCCTCCCCCCAACTGGCGAGCGGCGCATAGAGCCGAAAGACTAGATATTCCGTCATGTCGGCTCCTTAGCGCTCATTGCTGAGAAACTCGATCAAACCATCGAGATTACCCGTCACGACATCCCCCTCGAGGGTGGGGCCCTGATAATCAGGCAACGCGGAGACCACATAGCGCCGATCGGCCCCCGCTCCATAGGCCGAGTCGAAGGCATTGGCCTGAGCCTCAAGCCGCCGCACGGCCTCAGTGGCCTGATCCTGGCCGGCAACCGGCCGCAGGAAGGCTACCGACAGCGAGCGTGGCTGCTGGTCGCCCTTCTCGGCCAACACATAGCTGGCATGGGCACGAGAGCCGAAACTGTTCTGCTTGCCCTTGGGCGAGGTGCGCATGGCGGCCTCGACCAGGGCGGCAATGGCACGCTCGGCCAGCTCGTTATCGCCATTGAGATTATCGATCAGTTGCTGGCGATCGATGCAGACATAGCTGTAGAACAGCCCGGCACCGAAACCGGCCTCTCCCACATGGGCCGCTCCACGATGCTCGTCACCGGTGTTGAGATCGTCCACGGCGGTGAAATAGTCATCTTCGACTTCCGCCGCGTGGACGGTAAGGGCATGGGCCACCTGACAGGCTGCCTCGACGTTGTATTCCGGCACCGCTGCCAGCATGCGGCCGAACAGGGCGATATCCGCAGCGGCCGGCTTACGGCGCAGGAGATCCAGATCGGCTTTCTCCGGCGCCCGATTTTCTGCAACCAACGTCTCGACAAGAGCATCCACCGCCGCCTGCTCCTCGGGGCCGATATGCACCAGCTGGCTCGTCGCCAGTTCCCCCTTGGCGACATCACCGAAAACTTTGGCAATCTCCGTGGCCCAGTCCCGTGCGTCCTTATCCTTCACGCCTTTTTCCAGCAGGCGCTGCTCGGCCTCGATGCCCACGCGCTTGGTACGCTGGCCACGGTGCTGACCCACTGCCTCCTCGAACAAGGCTGAGGTACGCCAGGTACGCTTGAGACTCTGGGAAGAGACACGCAGGCGCTTGGCACCGCCCATGATGGCGGTCTTCGGCCGTCCCAGGTCATCGCGATTGAGATTGGCCGGCGGGTAGGAAGTCAGCAGATGCAGTTGAATGAAATGGCTCATGATAAGTTCCCTGTCGTAATGAATGGCAAAAGCTCGATCTGTTCTGGTCAAGCCAGAGCGGACACATTTTCAAGCCGCAGCTGCCAATTCAATCTCCCTCGGCGTCTGGTAGCCCAGGGTCGAGTGGAGCCGGCAGCTGTTGTACTCCATCTCGATGTATTCGA
>NZ_JCAKFQ010000031.1:0-36519 GCF_059509875.1 Halomonas sp. LMYGS-3 | reverse complement strand
CCAACCCACGAATACCAGAGAGATCCACCGTCGCTGATAGCCCTTCGCTCCCTGACCCGTAGGCATTGAGGACAACCGCATGCACCAGAGACAACCGAGCCCTTGACAGGTCAATCCATACCAGGAGCCCGATCCCTCGACCCGGGCCTTCAGGGGGTCACCCTCAGCGGGCCATTGACCTTGAGGGTATCCATGGCCACCTGGGTGGCAATATCGCGGATGCCCGCCATGGGGCTGATGGTGGTGGAGAGGAAGCGGGAGAGCTCGGCGAGATCCGCCACCACCACCCGCAGGATGAAGTCGTGGCTGCCGGTGACGGTATGGCAGTCGATCACCTCGTCCCGGGCCAGCAGCTCGGCGACCGCCTCCCGGGGCGCGGCCATGCGCCCCTTGTCCACCGAGAGAAAGATGAAGGCGGTGACCTTGAGCCCCAGGGCCTCGGGGTTCAGGCGCAGGGCATGGCCCTCGATGATGCCCTCCTTCTCGAGCCGGGCGATGCGCCGGGAGCACTGGCTGGGGGAGAGACTGACGGCCTCCGCCAGGGCGCCCAGGGTCAGGCGTGCGTCCCGCTGCAGGGCTCGCAGGATCCTGCTGTCGAAGCGGTCGATGTTGATCATTTGCACGAATCCTTATGATTTCGCAATTATCTTGCACCATTGGCCGGAATCCCGCCAGACAACGCAATCCCATCCCGCGCCGGGCCTCCTAGAATCATGGTCATGCAGTCGCTGCCCATCTTCTCCGGAGGTACTCCATGCCCGTGACCCTCGACGCCGTGCGCGAACTCGATCGCCGCGATACCCTGGCCCATTTCAAGGCCCGCTTCGCCCTGCCCGAGGGCGTGCTCTACCTGGACGGCAACTCCCTCGGGGCCCAGCCCCTGGCCGCCCGGGAGGCGCTGGCCACCACCCGCGATCAATGGCGGGACGAGCTGATCAAGGGCTGGAACCAGGGCTGGTTCGATGCCCCGGAACGCCTGGGTAACCTGCTGGCGCCGCTGATCGGGGCGGGGTTGGGGGAGGTGATCGTCACCGACAACATCACCCTCAATCTCTTCAAGCTGCTGGGCTATATCACCGAGTCCCGGGGCCGGGTGCGCCCGGTGATCCTCAGCGAGGGCGGCAACTTCCCCACCGATGGCTATATCTCCCAGGGCCTGTGCCGCTTCGCCGGCCTGGAGCACCGGGTGCTGCCGGAGGGCGCCGAGCTCGCCGACCACCTCGATGATGGGGTGGCGGCGGTGGTGCTCAGCCAGGTCAACTACCGCACCGGGCGCCTGCGGGACATGGTCGCCACCACAGAGCTGGTGCACGAGCATGGTGCCGAGATCGTCTGGGACCTGGCCCACACCGCCGGCGCCCTGCCGGTGGACCTGCATGGCAGTGGCGCCCGCTATGCGGTGGGCTGCACCTACAAGTACCTCAACGGCGGCCCCGGGGCCCCGGCCTTCCTGTACGTCCATCGTGACCACCAGGGGGGCGGCTGGCAGCCGCTCTCCGGCTGGCACGGCCATGCCGCCCCCTTCGCCTTCGACGCCGACTACGCCCCAGCGCCGGGCATCACCCGCTTCCGCACCGGCACCCACTCGGCGCTGAGCTATGCCCCCCTGGAGGCCTCGCTAAGGTTGTGGCGGGAGGTCGACATGGCGGCACTGCGCGACAAGAGCCTGCGCATGACCGAGCTGTTCCGCGACTGCCTGGCCGATGTGGTCGAGGCTCACGGCATCGATGACATCACCCCGGCGGTGGAGGAGCGCGGCAGCCAGGTGGCGCTGATCGAGCGCGAGCACGGCTATGCCATCGTCCAGGCGCTGATCGCCCGCGGCGTGATCGGCGACTACCGGGAGCCGGGCTTGATGCGCTTCGGCTTCACGCCGCTCTACCTGAGCTACGAGGACGTCTGGCAGGCGGCCCGCCACTTCCGCGAGGTGGTAGAAAACCGCGAGTACCTGGAGGCTCGCTTCAAGGTGCGTTCGGAGGTCACCTGATGGAGCCCTTCGGGGATCGGGCCGAACGCGAGCACGCCTTTTCGCCGGCCTTCCGGGAACAGGGCGAGGCGCTGCATGCCCGGGCCCGGGTGGCCGGGGTCTCGGCCGACCTCCGGTCGCTTCCCGATTGCGACCACTTCGACATTCTCGAACGACTCGGCGAGCCGACCCGCTGAGTCCGCCATCCACAGCACGACCGGGTGAGTACACTCCAATGACAATATCGCAAGCCAAGAGCGCCTCAGGCGAGGCAATCCCTGCGGGCAAGGCGCTGGGACGCGCCCAGTTCTCCAGCCGTTTCGGCTTCCTGATGGCCGCCGCCGGCGCGGCGGTGGGCCTGGGCAATGTGTGGAGCTTTCCCTCCATGGCCGCCAACAACGGCGGCGGGGCCTTCTTGCTGGTCTATGTGGTGATGGCCTTTATCCTCGCCTATCCGGCGCTGATGGCGGAGCTGACCCTGGGGCGCTATGCCCAGAGCGGCATCATCAATGCCATGGGGCAGGTGGGCGGGCGCGGCCTGCCGCGGTGCCTCGGCCAGGGCGTCGGGGGCCTGGCGCTCGCGGCCGCCTGCCTGGGACAGGCCTTCTACGCCATCGTCACCGGCTGGCTGGTGGGCCATGCCCTGTTGGCCCTGGCCCGGCTGCTGGGCCTCGATGGGGCCGCAGCCTGGCTCGCCGAGGGGAGCTTCTGGCGCGACTGGAGCCTGACCCTGGTGGCCATGTTGATCACTGCGGCGGTGGTGCTGGCCGGGGTGAACCAGGGCATCGAGCGCTGGACCAAGCGGCTGATGCCGCTGCTGCTGGTGATGATGCTGGTGCTGATCGTGGTGATGCTGAGCTTCCCCGGCGCCGGTGAGGGGGTGAAGACCTACCTGGTACCCGACCTGTCGCGGATCGATGGGCAGCTGCTGCTGGATGCCATGGGCCAGGCCTTCTTCTCGCTCTCCATCGGCGTCGGCGCCATGGTGGTCTACGGCTCCTACCTGAGCCGCAAGGCCAACCTGCCCAGGGTCGGCGCCCAGGTGATGCTGATCGATATGGGCGTGGCCTTCGTCGCCGGCCTGCTGATCATTCCGGCCATGTTCGTGGCCCATGGCCTGGGGGTGGAGGTGTTCAACGAGGCCGGCGAGCTGCAGAGCTCGGCGACCCTGCTGTTCATGGTAATGCCCGCCCTGTTCGAGGCCATGGGGTCGCTGGGGCTGGGCCTGGAATTGATCTTCTTCGTGCTGCTGGCCATCGCCGCCCTGACCTCCATGTTCCCGGTGCTGGAGGTGCCGGTCTCCACCCTGGAGGAGACCGACATGATCCGCCGGCGCCCGGCCACCTGGCTGATGGCGGGGGTGACCTTCGCCATCGCCAGCCTGATCCTGGCCTACTTCGAGCCGCTGTTTGACTGGGCCATCACCCTGACCATCAGCTACAGCATGCCGCTGGTGGGGGCCCTGGTCTGCCTCTATGTGGGCTGGCTGCTGTCCCGCAACGCCAAGCTCCGGGAGCTGCGCCAGGGGGCGCCGGAGATCGAGCACACCCTGTTCTGGAAGATCTGGCCCTGGTATATCCGCGTGATCTGCCCGCTGCTGGTCCTGGTGGTGATGCTGCGCGCCTGAGCCGAAAAGAAAGTCGCGCCCCTTCGGGCGCGGCTGTCTTTCCAGGGGGAGGGCGCCGTGGCTTCCGACTGACCTTAGGCCAGGTCGAAGCGGTCGGCGTTCATCACCTTGGTCCAGGCCTTGACGAACTTCTCCTGGGCGTCGTCCTGGGCATAGACCTCCGCCAGGGCACGGAGCTGGGAGTTGGCCCCGAAGATCAGGTCCACCCGGGTTCCGGTCCACTTCACCTCACCGGTCCTGCGATCACGACCCTCGAGCACGTCGTCATCGGCCGTGGTCGGCTTCCACACGGTGTCCATGTCGAGCAGGTTGACGAAGAAGTCGTTGGTCAGCTGACCTTCACGGTCGGTGAGCACCTCGTGCTTGGTGCCACCGTGGTTGGTGCCCAGCACGCGCATACCGCCGACGAGTACCGTCATCTCGGGTGCGGTCAGCTTGAGAAGCTGTGCCCGGTCCAACAGCAGTTCCTCGGCCGGGACGGTGTAGCGCTGCTTGAGGTAGTTGCGGAAACCGTCGGCGATCGGCTCGAGGTACTCGAAGGACTCCGCATGCGTCTGCTCTTCCGTGGCGTCGGTGCGACCCGGGTGGAAGGGCACCTCGATGTCGTGTCCGGCCTGCTTCGCAGCCTGTTCGATGGCGGCATTGCCACCGAGCACGATCAGGCGGGCGAGTGACACCTTCTTGTTGCCGGACTGGGCGTCATTGAAGGCCTTGTGGACCTTCTCCAGCGTGTCGAGCACCTTCTTCAGTTGGGTCGGCTCGTGCGCTTCCCAGTCCTTCTGCGGGGCCAGGCGGATACGCGCGCCATTGGCGCCGCCGCGGTTATCGGAGCCGCGGAAGGTGGTGGCGGCCCCCCAGGCGGTCTTGACCAACTCCGAGGTGGACAGGCCGGCGTCCAGGATCTGCTGCTTGAGCGCGGCGATGTCCTTGTCATCGATCAGCTCATGATCGACAGGCGGCACCGGGTCCTGCCAGATGAGATCTTCCTCCGGCACCTCGGGGCCGAGGTAGCGGGCCTTGGGCCCCATGTCGCAATGCAGCAGCTTGAACCAGGCGCGGGCAATGGCGTCCGCGATTGCCTGGCCGACCTGCTCGCGGCCGAGGGCATCGCCGATACCACCCCGCCGCCGGCGGAGCGCGGCAGCCAGGTGGCGCTGATCGCCCCGGATCACGGCTCTTCCCTCGCCCCGGATCACGGCTCTTCCCTCGCCCCGGGACACGGCTATGCCATCGTCCAGGCGCTGATCGCCCGCGGCGTGATCGGCGACTATCGCGAGCCGGGACTGATGCGCTTCGGCTTCACACCCCTCTACCTCAGCTACGAGGACGTCTGGCAGGCGGCGCGCCACTTCCGCGAGGTGGTGGAGCACCGCGAGTACCTGGAGCCGCGCTTCCAGGTGCGCTCGGAGGTGACCTGAAGGCCGCGCATGCTGTCGCTGGGGAGCACACCTCGAGAGCATTGAGGTCTCGAGCGTGCCCGGTGCCCACCTGATGGAGACCCTCGCCGGGGGTCGCCTGATCGAGGTGTCCTTGGGCCTGATGTGAGGCGGCCGGCTGGGATAGGCTAAGGGGCAGATGAGGACTCAAGGCCACCCGCGTGGGAGGGAAGGACATGCCCCTGATCGATCAACTGGCGGAAGCCCATATCCAGCAGGCGCTCGACAGCGGGGCCCTGGATCACCTGCCGGGACGTGGCCAGCCGCTGCGGCTGGATGACGACAGCATGGTCCCGCCGGAGTTGCGGGCCGGCTATCGATTACTCAAGAACGCCGGCTTCCTGCCGCCGGAACTGGAATTGGTGCGCGAGGTTCGCGAGGTGGAGAGCCTGATTGCGCGCCTTGACCATGGCGAGGAGCGGAAACGGGCTTGCGCCAGGCTCAACCTGTTGCGCAGCCGGTTGCGGATCCAAGGGCGGGAACCGAGCTTGTTGCTGGAGCGGGGCGAGTACCGGGACAGGCTGATCCGCCGGTTGGACCAGGAGGACTGACGCGTTCGGTAGCGGGCCGGATTCGCATGACAGGACGTTGCCTACCCGCCAAGACGAGATCTCTTGACCGCCATCAAGGTGAGGATCCGGTCAAGCGCACTACGCTTCTTCCATGGCTGCCGTCGCGCTCCCCGACATGGGGGCAGGAGGAGAGGTCCGATGTGCCCGCTAGACCTGGATAGGCAAGCCAGAGACGCCCTGTCCCCGACCCTGCCCGATTATGACGCCGCGCGGACGTCATTCAACTGGCGCGAAGCCCGAACCTGGCTGCCTGCCATGCCCGGCGGCGGCATCAACATCGCCCATGCGGCCCTGGACCGCCACCTCGGCTCACCTACCGCGGAACGGACCGCCATCCGCTTCCTGCCCCGTGAGGGCGATCCCGTCGACATCAGTTACCGGGAGCTCACCGCGCGGACCAACCGCTTCGCCAATCTGCTGGCGGCGCTGGGACTCAAGCCTGGCGACGGCGTCTACGGCATCTCCCACCGCATCCCCGACCTCTACGCCGCCGCCCTGGGCACGCTGAAGCATGGCGGCGTCTTCACGCCGCTGTTCTCCGCCTTCGGGCCGGAGCCGATCCGATCGCGGGTGGAGATCGGCGCGCCCGTGGCCATCGTCACCACCGAGCGTCTGTATCGCCGCAAGCTGGCCGACTGGCTCCACGAGATGCCCTCGGTGAAGCAGGTGCTGCTGATCGGCGAGGTGGAGGAGGCCCCGCCGGGGACCCTGGTGGTGGACCGGGCCCTGCGCGACCAGTCGCCGGACTACCTGACCCGCCCCATGGCCGCGGAGGACCCGGCGCTGCTGCACTTCACCAGTGGCACGACGGGCCGGCCCAAGGGCGCCATCCATGTCCACGAGGCCGTGGTCGCCCACCACATCACCGGTCAGTACGCCCTGGACCTGCATCCGGGGGACATCTACTGGTGCACCGCCGATCCCGGCTGGGTCACCGGCACCTCCTACGGCATCATCGCGCCGCTCACCAACGGCGTGACCCTGGTGGTGGACGAGGAGGAGTTCGATGCCGAGCGCTGGTACCGCATCCTCCAGGACCAGCAGGTGGCGGTCTGGTACACCGCGCCCACGGCCATCCGCATGCTGATGAAGGCCGGGCCGGAGCTGGCCCACCGGCACGACCTCTCGAGCCTGCGCTTCCTGGCAAGCGTAGGCGAGCCGCTCAATCCGGAAGCCGTCCACTGGGGGCGGGAGACCCTGGGGCTGCCGTTCCACGACAACTGGTGGCAGACCGAGACCGGGGGAATCATGATCGCCAACTTCGCCAGCATGCCGATCAAGCCAGGTTCCATGGGGCGCCCCGTGCCGGGTATCGAGGCGGCCGTGGCGCGGCGCACGGCCGACGGCATCGAGCTGATCGAGGACCCGGACGAGACCGGCGAGCTGGTGCTCAAGACCCCCTGGCCCTCGATGTTTCGCGGCTACCTCCACGAGGAGGTGCGCTACCGCCAGTGCTTCGCCGGGGCCTGGTACCTCACCGGCGACCTGGCCCGCCGCGACGCCGAGGGCTACTTCTGGTTCATCGGCCGCGCCGACGACGTGATCAAGTCCTCCGGGCACCTGATCGGCCCCTTCGAGGTGGAGAGCGTGCTGATGGAGCACCCCGCGGTGGCCGAGGCCGGGGTGATCGGCATCCCCGACGAGGTCGCCGGCGAGACGGTCAAGGCCTTCGTGGCGCTCAAGCCGGGCCATGCGCCCGGCGAGGCGCTGCGC
Source organism: Halomonas sp. LMYGS-3 (assembly GCF_059509875.1). NCBI lineage: Bacteria > Pseudomonadati > Pseudomonadota > Gammaproteobacteria > Oceanospirillales > Halomonadaceae > Halomonas > Halomonas sp. LMYGS-3. The sequence continues at coordinate 29,205 of NZ_JCAKFQ010000031.1, read as the reverse complement.
AAGGCGATCCTGGGGCTGGCGCGCAAGCGTCTCGGCCCGGCCGTGGCCCCCCGCCAGGTGGAGTTCCGCGACCGGCTGCCCACCACGCGCAGCGGCAAGATCATGCGTCGCCTGTTGCGCGCCCGGGAGCTGGGGCTGCCGGAAGGCGACACCTCGACGCTGGAAGGAGGCCACGAATGACCATGCCCTCGACCGACAAGCCGCGCCTGTCCCGGGCGCACCTGCACGACCTGCTGCACCAGATGCTGCGCATCCGCCGCTTCGAGGAGCGCTGCGTGGAGCTCTACACCCAGGAGAAGATCCGCGGCTTCCTGCATGTCTATATCGGCGAAGAGGCCGTGGGCACCGGGGTGATGCACGGGCTGAAACCCGACGATGCCGTGGTCTCCACCTACCGGGAGCACGGCCATGCGCTGCTCAACCGCATCCCCATGGAGCGGGTGATGGCCGAGATGTACGGCAAGGCAGCCGGCTGCAGCAGGGGGCGCGGCGGCTCCATGCACCTCTTCGACGCCGCCGCCCGCTTCGTCGGCGGCAACGCCATCGTCGGCGGCGGCCTGCCGCTGGCGGTCGGCCTGGCCCTGGCGGACAAGCTCGCCGGGCGCCGCCGGGTCACCGTCTGCTTCTTCGGCGACGGCGCCGCGGCGGAGGGCGCCTTCCACGAGAGCCTCAACCTGGCCGCCCTGTGGGGGCTGCCGGTGCTCTTCGTCTGCGAGAACAACCTCTACGCCATGGGCACGGCACTGCGTTATTCCCATGCCCAGACGGAGCTCCACCGCAAGGCCGAGGCGCTGGGCGTGCCCGCCGAGAGCGTCGACGGCATGGACATCGCCCGGGTGGAGGCCGCCAGCGCGCGGCTGCTGGAGGCGCTGCGCGCCGGCGACGGGCCGCGCTTCCTGGAGTGTCGCACCTACCGCTTCCGCGCCCACTCGATGTTCGACCCGGAACTCTACCGGGACAAGGCCGAGGTGGAGGAGTGGAAACAGCGCGACCCCATCCTGCGCCTGTCGCAGTGGATGCAGCACTCGGGACTCCTGCACGAGGGCGAGCTGGAGGCCATGGAGGGCGAGATTGCCGCAGAGATCGAGCGTGCCGTGGCCTACGCCGAGGCGGCGGAGTGGGAGCCCGAGGCCAGCCGGTTCGAGCATGTCACTCGAGAGGCGAGCGCCGCGCCGCCACCGCCGCCCGCCGCCGAGTCCGATCCCGTGGAGCTCAGCTACCGCGAGGCCATCCGGCTCGGCCTGATCGAGGCCCTGGAGCACGACGAGCGCGTCTTCCTGATGGGCGAGGACATCGGCCACTATGGCGGCTGCTACGCGGTCAGCCGCGGCCTGCTGGAGCGCTTCGGCCCCGCGCGCATCCGCGACACCCCGCTGTCGGAGAATGGCTTCACCGGCGCCGGCATCGGCGCGGCGCTCGGCGAGGCGCGGCCCATCGTCGAGATCATGACGGTGAATTTCAGCCTGCTGGCCATGGACCAGATCGTCAACGCCGCGGCCACCCTGCTACACATGTCCGGCGGCGAGTTTTCCGTCCCCCTGGTGATCCGCATGGCCACCGGCGCCGGCCGCCAGGTGGCCGCCCAGCACTCCCACAGCCTGGAGAACTGGTACGCCCACGTGCCGGGGCTCAAGGTACTGGCCCCCGGCACCCTGGAGGATGCGCGCTACATGCTCTGGGCGGCGCTGCAGGACCCCAACCCGGTGCTGATCTTCGAGCACGTGCTGCTCTACAACCGCGAAGGCCGGCTGGAACCGCGCCCGCAGGGCGTGGACATCGAGCGTGCCGCCATCCGTCGCCCGGGGGGCGACCTCAGCCTGATCACCTATGGCGGCAGCCTGCCCAAGACCCTGGAGGCGGCCGAGGCCCTGGCCGAGGAGGGCATCGAGGCCGAGGTGGTGGACCTGCGCGTGCTGCGCCCGCTCGACACGGCAACGCTGATCGCGTCGGTCGGCCGCACCCATCGCGCCGTGATCGTCGACGAGGGCTGGAAGACCGGCAGCCTGGCCGGCGAGATCGCCGCGATCCTCGCCGAACAGGCTTTCTGGACGCTGGATGCGCCCATCGAGCGGGTCTGCACCGACGAGATCCCCATTCCCTATGCGCGGCACCTGGAGAACGCCGCGCTGCCCCAGGTTGCGGACATCCTGGCGGCGGCCCGCCGGGCCATGGGGGCCGCGCCATGAGCGATTTCCTGATGCCCTCGCTGGGGGCCGACATGGAGGCGGGCACCCTGGTCGAGTGGCGGGTCACGCCGGGCGACCGGGTGGAGAAGGGCCAGGTCATCGCCGTGGTGGAGACCGCCAAGGGGGCGATCGACGTGGAGGTGTTCGAGAGCGGCGTGGTCGAGGCGTGCTACGTGGCGCCGGACACCACGGTGCCGGTGGGCACCCCCCTGGCCCGCATCGGCAGCGGCGATCACGTGGTTACCGAGACTCCCGCTGCCATGACGGAGCCTGCCGCCACCGAGGCGGCCCCCCCCGAGCCGGCCGTGGAGCCGCTCCCATCCCCGGAGCCGCTCCCCACCCCAGTGTCGCCACCAGCACCAGGCCCCGCGCCTGTCCCGGAAGGTGGCCCGACCAGAGCCTCGCCGGCGGTGCGCCGACGGGCGCGCGAACTCGGCGTGGCGCTGGATACCCTAAGCGGCAGCGGACCCGGTGGCGCCATCGTGCTGCGCGATCTCGAACGGGCCGCCGGCGGCGAGCCCCGGCCCGAACGCCGGCGCGACGGTGGCTTCGATCGCGACGAGATGCGCCAGGCCATCGCCGCGACCATGAGCCGCGCCAAGCGCGAGATTCCCCACTACTACCTGGCCACCAGCCTCGACCTGCAGGCCGCCGAGCGCTGGCTCGCCGACTACAACCGCGACCGGCCGCCCGAGGCCCGCCTGCTGATGGCCGCGCTGTTCATGAAGGCGACCGCCCGGGCGCTGGTGCGTTATCCGGACCTCAACGGCCATTATGACGACCAGGGCTTCCACCCCGCCGAGCGCGTCGACCTGGGCATGGCCATCCACCTGCGCGGCGGCGGCTTGATCGCCCCGGCACTGCGGGATACCGCGGCGCTGGCCCTGCCGGCGCTGATGAGCCGCCTCCAGGACCTGGTGCAGCGCGCCCGCGGCGGCGGCCTGCGGGCCTCCGAGCTCGGCAGTGCCACGGCCACCGTGACGGCGCTGGGCGAGCGCGGCGTGGACACCGTCTACGGGGTCATCCATCCGCCTCAGGTGGCGATGATCGGCTTCGGCTCCGTGCGCCGGCGCCCCCTGGCGGTGGACGAGATGCTGGCGATCCGTCCGGCGGTGGACGTCAGCCTGGCCGCCGATCATCGCGTCTGCGACGGTCACCTGGGCGCCCTGTTCCTCAACGAGATCGATGCCCAACTGCAACACCCGGAGGCGCTGTGAACAGAGACCAACTGCGTGCCATCGTGCTCGAGGAGCTCTCGGCCATCGCCCCGGACATCGACATCACCCACCTCGATGACCGGGCCCGGCTGCGCGACGAGTACGACCTCGATTCCATGGACGCCCTGAACCTGCTGACCGCCCTGCACCAGCGCCTGGGCGTCGATATTCCCGAGAGCGATTACGCCCGGATGCACAGCCTCCAGGCGCTGCTGGACTACCTGGAATCCCGGACCGGGAGCTGAACGGGAGAGGAGCGACCAATGACCCGCCATGCACGCATCGTGATCCTCGGCGCCGGCACCGCCGGGCTCAGCGCCTTCAAGGAGGCCTCCGGCGTCACCGACGATATCCTGCTGGTGGATCCTGGCCCGCTGGGGACCACCTGTGCCCGGGTCGGCTGCATGCCTTCCAAGGCCCTGCTCAAGCTGGCCCGGGACGTGGATGGCGCCCGCCGTCTCGCGCGGGAGGGCTTCGTCGCCGCTCCGCCCGGCCAGATCGACGATGCCGCCATCCTGGCGGAGGTGCGCCGGCTGCGCGACCGCTTCGCCGCTGGTCCGACAGCCGCCGTGGAGAAACTGGGAGAGCGTTACCTCAAGGCCCGGGCCCGTTTCGTCGGCCCCGACACCCTGGACCTGGAGGGCGAGCGGCTCAGCGCCGATGCCATCATCGTCGCCACCGGCAGCGAGCCCATCGTGCCCGGCCCGTGGCGGGTACTGGGTGATCGCCTGCTGACCAGCGACAGCCTCTTCGAGCTGACGCGCCTGCCTCGACGGCTCGCCGTGGTGGGGCTCGGTGCCCTCGGTACCGAGCTCGGCCAGGCGCTGGCGATGCTGGGCGTGGAGGTGCACGCCTTCGGCCTGGACGACCAGGTGGGCGGCTTGACCGACCCCGAGGTCAACGCCGCGGCCCTGACGGCACTCTCGAAGTCCATGCGGCTGCATACCGGCCAGGCGGTGGAGCCCGAGCCGAGCGGTGATGGTGTGCGGATCCGCTTCGGCGGGGAGAGTGTCACGGTGGATGCGGTGCTGGCCGCCATGGGGCGCAAGCCCCGCGTGTCGGACCTTCACCTGGAGGCACTGGGGCTGGCGCTGGGCCGCCAGGGCCTGCCCGAGCTGGACCCCCGGCGGCTGCGCGCCGGCAATACCTCGGTCTACTTCGCCGGCGACGTCAACGGGGTGATCCCGCTGATGCACGAGGCCGCAGACGAGGGACGCCTGGTCGCCTACCACGCCCTGAACCCCGATGCCGAGTGCCTGACGCGCCGCACGCCCCTGGCCATCGTCTTCACCGAACCGCAGCTCGCCCGGGTCGGGCTGGCCTTCAAGGAACTGCCCGAGGACGCCCTGATCGGCAGCAGCGACTTCGGCAAGCTGGGCCGGGCCATCATCCTGGATGACCTCGGCGGCCCGCTGCGCGTCTACGCTGATCGCGACGGGCGCCTGCTGGGGGGCGAGATGGCGGTCAGCGGCGCCGAACACCTGGGGCATCAGCTGGCCTGGCTGATCCAGCAGGGCGTCAACGTCGTCGATGCCCTGTTGCTGCCCTATTACCACCCGGTACTCGAGGAGGGCCTGCGCTCCGCCCTGCAGGACCTGCGTCGCCAGCTGCCGGAGGCGGTGCGGCGGCCGGATCTGCCCCTGTGCGGCCATCGCGACGACCCGTTAGCGGGTATCTGAGGGGCTGATGCGTTCGGCTTCAGACCCCTTGCCCGCCATGAGGACGTCTCTGGCAGGCGGCCCGACACTTCCGCATGCCTGGTGCAGATAGAAAAAGACGCTCGGGCGCCACCGTGAGTCGGTAGCGCCCGAGCGTCTACAGCTCCTCTCTATCGATCAGGCTATCCGGCAGCGAGGTCGAAGCGGTCGGCGTTCATCACCTTGGTCCAGGCCTTGACGAAGTCCTTGACGAACTTCTCCTGGTTGTCGTCCTGAGCATAGACCTCGGCGTAGGAGCGCAGGATGGAGTTGGAACCGAGCACCAGGTCGATGCGGCTGGCGGTCCACTTCACCTGGTCGCTGTTGCGATCGTGGATCTCGTAGTGGTTGTTACCCGCGGGCTTCCAGGTGTTGCCCATGTCGGTCAGGTTGACGAAGAAGTCGTTGGTCAGCTGACCTTCACGGTCGGTGAGCACCCCGTGCTTGGTGCCACCGTGGTTGGTGCCCAGCACGCGCATGCCGCCGATCAGCACGGTCATCTCCGGCGCAGTCAGCCCCATCAGCTGGGCGCGGTCGAGCAGCATCTCCTCCGGCTTGACCACGTACTCCTTCTTCTGCCAGTTGCGAAAGCCATCGGCCAGAGGCTCCAGGTACTGGAAGGACTCGGCGTCGGTCATCTCGTCGGTGGCATCGCCGCGGCCCGGGGCGAAGGGCACCAGGATGTCGTGGCCGGCGGCCTTGGCGGCCTTCTCGATGCCCACGCTGCCGCCGAGCACGATCACGTCGGCCAGGCTGGCGCCGCTGTCGGCGGCGATCTTCTCGTACACCTTCAGCACCTTGGCCAGGCGCTGCGGCTCGTTGCCTTCCCAGTCCTTCTGCGGGGCCAGGCGAATACGGGCGCCGTTGGCGCCGCCGCGCAAGTCGGAACCGCGGAAGGTGCGCGCGCTGTCCCAGGCGGTGCTGACCATCTCGGCGATGGAGAGGCCGCTCTCGGCGATCCGTTGCTTGACCGCCTCGACGGAGTAGTCGGTGCTGCCGGCCGGTACCGGATCCTGCCAGATCAGGTCCTCCCTGGGAGCTTCCGGACCGATGTAGCGGGACTTGGGGCCCAGGTCGCGGTGGAGCAGCTTGAACCAGGCCCGCGCGAAGGCATCCTGGAAGTAGCCCGGGTCCTTGCGGAACGCCTCCATGTACTTCCGATAGCTGGGGTCCATCTTCATCGCCATGTCCGCATCGGTCATGATGGGATTGTGGCGAAGGGAGGGGTCGCTGGCATCGACCGGCTTGTCCTCCTCCTTGATGTCGACGGGCTCCCACTGATTGGCGCCGGCGGGGCTCTTCTTCAGCTCCCACTCGTGGTCGAGCAGCATGTCGAAGTAGCCCATGTCGAACTTCGTCGGGTACTTGGTCCAGGCCCCTTCGATGCCGGAGGTCACCGCATTGGCGGCCTTGCCCTGCATGCTGGGGTTCTTCCAGCCCAGGCCCTGCTCCTCGACGTCGGCCGCCTCGGGTTCCGGGCCCAGCGCGGTGGCATCACCGTTGCCGTGGGTCTTGCCCACGGTATGGCCACCGGCGGTCAGGGCCGCGGTCTCCTCGTCGTTCATCGCCATCCGCTTGAAGGTCTCGCGCACCTGCTCGGCGGTCTTGAGCGGATCCGGCTGGCCATTCACGCCTTCCGGGTTGACGTAGATCAGCCCCATCTGCACCGCGGCCAGGGGGTTCTCCAGGGTGTCGGGCTTGTCGACGCTGCCGTAGCGCCCGTCGGAGGGGGCCAGCCACTCCTTCTCGGCGCCCCAGTAGATGTCCTTCTCGGGGTGCCAGATGTCCTCGCGGCCGAAGGAGAAGCCGAAGGTCTTCAGGCCCATGGATTCGTAGGCCTCGTTGCCGGCCAGGATGATCAGGTCGGCCCAGCTCAGCTTGTTGCCGTACTTCTTCTTGATCGGCCACAGCAGGCGGCGCGCCTTGTCCAGGCTGGCGTTGTCGGGCCAGGAACTGATCGGCGCGAAGCGCTGGTTGCCGGTACCGCCGCCGCCGCGGCCGTCGGCGATGCGGTAGGTGCCGGCCGCGTGCCAGGACATGCGGATCATCAGGCCGCCGTAGTGGCCCCAGTCGGCCGGCCACCAGGCCTGACTGTCGGTCATCAGGTCGTGGAGGTCCTGCTTGAGCGCGTCGAAGTCGAGCTTCCTGACCTCGTCGCGATAGTTGAAGTCCTCGCCCATCGGGTCGGACTTGCGGTCATGCTGATGGAGGATGTCCAGGTTCAGGGCTTCCGGCCACCAGTCCATGTTGGAACGGCCCGTGGCGGTCTGGCCACCGTGCATGACTGGACACTTGCCTGCGTTCTGCTGATCACCCATCTCGCTCTCCAAGCTTGGCTGCGTTGAGGGAACTGTCACCTGTGTATAGACGATGACGCTCCGATGGGACAATGAGCCAAATCAACCATGCCCATACGGGCGCTTGACGGTCGGGCTCCTCGTCGTTGCCTTATAAGCTAATCACCGGTTTCTATTAGCACAAAGCGGGAATATCCACCGACTCGATAGTCAGCCTTTATCGACCCGAGACTCGGGGGGCGAGGGCGTCAGGGGGTCGGCAACGCCAGCGCCCCGGTGCTACCCATCAGGAAGGCACGGTTGGCGTCGAGCGCCTCGCGCAGGAAGTCCCACAGCAGCCGCACCCGGGCCAGGCGGCGCTGCTCCTGGCGGGCGGTGATCCAGAACTGGCGGTCGATCACCACCTCGTCATCGAGCACCCTGCTCAGCTCTGCCGTGGTTTCCGCCATGAAGCAGGGCAGCACGGCGAGTCCCGCACCGTGGCGGCAGGCGGTGTGCTGGGTGGTGATGCTGGTGCTGCGCATGGCGAAATGGGGTGGGGTGCCGACCACCGCCGGGTCGAGCAGCGGCTCCAGGTAGCTGAGCTGCTCGCTGAAGATCAGGTCGTCGACATAGCCGATCAGCCGGTGCCGGCCCAGGTCGGCGAGCCGCGCCGGGGTGCCGTGGCGGGCCAGGTAGTCGCGGCTGCCGTAGAGCCGCAGCCGGTAGTCGCAGAGCCGCGAGATCACCAGGCCCGGGCTCACCGGGCGCTCCACGGTGATGGCCAGGTCCGCCTCGTGGCGGCTCAGATTGACCACCCGGGGCAGTGCCAGCAGGTCCAGGGTCACCCCGGGGTGACGCTCGCAGAAGGCGCTGAGCAGCGGGGCGATCACCCAGGTGCCGAAGCCCTCGGTCACCCCCAGGCGGATCTGGCCGCCGATCCGGTGGTTCTGGTCGGTGAGGCTCTCGCCGGCCTCCACGGCGTGGCGGGCCATCTCCTCGGCGTGGGCGAGCAGTTGCTGGCCCGCCTCGGTCAACTGGTAGCCGTGGGTGCTACGCTCGAAGAGCTGGGTGTTGAGCGTCTGCTCGAAGCGCCGGGTGCGCCGCGACAGGGTGGAGTGATCCAGTCCCAGGCGCCGGGCGGCGTCGGTGAGGCGCTGGCTGCGCGCCACTTCCAGGAAGATCTGGATGTCCTGCCAGTCCAGCATCGTCGTTCTCCTTGAGGCGCTCTTTTGTGCATTGGTGCACAGGCAATGTGCCCGGATGCCCGTTGTCACGCCATCCTACGTCTGGATAGACTCAATATCATCAGGCTTCGTGCCAGCATGCACATTAAGTCGAATGTCGACTTCCAGTGTCGAACAACCAGACAACGAGAGAGGAGCACGCCACCATGTCCGTTCGCGAGATTCCCATGTATATCGACGGTCAGGCCGTCCCGTCCCAGAGCCAGGAGTGGCGCGACGTGGTCAACCCCGCTACCCAGGAGGTAGTCGCCCGGGTGCCGTTCTGCACCGCCGAGGAGGTCGACCGCGCCGTGGCCAGCGCCAAGGCGGCCTTCAAGGCGTGGCGCAAGACCCCCCTGGCCAAGCGCCAGCGCATCATGCTCAGGTTCCAGGCGCTGATCCGCGAGCACACCGAGGAGCTGGCCGCCCTGATCACCGAGGAGCACGGCAAGACCCTGCCCGATGCGGCAGGCGAGGTGGGGCGTGGCCTGGAAGTGGTGGAGCACGCCTGCTCGATCACTTCCCTGCAGCTCGGCGAGCTGGCCGAGAACGCCGCCAACGAGGTGGACGTCTACACCCTCAACCAGCCGCTGGGCGTGGGCGCCGGCATCACCGCCTTCAACTTCCCGGTCATGCTGCCCTGCTTCATGTTCCCGCTGGCGATCGCCACCGGCAACACCTTCGTGCTCAAGCCCTCCGAGCAGGACCCGAGCTCCACCATGCGTCTGGTCGAGCTGGCCCACGAGGCGGGCGTGCCGGACGGGGTGCTCAACGTGGTGCACGGCGGCCCCGACGTGGCCAACCAGATCGCCGACCACCCGGACATCAAGGCGCTCTCCTTCATCGGCTCCACTCACGTGGGTACCCAGCTCTACCGCCGTGCCAGCGAGGCCGGAAAGCGCATGCAGTCGATGATGGGCGCCAAGAACCACTGCGTGGTCATGCCCGACGCCAACCGCAGCCAGGCCATCAACAACCTGCTGGGCTCCGCCTTCGGCGCCGCCGGCCAGCGCTGTATGGCCAACTCCGTGGTGGTGCTGGTGGGCGAGGCTCAGGCCTGGCTCGAGGACATCGTCGAGGGGGCCCGCAACATGAAGGTAGGCCCGGGCACCCAGCGCGACGCCGACCTCGGCCCGCTGGTCTCACCGGCGGCGAAGGAGCGCGTGGAGCGCCTGATCGGTATCGGCGAGCAGGAGGGCGCCACCCTGGCGCTCGACGGACGCGGTTGTCAGGTGGAAGGCTACCCGGACGGCAACTTCGTCGGCGCGACCGTGTTCGCCGACGTCAAGCCGGAGATGACCATCTATCGCGAGGAGATCTTCGGCCCGGTGCTGTGCGTGGTCAGCGCCGACACCCTGGACGAGGCGATCGAGTTCATCAATGCCAACCCCAACGGCAACGGCACCTCGATCTTCACCAACTCCGGCTGGGTGGCGCGCCGCTTCGAGACCGACATCGACGTCGGCCAGGTCGGCATCAACGTGCCGATCCCGGTGCCGGTGGCCTACTTCAGCTTCACCGGCTCGCGCGGCTCCAAGCTCGGTGACCTGGGCCCCAACGGCAAGCAGGCGATCCAGTTCTGGACCCAGACCAAGACCGTCACCGCCCGCTGGTTCGAGCCGGAGAACGTCTCCAGCGGCATCAACAGCACCATCTCGCTGCACTGATACCGGCAAGAGCGTGAAACGCGGCCCCGTCTCGAGAGAGGCGGGGCCGCGATATGTCCGAAATGAACTCGGCCGGCCGATGGCCGACTGACTATCAGTCAGTATGCGGTTCCCCTTGTTGTTAATACGCTGATAAATGGATTATACCCAATCAGTTATCCATAGGATGATGCCTGGGAAGGCTGTGAAAAGTCCTACCGCCCCTAGCAGAATCATCCAGTAAGGGAAGGATGCCTTCGCTGCAGCGGTCAGGTCGACATCGTTATTCGAGATTGACGATAGCACGAAGAGGTTGAGCCCTACGGGGGGCGTAATCATGCCGATCTCGATCAGCAGTGTGACGATGATGCCGAACCAGATGGGATCGAAGCCCAGGCTAGTTATCATCGGGAAGGTGATGGGCAGTGTCATCAGCAATAGCGAAATGCCGTCGAAGAAGCACCCGAGCACGATATAGACGATGACGATCATCAGCAGGATGCCGTAGGGCCCCAGGCCGAAGCCCCCGATCGCATCGACAGCAGCACGCGGGATGCCCAGCAGGCTGACGGCTTGCGAGAGAATCACCGTGCCTATCAGGATCATGCCGATAGCTGCGAACATCAGTGAAGCGTGCTTGAAGGCTTGCCAAAGTCGTTGCAGCGTCAGGTCTCCCCATGTCATCCCGAGCACGATACTGGCGACCACGCCAAGTGCAGCGGACTCTGTGGGGGTGGCAATGCCTAGGTAGATGGTGCCGAGTACGAAAAAGATGAGGATCGGAAGCGGCCAGATCTCCAATATCCCATGGCGAATGTCAGCCCAGATGATTTTGTCTTTTGACGTCGGAGTCACTGCCTCGCCGATGTTGGAGCGGATCATGATCCATAGCGAGAACGCGGCAGCGATCAGCAGCCCTGGCAGCATGCCAGCTATGAAGAGCTTACCGATAGACACATTCTGGGTGGCGCCGTAGATGATAAGCGCCAGGCTGGGAGGAATGAGCAGTCCCAGCGTACCTCCGGCGGCCAGGGTGCCCACCACCACACTGGGTTTGTAACCGCGCCCCTTGAGCTCAGGGTAGCCTACCGAACCTATCGCCGCCGCGGTGGAGGTACTGGAACCGCTGACAGCACCGAAGAGAGTGCATACGGCAATATTGGTATGCAGTAGTTGCCCAGGAATTCGTGCGAAAAGCGGTGTCAGGCCGTTGTAGACCCTCTTGGACACACCACTGGCCAGGAGAATCTCACCGAGGAAGATGAACAGCGGCACGGCGCTGAGCGTGAAGTCGGTGAGCATGTTCCATGTGGCGTTGATGGCGAGCGGTGTAGCGCCGTTAGCCTGAAAATAGAGCAGGAACATCCCGGTGAGACCAAGGGCCGCGCCTAGGATTGCTCCACTCGATAGAAAAACGATCAGACTTCCGCTGAGAAGTAGCCAGCTCATCAGATTGCATCCTCAGTCGGTGATTTTTCTGCGATTGGTTGACGTATTCCATGCCGTAGTTGCACCAGTAAGCAAAGCAGCATGGAGAATGGCATGATTGCCATCCACGGCCACAAAAGGATGCCGCTGATGTCAGCCCGTGAGTTGATGGTGTACGAGAATTCCATGAAATCCCAGGCTTCATAAGCAAAGATTACGCAGAACACGATCAGCGTCATGGTGCCGACAAGATCCATGATCCGTGCCATCGAGGCAGGTACCAGGTTGATGAGGATTTCGATGCGGATATGGCGACCCTTGTCTAGTACATAAGGCAGGCACAAGAAAGTCAGCGACAGGAAGAGCAGGCCGGCCAGTTCATCGGAAAACCGCAAGGGGCGGCCACCGAGATAGCGCATGAGCGTACTGACGAAAATGAGTCCCGTCATGATCACACCACCGATCACGCCGAGAATGAAGGATCCGTATGTCGTTCTCTCGATCAGGAGATTGACTTTTTGCATCATTGATATTGCCCACCCACAAGAGAGGAAGGAGTCGGCCATCATTGCCGACTCCTTTCATATTGCGATTCGGGAAGTCCCGGGTTTTTATTCGGACAGTGCCTGGGTGACGGTGTTGTAATAACGTATTCCGTCGTCCCCGGCGTTTTCGGCCATGGTCTTCCAGGTGCTCCAGGCCGCTGTGACGAAGGTGTCGACGTCCGCTTCGGAGAATTGTGGCAGGACGGTAATACCTAGCGATTCGCGCTCCTCCCGTGCCAATGTCTCACGCTCGGGATCGACGGCGAGCTCGCGTGTCACTTGCCATATCTCTTGTCCCGCTTCCTCGAGGGCCTGCCGCTGGTTGTCATCGAGCCTTCCCAAGGCCCTTTCACTGATGCCGAATATCCACGGTGCAGCGGCCCAGGGATGCAGGTATGACTCATATTCCGTGACTTCCTGCAGCGAGACGGTTTTGGCTACCGTGGAGAGATAGTAGGCGCAATCCACGACCCCCGTCTGTAGTGCCATATACATGTCATTCTGGGGAATCACTTGTGCGGAGATGCCGAGTGTATCGAAGGTATCAACCAAATGTCGTGACCAGACGCGTACCTTCTTTCCTTGCAGATCATCAAGGGAGTTGACTGGCTCTTTACAGTGCAGGCCAACATCGAAGATAGGAGCCACTACGCCGCCAACTGTATGAATATTCCACTTTGAAAAGCCGTCGTCGTACATTTCCTTGATGACGGGGAGGATGTCGAGGTGCTGTTCCGCTTCGGTAATCGCTCCTTGGGCATAAACCGATGCTAGGGCGGGTGCGTCACGTGTGTAGTATTCGCCATATAACAGCGCCATATCTACCATGCCACGTTGCAGAGTACGAAGTATATCGGCTTCTTTCAGTCCAAGAGCGCCAGCATGGTAAACTTCGATCTTCAAATCTCCACCTGATTTTTCGTCGACCAGATTGGCGAATCTTTCGAGATGCTCGGCTTCGGGCCTGGATTGCGAGAGTCCACTATGGAATTTCAGGGTGATGGCATCTGCATTCACACTTCCTGCCGCTGTCATCAAGCCAACCATGATCATGTTGGACGCCAGTTTTTTTGCTATTGTAATTTTTCATTTGATGCCTCTCTGAGCGAAGGTGGGTTTCTTCATCTTGAGGTAGAGCCTTCCATCGCAGGGGGCTGTTTGCGACATCGGAGTGCCGACTAGCGACATTGCGAGTGAAGCTGGCATGTCATTATTTTAGTAATTATTGATGTAATATGTTTTTAATTAGTATATTATAATTTATGATGACTGATGCCCTTATTGCAGAGGGATGGGCTGGTCCTGGTACGAAAGGGCAGTGAAGGAAAGGAGGTGGTTACTTGATCGGGTGTGGGAGCTGGAGCATGATGGAAAGTCACGCAGCGGATCTGGTCAATGATTCTCAATAATATTTAAAATTCGATTGACTATGGCCTTGGATATAAATCTCTCCTTTATATGAAAAAAGAGGTAGTGATGGGGGATAATTTTTCGAGTTTGTTAAAGAACAAGAATATGGCGTTCCTCGAAACTGGAGCTAATTTGCAGCCAGCTTCCCAAGTGAAGCGTGTTGCTTTCCTGCTGTTGGAGAACTTCTCTATGATGGCCTTTACTGGAGCTGTCGATGCTCTTGTGACTGCCAATCTGATGCGCCCGACCACTGTCTATGAAGTATTGGTGGTTGGCAATGGAAGCGATACGGTGCTTTCCGATCTTGGCATCGATATTTCAGTCGATTGCCAGTTGTCCCAGCTTGACGAGCGTCAGTTGGATATCCTCATCCTGTGTGGCGGTTTCCGCGTGCAACCGCGTGCCAATCCCGACATGCGTACCAAGCTGAGAATCGCGAATAATGCTGGAGTGGTGCTCGGCGGTTTATGGAACGGTGCTTACTTCCTTGCCGAGGCTGGGTTACTCGATGGCTACGAGTGCGCCTATCATCCGGATGGTCGGGCGATGATGATGGAAGATTTTCCGAATGTGGTGATCTCCAACAATAGCTATGTGCTTGACCGGGATCGCGTTAGCTGTGCTGGTGCAAGCAGTTCCTTGAACATGATGCTCGAAGTGGTCAGGAACGATTGCGGCAAGGAGTTCGCCATCGCCATCGAGGAGGTGTTGAGCTGTGACAAGATGGCGGAAGTCATCGACGTCTCGGTCTTCAGTGTCGATCGAAATCCCACCTTGCCGGAACCCTTGAAGACTGCGCTGCAATTGATGCGAAACAATATCGAGGAGCCATTTTCCATCGCGGAAGTCGCCGAATGTGTAGGGATTTCCAGGCGTCAACTAGAGCGCCTATTCTGTCACCATGTCAGTGCCAGTCCTTCTCGGTACTACCTGGAGTTGCGCCTGACCCATGCTCGACAGTTACTCCAGCAAACCAATAAGCCCATTGCCGAAGTCGCGGTTGCCACCGGCTTTGTCAGTATTTCTCACTTTCGTCGCTGTTTTCACCAGCTGTTCGATATCTCTGCTGGGCGTTTCCGCAAGACATTTCAGGAAATTGACAAGACGTAGGCGGGCTATTGGGAGAGAAGACCATCGCGCGGCTAACCGCGCAATGGTGGTCCGCTTTCAGCCGGCAAGCAGTGTGGGTAGCCACAGGGCAATACTTGGCCATACGCTGATCAACGCTGCGGCCAGGCACATCAGTAGGAAGAAGGGCGCCGAAGCCCAAGCGACTCTGCCAATGCTCTCGCCTGTCATCCCCTGGAGCACGAACAGGTTGAAGCCGACGGGTGGAGTTATCTGCCCGAGCTCCACCATGATCACCAGGAAGACACCGAACCACAGTGGGTCGAAGCCTGCCAGGATGACGATGGGCAGGGTAATGGGCAGGCTCATCACGGTGATCGAGATGCCATCGAGAAACAGTCCCAGAACAATGTAGAAGATTGCCAATGCCATGAGCAAGACCATGGGCGTGAACTGTTGAGCGGCGATCCAGGCAGCCAACTCCCTGGGTAAGTGCAGGTAGCCCATGGCCGTGGAGAGCAGCATGGCGGTGACCAGCAGGCTGCAGACCATGGTGGCGCTGACTAGGGTACCTTTGAGGGCGTCGAACAGCAGAGACAGGGTGAGTTGGCGTTCCAGGGCGAGTAGGCCCAGAGTGGCGGCTACGCCAACTGCGGCGGCTTCCGATGGCGTGGCAATTCCTGAATAGATCGAGCCTATGACGATAGTGATCAGGGCTACCACTGGGGTCAACAACGTCAGGGCCTGCCAGATTCCGATCTCTCCCCCCGACTGCCGGGGAGAGAGTTGGGGCTGCAGTATACTGCGCAGCATGATGAAACCGCTATACAGAAGGGCGATCAGCAGGCCCGGGATTACACCGGCCATGAACAGTTTGCTGATCGAGACTTCTGCCTGGACGCCATAGACGATCATCACGATGGAGGGGGGAATCAACAGCCCCAGGCTACCTGCTCCGGCCAAAGAGCCTATCGACAGGTTGCGGTCGTAGCCACGGCTGGCGAGTTCCCGAGTGGTGATCTTGCCGATGGTGGCTGTGGTAGCAGCGCTGGATCCACTGACGGCAGCAAACAGCGCGCAGCCGAACACGTTGGTGTGCAGCACACCACCGGGGAAAGGGCGTGTGAGTGGTGTCAGTCCCTTGAACAGTCGTTCGGAGACGTTGGAGCGGAAAATCAGCTCACCCATCAGGATGAAGAGCGGAATTGCGGAAAGCTCCCAACTGTTGCCAGCGCGGTAGAGAATCCGTGAGAAAATCAGTCCAATACGGTCGAGGTCGAAATCTCCCAGCCACCACAGCGAGCTCATGGCGGCAATCACCAAGGCTGCGAAGACCCATGTACCCATGGCCAGCACCGTTATCAACAATGCTGCCACGCCAACGGCGATCCATACCATGTCCATTGTCGGTAATTCCTCAGTCTTGTTGTGTCGGGTGGGTATGGCGCGACCGCTCGGTTACAAGTCTCAGGCTACGGACCGCCAGCGTGAAGCACAGCAGCCAAAGGCCTAGCAGGACAATGCCCTCGGGGATCCATAACGGCGTTTCGGACAGTGTGTCGCTAGTGATACCGCGCTGAAAGCTGCGAGCTACGTTGTGCCACCAGAATAGTGACAGCCAGGCGAACGCCGCGAAGCTAGTCGCGGCGATCAGCAACTCCAGGGGCCAGTGCCATTTCTTGGGCAGCCGGTCGAGGACCAGCGCGACTCGAATCAGCCCACCTTTCTCCAGGACATAGGGCAGGCCAAGAAAAGTCATGGCGGCAACGGCGTACCCGATGTATTCATCGAGGATGAATGTCGAGTGACCGAACAGTCGCAGCACGATCTCGAGAATGATATGCCCGAACATGTACAGGATCAGCAGAATCGCGACCCCTGCCGCGAGGCGGTTCAAGCCTCGCGATAGGGTGGCTAACAAACCGATCATGGGGTTTGCCCGTTATGGAAGGCATCGAGAATCACCTGACCACGCTTGCCCATGGTGTTCTGCCAGCCACTGACAACCGGGCTCGCGGCATCCGCCAGCGACTGCTGGAAATCCGTGGAGATGGGGTCGTGGACCGTTACCCCTTGCTCGTCGAGAGTGGCGTAGTTGCTTTGGGTGCGTTCGCGTACTGCCTGCCAGTTGTGTTCATCTGTGCGGCGAGCGGCTTCGAGCAGGGCTTCTTGCTGATCCTCCGAAAGTGACTCGAAGGCTTTGCGATTCATGTGCACCATGTTAAGCGGTATGGCGTATTGAATGCCGCTGAAGTGCTGTTGGTGCTCCCAGAAGCTGGCATTGGCGCCGGCCTCGGCGGAAGTGAGTACGGCGTTGATGCCACCGGTGGCCAGTTGCGGAACCACATCGGCCCAAGACAGGCTGACTGGAGCTGCCCCGGCATTGCGCAGGGTTTCGGTGCCGCTGCGGTCGAAAGTGCGGATCTTCAAGTTTTGCAGGTTTTCGCTAGAGGTGACGGCTTCACGTGACCAGATGCCGCTGGCCGGCCAGGGCGAGGCATAGAGCAGGACCTGGTCGTTGTCTTCGAACACTTCGTCGTAGTAGGGGCGTGCGATCTCGTACAGTTGGCGAGCTTCGTCGACTCCATCGACCAGGAACGGAAGCGAGGAGAGCAGGAAGATGGGGTCAATGCCGCTCATGGTGCCCGAAAGGGTATCGGCGATCTGCACGGCATTGTCGGCTACGGCATAGAAGTGGTCGCCTGACTTGAAGCCCAAGGCGCCACCGGTATGCAACGTGATGTCGACCTCGCCATCGGTGAGTTCCCTGACCTGTTCGATGAAATGGGCATCGCCTTGGGCATGGATCGAATTGGCGTTGTATTCGTTGGAAAAATCCAAGCGCGTGTCCGCTTGGGCGGAGGTGGTGATCCCAAGGCACATGGCGAGACCGAGTCCAGATAGTGAAAGTCGGGAACGTGTGTGGCGGATCGCTGAGACGGGGGATGAAACGGTCATCGAGAGACTCCGGTCATTGTTAGTTTTTTAACAGTCCCTTATTTCTCTTCGTCTGCGCAGCCCATTTGCGACCTCTCGGGCGCTGTTTGCGACGGTGTGGTGTCAGGTCCAGGAAAAGTCGTGATAGGCAGGGCCTCAACAAGCTTGGTGGCTGGGGTGCGTCCGTCGGCGCTGATATTGTCCCATCACAGCAAGGCCCCACTGCTCGCCGACAAGGTTGCCGTCAACCACCGGGTTGCACCGCTCAGCGAGCGCCATCGGGTGATACTCAACTTCGCCTTCCTCTCGGGACTGACGATGGGCGAGTTCTCCGACGAATGGCAGGAGCGCTGTTTGCGGTCGGCTTCACCCTCGACGACATCTGGGACATCGGCGCCGCGCCGACTTCTTCGGCATGTCCAACCGCCTGGTCACCCTCGCCGATACCCCGCCCAAGGAGGAGTTCTACCTGATAGGGTAGTGCTCGGTAACCTGCCCCAACGGCAAGCAGGCGATCCAGTTCTGGACCCAGACCAAGACCGTCACCGCCCGCTGGTTCGAGCCGGAGAACGTCTCCAGCGGCATCAACAGCACCATCTCGCTGCACTGATACCGGCAAGAGCGTGAAACGCGGCCTCGCCTCGAGAGGGGCGGGGCCTTGTATCGGGAGGCACGATGATCGGCTCCAGGAGCTGCCGGCATCTGTCCGACTCATGACGTTCCCGGATCACTTGAACAGCAGCAAATAGACGCCTGAAGCCAGTGAAAAGATCAACACCCCCATGCGCATTACGCCCCTGTCGAGGCGGTAGTGCAGGTAACGGCTGGTCAGTCCACCGATCACAAGGGCGGGCAAGAGGGTGGCAACCCATAACAGCTGATGGGCATAAAAGTACCCCGTAAAGACCAGCAGTACCAACGACAGTACCTCGCCGATCAGGAAGCAGGTTGCGACCGTGGAGCGCAGCACCGGGCCTGGCTTGTGTTGATAGAGCAGTGCCAGGGGGGGGCCGCCCACGCCGGTGGCGGTCTCGCTGATTCCCGTTACCGCTCCGGCGGACCCGCACACTCCCTTTCTGGGCTGGAAGGGGGGCAAGAAGAAAGCACCCAGCACCGCCAGCACGGTGAAGCCGCCGACAAGCTGATTCAGGCCCTGGGACGAGACCAGCGACAGGATCAAGAGGCCCAGCAGCGTCCCCGGCAGCCGGCCGAGGCTCACATAGCCCACACCTTTCCAGTCAATGTCGGTACGCTCCCGCCCGGCGACATAGAGATTCAGGGGCAGCATCAACAGCAGCAGCGCGACGGGCAGCAGGTCGGGCCTGAACAGCCCCATGACCGGCGCGACAATCAGGGCAAAGCCGATGCCCACCACCCCCTGGATGAAGGCGGCGGCGCAGGTGGCCAGGGCGATCACAATGAAGGCAAGGATATCCCCTTCATTCATGACCAGTGCAGCTCCTGGGGCAGCAAGGTGCCGTCGGCACCGTCACGGGGGACAGCCCCATGCTGTTCCCGCCGTTCCCGATGCTCGGCCGAGGTGGGGTGAACCCGGGAGATGGGAGCCCTAGCCACGGCCCGCGTGGCCGCTTCGCGAACCTTGTTGACCAGCGCCGGGCCATCCCAGTCCAGTGGCCACCCTTCCCAGAGGCGAAGTCGACCATTGGTGAAGACGGCCTTGATCTGCTCACGGCCGGCATAGCGCACCAGTTCCCACTGGCGGTCCCAACTGGGGGTCATTTCCGGCACATCGATGTCAACCAGCAGGAAGTCGGCCGCCAGGCCTGGAGCGATCGCACCGGTCACGTCACTCAGCCCGGCAACATCGGCTGCGCCTCGCGTGGCGTGCTCCAGCCACAACCAGCCACCACCGCAGGATGAGTCGCCGATGGCCAACCCAAATGCCAGCCGTTGGCTGCTTTCCGCTGCATCCAGGAGGCGAAAGGCGTCACTACGCGTCCCGTCCGTCCCCAGGCCGAAGCGAATGCCGAGTTCCGACATCTGCAGGGCGGGGGCCACGGCATTGCCTTTCCAGACACTGGCGACGGGGTTATAGGCCACGGCGGTATCGCTATCCCGCAGGAGGTTCAGCTCTCTGGGCGTCACCAGCGACGCATGGGCAAGTAACGCCTGTGGGCCGAGGGCACCGACCGATGCCAGATGCTCGATGGGTCGCTCGCCTCGTGCCACCAGGGAGCGCTCCACCGCCTGCAGGTGTTCGTTGGCATGTGTCTGAAAGATCGTACCGGCTTCGGCACATATCGCCGAGACATAATGCAGCATGGCATCACTAGCCACTTCCGGAATTGAAACCGCCAGGGACGCCTTGATCAGGTCGTGCCCTTGCCAACGGCTCAGATGCTGTTCTGCAACGGCTTGAATGTTTTCGAGGTCGGCAACGTTGGCGGCTCCGGACAGATCATTGCAGATCAGCCCGAGCACACAGCGCAGGCCGGTATGCTGCGCAGCGTCAGCGATGACCCCGCAATCCTGTGAGGAACGACAACCCGCATCGACCACGCTGGTGAAGCCGCCGCGCAGGGCTTCAAGGGAAGCCAACTTGGCAGACAAGTACAAGACCGATGAGTCGAGGTTGGCTTCCAGCGGAACCCATATCCGCTTGTATATCTCGGAGGGCTCTCCGAACACCAGGGATTTGCCCATGGACTGTGACAGATGATGATGAGTATCGACAAAGCCGGGCATCATCAGGTAGCCGGGCATTGAGACTGGTTTGAGGTCAGGGTATTGCTCACACAGGGAATCCAGGGCGTCGACCTCCGTAAATCGCCCATTCGACACCAGTACCGCCTGGTCTCTCGAAATGCCCCCCGGAAGCAGGACTTCTTCGGGTGCCAGCAGCAGGGTGTCGTCCGCAAATGATGAAGGCTGTATCTCCATACCTTTCCTGGGGCGCCGAACGTCACCTCTTCTCATGCCTGATACTCCTTGAAAGCGTCATGCCGTAACCTTTCGAGCGAAAGGGTTTGCCAGCTTCACAATGTTAACCTGAAAACAGATCGGAAGAATTAGAACAATACTTTGTCGAGTATTTGGTATCCTGCTTGTAAAATGAAATCTGTAACCGGCCGAACAGTTTCCGAAAGGCCATCAAGAAAACCGTTCCTTGATGCGAACTTCGATCCGTGAAGCTATCAGGAAGAGCGCCAATGAAACGAAGGTGGTGACCAGACTCGCCGCGAAGGCCCGCTCGGTGCTGAAATCGGCCAGTGTGATGGCGAACAGGTAGCCGAGGCCGGAGGTTCCCATCAGGAACTCGGCCACCATGGCGGCCAGTATGGCCTGTGCAGATGCCAGCCTCAGTGCGACGGCGAAGCTCGGCATGGCGGAGGGTAGTGCCAGGTGCCGGAAGTATGACCAGCGTGACGCTCCCAGAACGTGGAACAACCCATGGGCACCACTGGGTAGAGCCCTGAGCCCCGCCGTCATGAACACGAAGGAGGGGAAGAAGGTAATGATAACGGCCACGGCAATCACGGTCGAAGCATCATACCCTAGTAGTCGAGCAATGATGGGGATCAAGGCGACGACGGGAACCGAGCTGAACATGACGGTGACTGGCGTCAATAGCCCCGATGCCACTTTCGATGACCAGGCCACCGATGCCAGGATGCCCCCCAGTAGCATGCCGCCCACCAGCCCCAACAGCGCCGTGGATAGAGTAATAAAGGTATGATGAAGATAGATGTTGGAGCTCGTGACAATATCCATTATCACTGCCGTAGGAGGCGGCATGACAATGGAGCTATAGGACATTGCCATCACCCATGCTTGCCAGAGAAGGAAAAGCAGGGCAATTGGCCAGTAGCCGACAAGAACCTTGATGATGTGACCCGATATCCAACTCCACAGGGCAGTCGATCTACTCATCTCTGCTCTCTTTAGTTGTTCACCCGCTATCATGTCATTCCCCTTCTGTTGGGTATTGATCAGCGAAAGCGCTTGTATACGTGTCGTTCCAGAACAGACAGGGCCAGATAAAGCATCAATGACAAGCAAGTAACGAGCAGGACCGCACTCCACAGCAATGGAATCTGAAAGTTCTGCATGGCATTGACGATCAGGACTCCCAGGCCGCGTGTCGCTCCGAACCATTCACCGATGATAGTGCCGATGAGCGCAACCGGTACCGCAAGCTTGAGTCCGCTGACGACAACGGGAATGGCTGCAGGAAGCTCCAGTCTCATCAGCCGTTGAGCCGAGCTGGCCCCGACTACAGAAAACAGGTCCATGTGGCTCCTGGATATGGTACGAAGACCGGAGTTCATCGATACGAAGACGATGAAGAAGACATTGATGGCAGCGATCCCCACTGGCGTGGCATCCCGGCTGAGAAGGACCAGGAACACCGGCCCGAGGGCGATGGGGGGAATGGCGTTGAGAAATGCCGAGAAGCGCTCGATGCCAGGCCTGAGTGGCAGGCTCAAGTGGGCAATGACTGCAAGCCCCATACCCATGATGCTACCAATGAGATAGCCCTGGGAGGCGGAGGCAAGTGTGGATGTCAAGGCACGCTCGAACAGGCCTCGACGAGCAGGATCAAACAACAGCGACAATACATCGCTCAGTGCGGGCCAGGTGATGCCGGCAAGTTGATAATGGCCAATGATCTCCCAGGCCACCAGCAGGAGCATCAGTCCCATGGTGCCCAGGAATATTGACTGAAGCCGCTCCATCGTCATTTTCATCTCCCTGCCTCTGAGGCAACACTTTCCTGGGGAATAAGCGATTCGGTGAGCTCGTTGGCCAGCTCATGGAAGGCTTGCGTGCGAATCACCTCGGGCGTTCGTGGCCGCGGGAAGGGAACCCTGACTTCCCGAAGAATTCTCCCCGGCCTGCCGCTCATGACTACGACCCGATCGGCCAGGAACAGGGCCTCCTCGACGGAATGCGTCACAAGTAGAGTGGTATGCTGGTGTTCGGACCAGATACGTTGTAGTTCGATATTCATATGGCGCCGTGTCACGGCATCAAGGGCGCCAAAGGGTTCATCCAGTAACAGGACCTGCGGCTTCAGTACCAGTGCACGGGCGATCGCGGCTCGCTGGCGCATGCCCCCCGAGAGTTGCCCGGGACGGCTGTTCTCGAAGCCCGACAAACGCACCAGCTCGATCAGCATCTCCACGCGTGCCTTGTCCACCGGTTGGCCCGACAAGCGGTAGGGCAAGGCAATATTCTGATAAACTGTGAGCCAGGGCAGCAGCGCATGATCCTGGAATGCCACACCCAGTGCATGTTGCTTGACGAGCTCTTCCGGGGCGCGACTGTTGATCTTCACGCTCCCGGATGTGGGTGTTTCCAGGCTCGCCATCAGGCGCAGCACGGTGCTCTTCCCACAGCCGGATGGGCCGATCAATGCCACAAACTCACTCTCGTCGAGATGCAGCGACACACCATCCAGTGCCACCAGCTCGTTACCGGAACCGTCGCTCGGAAATTTCTTGACGACATCCCCTAGATATATCATTGGACTTCTCGGCCTCCACCGTATTGAACTCGCCACAAGGTCTGGCCCGTCGAGATCCGTCGTCTGGTGATACCATCACTCCATCTCGATGTTTGGGAGTATGGGAGCACCCGAAAACTGCATGCCGGCATATCCCCCGACCACTCAGTCGAGGCTCTCGTGTACTTCCTGCATGATCGTGGTATCCACAATTTGCTCGACATCGGGCAGGTTCTCTCGCCCGGAGGCCCTGGCCGCGTCATACATGGGGCCGGAGATCACCGCCTTGTCAAGGGTCAGCAAGAGATGGTTCGGGTTGTCGGCTGGACGCATGAGCTCGATCTGAATCTCGTTCTGCCTTCTCTGCTGCTTGGGGTCCAGGCCCAGGTCGGCACCGAAGTCATTGACGGCCAGCTCGACGGCAGCGCTGGGATCCTGTTCATTCTCCATCCAGCCACGCGTCAGGGCGCGCAGGAAGCCGATGACGCTCTCACGTTCCTCTTCCAGATACTCTCTCGTGGTGAAAAGCACCCCATTGGATGAGATAAAGCCAAGATCGTTGAAGCGGACAAAATGAAAGTCCTCGTCACGCACCAGGCCCATCATCTCGAGGGTGATGACCTGATTGGTCTCGAAAGCGGTATAGCCATGACCATCTCCGGCCAGCAGCGGTTCGGGAGAGAAGCCGGTGGGCACGGGCTCCCATTCCGCCTCTATCCCATTCAGGGCAAAGGTGGCATCCACAGTTTCCCGTTCGGTGGCGCGCTGGGCCAGGATGCGGGAGCCAACCATGTCCTCGGCATTCAGGATGGGTTTATCCGGTAGCGAGATGATACCCAACGGGGAGATAGGCAGTGTGGCAGCCAGCATCACGAAGTCGTTGTCACGCTCTACGGCATCGAGAAAGGGAATCCAGTTCGTATAGCCAATTTCGGCATTTCCGGAGGAAACCACGACCTCGGGTCTGGCGGCGTTCGGACCCCCAGGAATATATTCGACACTCAGCCCCTCCTCATCGAAGTAGCCCTTCTCGATAGCCAGCCAGAGTCCGGCATATTCGATATTGGGGACCCATGTCTGTGCCACACGGACCTCCTTGTTCTGTGCGTGAGCCAGATTATTGGAGGAGACGGCAACTGCGCCCGACACGACAAGGAGCACAGAAATTGAGGCCACGGCTGAAAATCGTTTCTTTATCATCATGTTCACCTTCGACATTGATTTTATTGCACAAACTCAGTGTCGGATGGGAATAATGCACCAAGTTATCCATGGGGATGTGGCACTTTTTTGTTGACAACTCTCAAGCTAGCCTTCCCGACCGTACTCGTCTATCATAATTTTTAGCTCGCACTGTTGCTGATATGGCTACGGTAATCGGCTGGTGTGGTCCCCTGATTCGCCTGCGTGCAGAGTGATGCCTGGCTGTCGACCTCTCCATGTATAAGGTCATGGCAGGTGTTGTGTGGCATGTGTTGCGTGACAGAGAGGGCGACAGCAATCAGACAAAGCGTAGTCGTATACTCAAGGCTGGCAACCAGCTGCCTTGCCAACAGCGGCTCTCGAGATCAATCAGGAAACAAGCCCTATCTGAAGAGACATAAACATGCCGCTACTGCTGCCCGCGCTGCGCTATTTCGAAGAAGTTGCCCGCCAAGGCTCGCTGCGCAAAGCCGCTGACCACCTCCACGTAGCCGCCTCTGCTGTCAATCGACAAATATTGAGGCTCGAGGATGAACTCGGTGTACCACTCTTCGAGCGGCTTCCTCGGGGAATGAGGCTTTCCCCCGCAGGGGAGATTATTCTCTACAAGATACGGCAATGGCAGCGAGATGAACGGCAACTTCTGGAGTACCTGAGTGATATCAAGGGTGCTGGTTGCGCAGAGATTCGTATTGCAACCATCGAGTCCATGACCGACAGGGTCTTGCCGATGGTGCTGCACCATTTCAGCCAACGCTTCCCCAGGATCCGCTTCATCATCATGACCGGGGTCACATCCACCATTCTCGAACAGGTCACGATCGGAGACGCGGATTTCGGTATCTGCATGAACCCACCCCTGACCCGCAAGGTGAGCTTCGTCGAGAAGGTGGCCCTGGCATTCGGTGCGGTGGTTTCGCCCTCGCACCCCTTGGCAAGCAAGGAATCGGTAAGGCTGCGTGATTGCAACGAGTTTCCGGTCATACAGCCGGACTCGGAAATGTTCGCCGGCTCCACCTTGCAGCGACTCATCGAGAGCACGGACCTCGAGCTGGCTCCGATAGCACACTGCAACCGGATCCTGTCGATCAAGTCACTGGCCCGCTCGGGCCTGGGCATCGCTTTCCTGACCCGGCTGGACATTGCCAGGGAACTGGAGAGAGGGGAGCTGGTGTTCAAGGCGCTGGCCGACAAGAAGCATATCAAGTCCGACCTTTCGCTCTGTGTGGCCGCCGACCGCCCCCTCCCCATGGCCACGACCGTTGTCCTGGAGCAGATACGACAAGCGATCGCCGACATCGAGGATTCGACGGAGCGTGGCCCGAACCATTTGTCTCCTGGATTCACGGAATAGCCGCAGCAGTGTGCCAGGCGACGCTGATGAAGCGTCTTCCGCCGCATGTAAGGTGGGATCCGGTATCCAGAAGGATACCGACCTGGGGCCGCTGGCCTCCCCGGCGGCACGCGATTGTGCCTTGCGTTGACGATGTCCGCCTGACCGCTCGATAAAACTGGTAAAGTTCAGGCATCGTATGGATACGATGTCGGAGCTCATTTGACTCGTCGTCTCGTCTCGCCACTCTCGCCGGTGGCCACCCAGCTACGTTGGCTGCTGGCCCTGCTCTGCCTGCTGGCGCTGCCGGCCCAGGCCGCCATCGAGGTCACCGGGATGCCGGGCGAGCTCAACCTCGGGCCGCGGGTGGCGGTGCTCGAGGACCCCAGTCGCGAGCTCGACATCGAGTCGCTGCTCGCCGGCCACGACCGGCTGCCCTGGCAGGCCTCCGAACAGGACACCCTCAATTTCAGCTTCTCGTCGTCGGCCTGGTGGCTGCGGGCCGACCTGGCGAACGCCTCCAGCGAGCCCAAGCGCCGGCTGCTGGAGCTGGCCATGCCGCTGCACGACTACCTGGATGCCTGGGTGGTGGACGAGCGGGGGGAAGTGGTGCAGGCGTGGCAGACCGGCAACCGCCGCGCTTTCGACTCGCGCCCGGTGGCGCATCGTACCTTCGTGCTACCGATCGACCTGCCACCCGGCGAGGTGCGCCGGGTGATCCTGCGGCTGGACACCCACGACGGGCTGTATGACGCCACGCCCCTCTACCTGATGGACGATGCCGGCTTTCTCGAGAAGGCCCAGCGCGAGCTGATGGCCTTCAGTATCTACTTCGGGGCGCTGCTGGCGCTGCTCATCTACAACCTGCTGCTCTATGTCGCCACCCGCGAGCGCGCCCTGTTGCACTATGTGGCCTACCTCGGCACCTTCTTCGTGCTGATGTTCACCGCCCGGGGCTTCGCGTTCCAGTACTGGTGGCCGACCCTGCCGACGTTCAACAACCAGATGGTGCCGCTGAACATCGGCCTGTTCACCATCACCCTCGCCATCTTCACCGACAGCTACCTCAATTTGCGTCGGCATGCTCCCCGGCTGACCCGCGTGTTCTACGGGCTGGCCGGCCTGTGCCTGTTGAGTGCCCTGCCGGCACTGCTGGGGCACTATGCGCCGATCTTTCGCCTGATGATTCCCGCGGCCATCGTGCTCTCCACGCTGCTGCTCGGTGTCGTGGCCTGGCGTAGCTGGCTCGGTGACACCCTGGCCAGGATCTTCCTGGTGGCGTGGAGCGTGCTGCTGGTCGGCGTCTCGCTCTATTTCCTGCGGGTGGCCGGGGTGCTGCCCTACAACGTCATTACCGAGTATGCCGTCCAGGCGGGCTCGGGGCTCGAGTTCCTGCTGCTGGCCCTGGGGCTGGCCTGGAAGATCAACCAGCTCAAGAACGAGAAGCTCGCTGCCGAACGCGCCACCCACGAAATGCAGCGCTCGATCAATCAACGCCTCGAGGAGCAGGTGCGGCAGCGAACCCGGGAGCTGGAGCAGGCCAACCGGCAGCTCAAGGTCATGGCGCGGACCGACCCGCTCACCGGGCTGCTCAACCGCCGCCAGTTCCGGGAACTGGTCGACGAGGAGCTGCAGCGCCGCCGCCGCAGTGGCCGACCGTTGCTGTTCGCGGTGATGGATATCGATGCCTTCAAGCCCTACAACGACACCTACGGCCACCAGGCGGGCGACGAAGTGCTGGAGCAGGTCGCCACCCTGCTCCAGGCGCACTTCCGGCGCGCCGGCGACCGGCTGTTCCGCCTGGGCGGCGAGGAGTTCGGTCTGCTGCTGGAAGCGGATTCGCTGGAGGCCGGCCACCAGGCGGTGGAGCAGTTACGCGGGGCCCTGCAGGACCTGGCCATTCCTCATGAAGGATCGAGTCATGGGGTGGTCACGGCGTCCTTCGGCCTGGTCGCCTGCCAGGATTTCGCGAGGGTGTCCGATGCCCAGGCCCTCTACCACGAGGCGGATCGTGCGATGTATGCGGCCAAGGGGCGGGATCGCAATCGTGTCGTGGCCCACTCCCTGGTGGCCGGTACCTGAACGAGGCGGGGCGGGTGCGTGGACAAATGATTGACGTTGACGTTAACTGTCGAAAGCCGTGAATGTCCCCACCACAACACGCCAGGAGCCGCCATGTCCGCCCCCATCAGCCGTTTCCCGATCCCCGAGTCGATCCAGGACCTCCCCGAGGATGTCCGTGACGCCATGCTGGCGGTGCAGGAGAAGGCCGGCTTCGTGCCCAACGTCTTCCTGATGCTGGCCCATCGCCCGGCCGAGTTCCGCGCCTTCTTCGCCTACCACGACGCCCTGATGGAGCGCGAGTCGGACACCCTGACCAAGGCCGAGAAGGAGATGATCGTGGTGGCCACCAGTGCCCGCAACCGCTGCCTCTACTGCGTGGTCGCCCACGGCGCCCTGGTGCGCATCTACAGCAAGGACCCGCTGCTCGCCGACCAGGTCGCCGTCAACCACCGCGTCGCCGACCTGAGCGACCGCCACCGGGTGATGCTCGACTTCGCCTTCCACAGCGGCCTGGAGGTCGGCGAGCTCACCGACGACTGGCAGGCCCGGCTACTCGAGGCCGGCTTCACCCTCGACGACATCTGGGACATCGGCGCCATCGCCGCCTTCTTCGGTATGTCCAACCGCCTGGTCACCCTCGCCGGCACCCCGCCCAACGAGGAGTTCTACCTGATGGGGCGGGTGCCGCGGGAGAAGTGAGCAGAATTAGCATTTAAGGAACTGTTCGTAGCGGATAGCCAAAGAATCTCTATCCGGCTTGTTCTGAGGGTTCCGAGGTACCTTGAGCCGTTGGCCCTTTAACTTTTTGATGCTCTCCAGTAAGAGGCCGCCTTTGGGGAGTATTAACTCCTCTCTCAAGTGGAGTCGATAGTCAGGGTCAATTCCAATCAAACCAGCATCGTAGGCGCGATGGTGAAGGCGGCTCAGGGAAATTCCATTTCTTATCTCAGTCGTGCTAGCTTCATGACTATCTGGGATGATATGAGCAGCCTCGAGTAACTGTAGAACTGGAAGGCCCGTCATTGCGCAGCGATTAGAATAAGCCTGCATTGCTCGGGCTCGAAATTCGGCTTGATGGACTCGACTTTTGACCTCTTGAATAATATACCGCTTTTCGACTGGGTAAGGTTGATAGGTGGCAGTTGCTTCCGCAATTTTTTTATCGTTGCCTATGCTGTTTTCCATGCTGATGTGACATCTTTCTAAACGTAGGTCGATGCCATCGATGAAGCAAGGCCAAAGAGGGAAATAACGGCCAGGCGATAAGCCAAGAAGATAGATTATTGGGTCTTTGTTTTCATGGCTATTAATAAGTCTCTGGTTGTCAGGTTCGTCGAGTCCGCCTGTGCGGAAAGAGTACCAAAAGCCGCCTTCGTCACTAGGGAAACGCTGCACAAATCCCGACGCAGCTGCCTGTTCGGCTCCGGCGGGGTAGAATCTGACCATCCCGCCACCGTCTGACAGAGCCATCCGATGAAGCAGATCTCGTTCGCCCAGGCTGA